>PFUD01000111.1 GCA_002789915.1 Comamonadaceae bacterium CG_4_9_14_3_um_filter_60_33 | reverse complement strand
CAGCTTCACCATGAGCACGGGTTCGCAATAAAGCCGCTAGCCTTTTACGCCCTTCAACCCCTGCTCGACCGAGGCGTACCGCAGCGCCACGCGCAGCTCGGTTTTGAGCCGGGTGTTGTCCATGCGGCGCGACTCGCCCATGAAGCTCAGCAGCATCAACGGCAA
The DNA here is from genome assembly GCA_002789915.1 of Comamonadaceae bacterium CG_4_9_14_3_um_filter_60_33. Classification (GTDB taxonomy): domain Bacteria; phylum Pseudomonadota; class Gammaproteobacteria; order Burkholderiales; family Burkholderiaceae_C; genus Rhodoferax. The sequence continues at coordinate 36,627 of PFUD01000111.1, read as the reverse complement.
TTGCGCATTGGCGGTGGCGCGCGGCACGCGCTGCGGCCGTGGCAGGCCGTACAAATCAGCGGCCAGGTCAAAGTAGTCGCCCATTTTCAGGCAACTGTCATCGTTGACGTTGTACACCCGCCCAGGTCGGCCGCGCCACAGGGCTGCAATGCTGGCGCGCGCCAGGTCGTCGGCGTGGATGTGGTTGGTGAACACGTCATCACTGGCCTGCAGCACCGGCGTGCCCTTTTGCAGCCGCTCGCGCGGCGTGCCGCCCACGCGGTTGGGCGCGTAGATGCCGGGAATCCGCAAAATATTGACCGATACCGCCGCAGCGCGGCCAAAGTGCCGAATGCGCCGCTCGGCGTCGATGCGCCGCTGCGCGCGAGCGGTGGCCGCGTTGAGCGCGCGCTGCTCCGTGACCACCTCGCCCTGACAGTCGCCGTAAACCCCGCTGGTAGAGCCATAGACCAGGCTTTGCACCGGGGAGCGCTGACGCAGCACCTGCAACAGCGCCCGGGTGCGCGGGTCCTGGTTGCCGCTGTCGGGCGGCGGCGCCATGTGCACCACCCGCGTGGCCAGGCCGCTCAAGCGCTTGAGGCTGGCAGGTTTGTCCAGATTACCCACCAGCGGCGTGATGCCCAAAGCGCGCAACTCCGCCATGCGCGCGGTCTGCGAGGTGAGCGCCAGCAGCCGCACGCGCGGGCCCAGTTCACGCGCCACGCGCAGGCCGACATCACCACAGCCGATCAGCAAGACGCGTTCGCGCCGAAAACGCGCCGGCAAGGCACCAGGACGGGTGGCATAGAGCAACGCATGGGGGCTTCGCAATGCAGGCAAAATCAGCTCCTTTGAAAATATGAAGCTCAGAGGATAACCAGAATATGACCGGCAGCGCCAACCCAACGGCTTTTCACGTCACCATCGAGCCCAGCGGCCGGGAATTTTCCGTAGCAGCCGAAGAAACCGTACTGGCAGCCGGCATCGCGCAGGGTGTCAACCTGCCCTACGGCTGCAAAGACGGCGCTTGCGGCTCGTGCAAATGCAAAAAAATCAGCGGCATGGTGCACCACGGCGCGCACCAAAGCAAGGCGCTCAGCGACACCGAAGAAGCGCAGGGCTTTGTGCTGACCTGCTGCGCCAGCCCCATGAGCGACGTCGTGCTGGAGTCGCGCCAGGTCACCCAGGAAGGCGCTTTGCCCATCAAGAAAATGCCGACGCGTATCAAGCTGATGGAGAAAAAATCGCCCGACGTGATGCGCTTGCTGCTGCAAATGCCGGCCAACGACGTCTTTGTCTACCACGCCGGCCAGTACATCGAATTTTTGCTGCAGGGCGGCGTGCGCCGAAGTTACTCCATGGCGAACGCGCCGCACCTGATCGGCCAGGGGCTGGAGTTGCACATTCGCCACATGCCCGGCGGCACATTCACCGACCATGTCTTCGGCGCCATGAAGGAGCGTGACATTTTGCGCGTTGAAGGCCCTTTTGGCAGCTTTTACCTGCGCGAAGACAGCGCAAAACCCATTGTGCTGCTGGCCTCTGGCACCGGTTTTGCGCCGATCAAGGCGATCATCGAACAGATGCAGCTCAAAGGCAGCACGCGCGCGGCCACGTTGTACTGGGGCGGCCGCCGTCCGGCTGACCTTTATATGGACGATTGGGTAAAAGCCAAGTTGGCCGAGATGCCAAACCTGCGCTATGTGCCGGTGGTTTCCAATGCGCTGATTGAGGACAACTGGCAAGGGCGCACCGGCTTCGTGCACCGCGCGGTGCTGCAAGACCTGCCGGACTTGAGCGGCCACCAGGTGTATGCCTGCGGCGCGCCAGTGGTGGTGGACTCGGCGCGCACTGACTACGTGATAGCGGGTTTGCCCGAAGACGAGTTTTATGCCGACGCGTTTACCTCCGAGGCCGACAAGGCGACACCCTGACTCCATGCGGATTCTCAATTTTTCATTACATTTTTTTGCGAGTGTTCGCCAACGCACATACGGAACTGTGGCTTGGCTGGTATAAATTGGTTTTAAGAACAACTCCTAAGGAACCATCATGAAAACCTTGTTTACTCACAGTCGTCCCGTGCTTGTCGGCCTGACCGCCGCCTTGGTGCTGCTCACCGGTTGTGAAAACATGACCGAAGCACAACGCAATACCGCCATTGGCGCTGGGGTCGGCGCGCTGGCTGGCGTTGCCATTGGCGACAGCGGCAAATCGGCCGCCATCGGTGCTGGCGTGGGCGCACTGGGTGGCTACATCTGGTCTAACCAAATGGCACAGAAAAAAGCAGCCATGGAGCAGGCCACCGCCGGCACGGGCGTGGACGTGATGCAAACCGCTGACAACCAGCTCAAGCTGAACATCCCGAGCGACATTTCGTTTGACATCAACAGCGCGGTCATCAAGCCTAATCTGCGCCCCATCCTCGACCAGTTTGCACAGGGCCTGAGCAACCAGCCCAACACCGAGATCCGCATCATCGGTCATACCGACAGCACAGGCTCAGACGCCATCAACAACCCGCTGTCGATCAACCGGGCAGCCAGCGCACGCAACTACCTGGTGGCCCGCGGGGTCAATTCCCAGCGCATCCAGATCGACGGCCGTGGCTCCTACGAGCCCATTGCCGACAATGCCACCATGGATGGTCGCGCCAGGAACCGCCGCATCGAGATGTATTTGGCTGAGCGCGCACGTTAAACCTCAATCGGCGTGAACACAACTTCGGCGGATCGCAACAGCGGTCCGCCGTTTTTCATTAGACTGACAATCTGAGTTTTGCTGGAAGCGTTAAAAGGTGATCGAAAAGGCCAACACAGCATCCGCATCAACGACCAGTGGCGCATCTGCTTTGCCTGGCATGACGATGGTGCGTACCGTGTGGAAATTGTGGATTACCACTGATTGAGTCCATTTGGAGTGACCATGACGAATACGTTGCTTGACGAAATTCATCCCGGCGAAATATTGCTTGAAGAGTTTATGAAGCCCATGGGCATCACAGCGCGCCGACTCTCCGCCGACATGGACGTGCCCCGCCCAGTCGCATCAGCGACATCGTAAACGGCACGCTCCCGATCACGACGGACACGGCTTTGCGGCTGGGTCTGTTTTTCAGTATGGCGCCGCGCTACTGGCTGAATTTGCAAACCGAATACGACATGCGCACCGTGACGCAGCAAACGCTGGCCAAAATCGCGCCCCTTATCCGGGTGTACCGGCCTGCCGTGGCTTGAGACGCCCCGGTTAATCAGTCCTGGCCCCACTCTCAAACCACTGCTCGACGACCATGCGCTCGGCTTCCGAGATGCCGGTGGTGTTGGTCATGGGCATGATTTTGCTGACCACCACCTGCTGGTAAAAATGGCTTGCAGAAAAAACATCAAACAGTCGCCAAAAAAATGGGCATAAAAACAGGACCATCCAGACAACAACTCAGCTTGATGGAACTCAAGGCACAAACCTTTGCAGTCCATCAACGATGGCAGACGCTTGAAGCCACCCTGACCCAAGCGCGCCGCAAGTAACTAAGTATGGCGACGCCCGCGCAATCTGCGGTATAACGGATTCATCATGAGTAGCACTTTGAACGAAAGTACTTACCAGCAGTATCTGAGCGCCCTCCTGGCAGGTGAGCGCGCGCAATGCGCCAGCATCGTGCAAAGCTTGGTGGCCGCCGGCACGGACCTCAAAACCCTGTACATCATGCTCTTTCAGCGCGCCATGTACCAAGTCGGTGACCTGTGGGAGAACCAACGCATTTCGGTGGCAACCGAACATCTGGCCACAGCAATCACCGAACGCATGCTGAGCCTGGTACAGCCACATGCTTTTGCCGGTCAGCAGCGGGAACGCAGCATTGTGGTCGCGTGCGTCGCCGACGAGTACCACCAGTTAGGCGGGCGCATGATTGCAGATTTTTGCGAATTGCACGGATGGCGCGGGTACTTTCTGGGCGTTGACACGCCGCTGCCCAAGCTGCTGCTCACCATTGAAGAACGCCGCCCGACCCTGGTGGGTTTGTCGTTGAGTTTGTCGATCAACCTCCCGCAATTGATCAAGGCGCTTGATGCCATCACCGACAAGTTCCCCGCGCAACCGATTCTGGTAGGTGGCCAGGCGCTGCGCTGGGGCGGCATGGAGGCGGTGCAGGCTTACCCCAATGCCACTTGCATCAGCTCGCTGGATGAACTCGAGCTTCAGCTCGCAACGTATGCGCAGTGACAACAACAGTGGCGACAACGGCGACAGCAACTGGCCGGGCGCTTGCGTTGGCCCGGCTTGGCAATACCTGGCCGCGAGCAGCAGCGTGGTGGTGCTGCGCCTGAGCGCATCAGGCCTCATTCTTTCAGCCAACCGGCATGCCCGCACGCTGATCGGCGAGCCACTGCTGGGCCAGCCCTGGCACAGCATACTGCTCAATTTTGCCGGTGTGATCCCCTTTGCCGAATGGCTCGCCGATAGCGCTCGGCCGCGTCTGCTCAATGTTCACACCACAACGGGCTTGCCACAAACGCTTGAGGTCACGGTAGAGCCTTTGGGCACCGACTATTTGCTGTTTGGCGAGGTCAACGCGGCCGAGCAGGCCCTTCTTGGCCGCGAGGTGCTTGAGCTCAACCACGAGCTCAACAACATGACCCGCGAACTGGCGCTCAAAAACGACGAGTTGGCCAAGCTCAACGCACTGAAGAACCAGTTCTTGGGCATGGCCGCACATGATCTGCGCAAGCCCACCGGCCTGATCCTGAGCTACGCCGAATTTCTGCTGGACGAAGCCTCAGGCAGCTTGACGGCAGAGCAACTCGATTTTTTGCAGACCATCCACAGCGCCGCTGAGCGCATGCACCGCGTGGTGGATGATTTTCTGGACGTGAGCATCATCGAGGCGGGCCGCTTGAGCCTGGAGGAAGAAACGGCCGATCTGGCGCAAATGGCACAGTCGGCTTTGCGGTTGGTCAACCTGGTGGCCAGCAAGCGCGGGGTCACCATCAGCACCAAGATTGATGCAGCGAGCCAACGTGTGTTTGTGGACTGCGCCAAGATCGAGCAGGTACTGACCAACCTGCTGAGCAATGCGATTGAGCACTCGCCCGTTGGCGGCAAAGTCACGCTCAGCAGTGAACGGCTGCCGACTGAGCTGCGCGTGCAGGTGGCTGATGGCGGCCCGGGCATTGCGCCAGCGCAGCAAGAAAAACTATTCCAATCGTTTGCCAGCGGACAAGCCAACTACAAGTCAACCGGCGAGCGCAGCATTGGCCTGGGGCTGGCGATTGCGCGTAAGATCATTGAAGCGCATGGCGGGCGCATGTTTGTGCAAAGCGCGTTCGGCCAGGGCTCGGTGTTTGGCTTCACACTGCCGCCAGATCGGCTGCGGCCGACTCACACCCCCAGCAGCACCAACCCAATTAAGGAGCATCAGCATGGCTGAGCCAGCCAGCACCACCCTGGTGGTGATTGACGACGATCCCGATATTTTGCGGGCCACAGCGCGCATCCTGACACAGGCGGGCTACCAAGTCGTTACCGGCGCCAGTGCAGCCGAAGCGCTGGCACTTACGCGGCAGCACCAACCCGCGCTGCTATTGCTTGACGTGATGTTGCCCGACGGCAATGGCGTGGACGTGGCGCGCCAGATCAAGAGCGAACCCACCTTGGTTGGGGTTTTTGTGATTTTGTTGTCAGGCCTCAAAACCACCGGTGAAGACCAGGCAGCGGGCCTGACGAGCGGTCTGGCCGACGGCTACATCGCGCGGCCCATCAGCAAGACCGAGTTGCTGGCGCGCGTAGATGCCATGCTGCGCCTGCGCTCGGCGCAGGAGGCGTTGCGCGAGACGTTGGCGCGATGGGAAAAGCTTGCCAGCCAGGTGCCGGGTGTGGTTTACCAATACCGCTTGCGCCCGGATGGCAGCTCGTCTTTCCCTTATGCCAGTGACGCGATGCGCTCCATTTACGGCGTCAGTCCGGAGCAAGTGCGTGACGATGCCAGCCCGGTGCTTGCCATTTTGCACCCCGACGACGTCAACAGCGTCGTCGCCTCTATCCAGGCTTCAGCGCGCGACCTGACGGCATGGCGCCAGGAATACCGTGTCAAATTTGCCAATGGCACAGTCCGCTGGCTGTTTGGTGATTCGCTGCCCGAGCGCGAAGCCGACGGCTCGACGCTTTGGCACGGTTTCATCACCGACATCACCGAACGCAAGCAGATGCAAGACCAGGTGCACCATATGGCGTTTTATGACACGCTTACCGCACTGCCGAATCGCATCGTACTGTCCGACCGCTTGCATCAGAGCATGGCAACCAGCAAACGCAGTGGCTGTTACCAGGCACTGATGTTCCTCGATCTGGACAACTTCAAACCACTCAATGACACATACGGCCACAGCGCTGGCGACTTGCTCCTGATTGAAGTCGCCCAGCGGCTCAAACGCTGCGTGCGTGAGGTTGACACCGTGTCACGTTTCGGCGGTGACGAGTTTGTCGTCCTGCTGGACAACCTGAACGGCGACAAAACAGAAGCGACGGCACAGGCGGCCCGTATCGCCGAAAAAATCCGCAGCAGCCTGGCGGAACCTTACTTGCTGACCACCAACGACCAGTCTCAGGCCGATGCCGTGATTGAACACCATTGCACCGCCAGTATCGGCGTGGCGATCTTCATCGGCCAAGAAGCCAGCCTTGACGACATCATCAAATCGGTTGATTCCGCCATGTACCAGGCCAAGGACGCGGGCCGCAACCGGGTGCAGTTTTACGCCCCACCAGCGCTTGCCTAGTCTTCGCTGCGCGCTATTGGGTCTGCTTTAGCTACCTTGTTTGCGTCATTCAATTACCCTATTGAGCCATGCCCCGATGACAGGCTGACCTTTTTGAGGCACATTACGGGTCTGGCAGCGGCGGCGGCTACCCAAAACCGACTGCGCGAGCCCTAATTTATTCCGAGACCCAGCATGACCATTTTTGCCCCATCACGCTTCAAGTTGCAGTCACGCGGCCTGTGTCTGGCTGTCGGCACGGCGCTTTTTTTGGCAGGCTGCACGACCGCCCCCTTGCCGCCGCCAGCCCCCAAGCCAGTTCCGGCCCCGGCTCCCCCGGCGCCCATTGCCGAAGCCCCACCCGAGGCGCTCCCCACTTACATATCGGAAGCCGTGACGCCGCGTGCTTACCGGCGTGATGCTGCCAGCCATCTTTACGAACGCAATCTGAAGCGCATTTTCCACGGCAAGATGCCACCGCTGCTGTACGCCGTGGGTGTGCTACAGGTCGAAGTGGACGGCAAAGGCCATGTCACCAGCACCAGTTGGATGCGCGCCCCCAATCATGCGCCAGAGGTTGTCGCCGAGATCGAGCGCACCGTGCGACTGGCCGAGCCCTACCCCGCCCCCGTGCGCATGGGCCGGGTGACCTACACCGACACCTGGCTGTGGCACAAAAGCGGCCTGTTTCAGCTCGATACGCTGACAGAGGGTCAGTTTTAACGCGCCCAGGCTTTGTTTGAACTTGCTTGTCCTTGCGAGCCTTCCGAATCGGCCTGATACCGCACACGCTCAATGAACAGAGACTTCGTCAATGCGAGCGCAGCGCGGCAGTCCATGCAGTTTGGAGTCATGGATTGCTTCACTTCGTTCGCAATGACGGGGGGTGTTCATGGAAAGCGTAGCGCTCCTCGCTGCTCAGGCGGTCGAGGTGTTATGGATACCTGGTTTGTGGCGTGCATGCGCAGCCTGCTTGCCAGTTGGCTGGTCTGCGCCTGGCTCCTTGTAAGCCTGGGCGCATCAGCCGCTGCCGCCGACCTGTCCGCCGCAGAGCCGCCGCTCTGGTTTGACGCCGACAGGCCAACCGCGCAGGCACAGCAAGCGACACAGATTTTGCTCACTGCTGCCGACGAGGGTCTGGAGCCGAACCACTACCAGGCCAGCGAACTCAGTCTGGCCGTGACGCAGGCCAGCACGGGCTCGGCGCTAACGACAACCGAGCAAGCCCGGCTGGACGCCACTTTGACCCGGGCGATGGCGCACTACCTGAGCGACCTGACTGTTGGGCGGGTGAACCCGCAACAGGTCAGCGCCAACTTTGCAGCGACCGTCAGCCCAACCACCGACATCGCAGAATGGCTGCGCGAGGCCTTGCGCGAGCAGCGGCTGCGCCAAAAGGTGGCGCAACTGGCCACCCAGGCGCCAATGGCCGTGCCGCTGCGCTTGGCGCTGACACGCTACCGCGCACTCATGAATCATCCGGCCTGGCAAACGTCTCTGCCCGCCCTGCCCAGAGGAAAACTGCAGGCCGGGCAAGCCTGGACGGGGCTGCCGCTGCTGGCGCAGCGCCTGCAAGTGCTGGGCGATCTGGCCACCGAGGCGCCCACTCCGGAAAGGCTTGAAGGGGAATTGCGTGCCGCGCTGGAGCGTTTCCAGGAGCGCCACGGGCTCATCATAGACGGCGTGCTCGGGCGCAAAACCCTGCAACAGCTGAACGTCGCACCCGGGCAGCGTGCCGAACAAATTGCGCTCACTCTGGAGCGACTGCGCTGGACGCCCCTGCGCCAATCCGCGCGTATGGTGGTGGTGAACGTACCTGAGTTTGTGCTGCGCGCCTATGAGGTGCAAGACGGAAAAATCGACGTCAAGCTGACCATGAAGGTGATCGTCGGCAAAGCACTCGACACGCGCACGCCCCTGTTCGACGAAGAGATGCGCTTCATCGAGTTCAGCCCCTACTGGAACGTGCCGCCCTCCATCGCGCGTAGTGAAACCGTGCCCAAGCTGCGTGCCGACCCAGGCTATCTGGCGCAGCAAGAGATGGAGTTTGTCGCACCCGGCGGCCAGGTGATCACCAGCATGGCGCCGGAATATCTGGATGCGGTGCTGGCTGGCAAGTGGCGCATTCGCCAGCGCCCGGGGCCTAAAAATGCGCTGGGCGACATCAAGTTCATCTTTCCTAACAACGACAACATCTATCTGCACCACACGCCGTCGCCAGGCCTGTTCGAGCGCGACCGGCGCGACTTCAGCCACGGCTGTATTCGCGTCGAGGAACCGGTGGCGCTGGCCAATTTTGTGCTGCAGGACGACCCCGTCTGGACCGATGCGCGCATCGTAGCTGCCATGACAGCAGGAAAATCCAGCACGCTGCGCCTGAAGCAGCCATTGACCGTGCTGATTGCCTACAGCACCGTGGTGGCCAAGGCGGGCCGGGTGTTTTTCTACCCCGACCTGTACGGCCATGACCGCCTGCTGGCCCAGGCGCTGCGCCAACATGCAGCCGCCTTGTCCCCATAACCCCTGCCAATTGGCTGAATTCCTTAAAATAGCTGCCCATGACACGTTCAAAACCGATTTCATTACAACCCTCCCGACGTTTCTTTTTGCACCGCTCGGCCCAGGCAATGTTGCTCGGCGGCGCGCTTGGGCTGGCTGGCAAGTCGGCGCGGGCTTCTGCCCCCAGCGTGCGCAGCCTGATGCTCGACCACACCCACACGCACGAACGCATCAATCTGGTGTACGCCAGCGGTGATCACTATGTGCCGCAGGCGCTGGGCACGCTGAACCGTTTTTTGCGCGACCATTACTCAGGCGAGGTCGGCCAGATTGACCCGCAATTGTTCGACCTGCTGCACAACGTGCACCAGGCGCTGGGCAGCGGCGTGCCTCTGTCGTATCAAATCATCTCGGGCTACCGCGGCCCGCTCACCAATGCCCGGCTGCGCAGCACGCGCGGCGGCGGCGTGGCCAAGCACAGCCTGCACATGGAGGGCAAGGCCATCGACGTCCGCCTGCCCGGCGTGCCGCTGGCCGAGCTGCGCGATGCAGCTTTGTCGCTGAAAGCAGGCGGCGTGGGCTATTACCCGCGCGACCAGTTTGTCCACATCGACACCGGGCGCGTGCGCAGCTGGTAGCACATGAAAGCGCTTTTCAGTTGCCTGTTGTAGGCAAGTATCATTGCCCCCATGCCTAAAAAAAGCGCCCGCAACTTCACCGGTGACTCCTTCTTCGCCTGGGATGGCGATGTTCTGGTGGTCAATATTCTGGGCAAGCCCAGCGCCAGCAAGGACGCTATTGGCAAGCCTTACGGCAAACAGCTCAAGGTCAGCGTCGCCGCCGCGCCGGTAGCGGGGCGCGCCACCGACCACATGGTGCGCTTTCTGGCACCGCTTTTTGGCGTCACAGCGGCTGACATCGAGGTGGTGTTTGGGCGCATGAATGTCAACAAACAGGTGCGCATCAAGGCCCCCACCAAGCTGCCGCCGGTTTTTGCGAAACAAGCCGAACAATCTTCCCTGTTTCCGGTCGCCGACGCACAGGACTGAGCCAGCGCAGCAACCCCCGCGGAACTTCACAACCGGCCACCGCCTCTCACCACGTCATGACTTACCTGAAACGCTTGTTGCCGTCTTTCGCGGCCTTGTTCTTCGTCGCTTTTTTCGCGCTGGCCACGGGCACCCAAGCCCAAGAGACCGCCAAAAATACATACACCACCGAGCAGGTGCAAGCCGAGTTGATGGCCCACGCGCCCGATGGCATCGAGCCCGGTAAGACGGTCTGGGTCGGCCTGCACCTCACACACCAGCCCGAATGGCACACCTACTGGAAGAACTCGGGTGACTCCGGCCTGGCCACCGAACTAAGCTGGACGCTGCCTACGGGCGTGCTGGCCGGCGACATCGCGTGGCCGCTGCCGGTCAAGATTCCAATCGGCACCCTGGCCAACTACGGCTATGACGGCAGCGTGCTGTTGCCGGTGCCGCTGACCATCACGCCAGATTTCAAACCCTCTGTTTTGAACCCTGAACTTGAAGTCAAACTGCATGCCAGTTGGCTGGTGTGCAAGCTCGAATGCGTGCCGCAAGACGGCACTTTTGTGCTGCGCCTGCCAGTCAAGGGTTCTACCGCCAGCAACGGCGCGGCCTTCGATGCCGCCTTCAAGGCCCAGCCGGTGGCACTTGCGCAAGCCGCCAGCATCACCATTCAGGGTCACACCCTGAACATGTCCGTGGCCGGCCTGCCCGCCAACTTGCAAGGCAAAACCCTTGACTTGTTCCCGGAAACCCCAGAAGTCATCGAAACAGCAGCCAAGTGGACGCAAAGCTGGCAGGGCGCCGTGTGGACCGCTGCCGTGCCCATCGCGCCGCACCGCGCCAGCAGCCCGGAGGTGATGCCGCTGGTGCTGGCCGGGCAAGTCGGCCAGGAGCGGCTGGGCTTTGTCACCCAAGCCAAGGTGAGCGGCGAATGGCCGGCTGATGCGACTGCGGTGGTAAGTGCAACCAACACGGCACCGATCCTGTCAGGAGTCAACCCGTTAACGAGTACCCAGCGCAACCTGCCTGCGTCCCTTTGGGTCGCACTGCTGGGCGCATTGCTGGGCGGCATGATCCTGAACCTGATGCCCTGCGTGTTTCCGGTGTTGGCCATCAAGGTGGTGGGCTTTGCCCGTCAGGGCGCCAACCAGCGCCGCCAGCGCATCGGCGGGCTGGCCTACAGCGCGGGCGTGGTGCTGTCGTTTGTTGCCCTGGGCGCGCTGATGCTGGCGCTGCGCAGCGCGGGCGCGCAACTGGGCTGGGGCTTTCAACTGCAGTCGCCTGCTGTGGTGGCGGCGCTGGCGGTGCTGTTCACCGTGATCGGGCTCAATTTGGCGGGCTTGTTCGAATTTGGTCAGTTCGTGCCCAACAGCGTGGCGACGCTTGAAGCCAAAAACCCGTCGGTGGATGCGTTTTTGTCGGGCATTCTGGCGGTGGTGATCGCCTCGCCCTGCACCGCGCCCTTTATGGGTGCCTCGCTGGGCTTGGCGCTGGCGCTGCCCGCCGAGCAGGCGCTGGCAATTTTTGCCACGCTGGGTATCGGCATGGCGCTGCCGTATCTGGCGGCCAGCTGGTCGCCAGCACTGGCGCGACTGTTGCCGCGCCCGGGCTTATGGATGAACACCTTCCGCCATGCCATGGCGTTCCCCATGTTTGCCACTGTGATCTGGCTGGTCTGGGTGTTGGGCCAGCAAAGCGGCATCGACGGTGCTGCCGCCCTGCTGGCGCTGCTGCTGAGTCTGGCGTTGCTGATCTGGGCGCTGGGCTTGCAGGGCCGCAGCCGCGTGGTGATGACGACGCTGTCGGGGGTGGCGCTGGCATTTTTGCTGGGCTCCATTGGTCACAATGTCACCAAACCTTTGGACAACTTCGGCACCACGCCCAGCACGGCACTGTGGCAGCCCTGGGCGCCGGGCAAAGTGGAGCAGCTGCTGGCCACGGGCGCGCCGGTGTTTGTGGATTTCACCGCAGCCTGGTGCGTAACCTGCCAATACAACAAGAAAACCACGCTGGCCAACGCTGAGGTACTGGCCGACTTCGCCGCCAGAAAAGTTATGCTGCTGCGCGCCGACTGGACGCGCCGCGACCCCAACATCACAGCCGCGCTGGCGCAGTTGGGTCGCAACGGCGTGCCGGTGTACGTGCTTTACCAAGCGGGCCACACGCCCGTGGTGCTGTCCGAAATTTTGTCAGCGGGCGAGGTGCACGACGCGCTGGCGACGCTCTAACAATCATGGCTTTGAAGTCACCCCGAAATATAAAAGGGCACCGTCATCGCGAGCCGTCCGAATCGGGTACCAATACCGCACACCGACCTTGAACTGCAACTTCGTCACTGCGAGCGAAGCGCGGCAGTCTATGCCCCCGGAATTTATGGATTGCTTCACTTCGTTCGCAATGACGGTTCTCTTTCGTGTTGAAGCCAGCGAAATCTATGGTAGGTTGATCCTGATCAACCAAAGCACCCGTCAAGCTAAGAAATTCTTAAGGCTGGGCGATTAAGCTTGACTCCTATGTTTCAAAGGAGTTCAAGCATGGCATATTTCAAATTCATCACTTTAGGCTTGGCCTTGCTGGGCACTGGCGGGCTGGCCCTGGCTGATGACGGTGGTAGCCAGATCACGCTGCATCCCAAAATGGAGCAGGAATGCTCCGCCTGCCACATCGCCTACCGGCCCAACTTTTTACCCACTTCGTCGTGGAAGCAGGTGATGGGCTCGCTCGACAAGCATTACGGTGCCGATGCCTCCCTGGCGCCAGCCGATCAAAAAGAAATATCCGACTGGATCATTGCCAATTCAAAGGAACAGGGTGAAGCGCCCCCCGAGAACCGCATCACCAAGTCGTTCTGGTTCACCCGCAAGCACGGCACCAACCACGTCAAAGCCGACGTTTGGCAGCGCGCCTCCGTCAAGAGCAAGTCCAACTGCCAGGCCTGCCACGCCGACGCCGCCAAGGGCGATTTCAACGAGCACAAGATTCGCATTCCGCGCTAATCCAGCGCCAACCCAGCGCCTTTCTTTTCATTTCACTTTAAGGACATCTCATGAACATTCAATTCCGTGCTCCCCACCTGCTGGCTTGCCTGGCCATCGCCCTGCCCCTGGCAGCCAGCGCCAACGCCATCCTGGACGGCTACCAAGCCGAGACCAAAGGCACTTTCAGCGCCGCTGCGGGTGAAAAACTGTACAACACAGTCGGTCCGAAACAGTTGTCGTGCTCGTCATGCCACACCAGTTCACCCAAGAACGTGGGTAAGCACGCCAAAACCAACAAGGCGATCGACCCAATGGCGCCCAGTGTCAACCCGAAGCGCTTCAGCGATTCCGCGCAAGTCGAAAAATGGTTCAAGCGCAACTGCAACGACGCACTGGGCCGGGTCTGCACCACCCAGGAAAAAGGTGACTTTGTGAGCTACATGCTGTCGGTCAAATAAGGAACACCCCATGAGACTCATCACTCCTTTGCTGCTGGCCGCGCTGGCCACCGCCTCACTGTCGGCTTGTGCCAAATACAACGGCGAGGACCGCGGCAAGCCGGTCATGCCCGCGCAAAGCAACGCCAAATGGGCGGCAGAATGCGCCGGTTGCCACATGGCCTATCCGCCCGGTTTGCTGCCTGCAGCCTCGTGGGAAAAAGTCATGAGTTCACTCGACAAGCACTTCGGCACCGACGCATCGCTGTCGGCCGCCGACACCAAGGAAATTACCGATTACCTGGTGAAGTACGCCTCCAACCGCTGGACCGCAAGCGCTGCGCCGCTGCGCATTACCGATGGGCAATGGTTCAAAGCCAAGCACTACGACAAAAACGAAATTGCGCCTGCTGTCTGGAAACGCGAATCGGTCAAGAGCCCGGGCAATTGCATGGCGTGTCACAGTGGTGCCGACAAGGGCAACTTTGATGAAAACTCCATCAAGATTCCTCAGTAGGTATTGAAGTTAGTTCGCCCGAGCCTCGTTTCGCTGAAAGCCTGATGCCATGCAACGCACCCTGATCTGGGACCTTCCCACCCGCCTGTTTCACTGGACGCTGGCCAGCAGTTTTGCGCTCGCCTGGCTGACCAGCGACGGTGACCGCTGGCGTTCGATTCACGTGTTCCTGGGTTACCTGATCCTGGGGCTGGTGGTCTTTCGGCTGGTCTGGGGCTTTGCCGGTTCGCACTTTTCGCGTTTTGCCAGTTTCTGGTTCGGCCCCAGTGAGGCGCTTGCTTATCTGAAGCAAGTCGCAGCCCGCAAGGCGCCACGCCATGTGGGGCACAACCCGACCGGCAGCTTGGCCATTTACATTCTGCTGGCCATGGCGGTGGGTGTGGGCCTGACCGGTATCCTGACCCTCGGCGGCGACGAACAACAAGGTGTTGCCGCTGGCTGGTTCAGCTTTGCACAAATCAAGTGGCTGAAAGAGCTGCACGAAATCGGCGCCAATCTGATGTTGGTGGTGGTCTTTGGCCACATCACCGGCGTCGTGGTGGAGAGCGTGATGCATAAGGAAAACCTGGCGCGTTCCATGGTCACCGGCTTCAAGATGGCCGAAGCTGGCACACCACGGGCAAAGCCGCGCGTATGGGTCGCTGCGCTCATGGCGCTGGCCATGCTGGGCTTTGGCGGCTGGTGGTTTGCCTATGCGATCGACCGGCAAGTGGATAACCAAGCCTGGCACATCAATCTGGAAGACGGTGCAGGCGAGTCGCCCCATGTCAAATTTGTCGGCAAAAGCCTGCCAGACAACCACACATGGCGCGACGAATGCGGCAGTTGTCACGCCGTGTTTTACCCGGCGCTGCTTCCCAGCAGGTCGTGGCAAAGAATCATGGCCGAACAAGGCCAGCACTTCGGCACCGACCTCGGGCTCGATGCCGCAACAACGGCTGAGGTGCTCAAGTTCATGGTCGATAACGCAGCTGAAAAGCATGCAGTGGAAGCGGCCTACAAGATTGAGCAGTCGATCCCAGCCACAGCGACACCGCTGCGCATCACCGAAACGCCCTATTGGATGGAGAAGCACCGTGAAATTGCCGCCACCGACTGGGCCAACCCGCTGGTGATGAGTAAAACCAACTGCGCGGCCTGCCACGCCGATGCCGACGACGGCACCTTTGAAGACGGTGCCATGCACATTCCCAAAGCCCCCGCCGCCGCAGCGAGTGCCGCAGCAACCACGCCCTGAGACACCACGCTTGAAATGGTCGCGCTCTTTGGGCGTTTTCTGAGCCTTGCGTGGTGCGACAATTACGCCATGAACTCAACCACCATCCCCTCCTACGCCCCCCTGAAGAACGACACTTTCCTGCGCGCTTGCCTGCGCCAGGCCACCGACTACACCCCAGTCTGGATGATGCGCCAGGCCGGGCGCTTTTTGCCCGAATACCGTGCCACCCGCGCCAAAGCCGGCAGTTTTATGGGCCTGGCCATGAACACCGACTACGCCACTGAAGTCACGTTGCAGCCCACCGAACGGTTCCCGATCGACGCCGCCATTTTGTTCAGTGACATCCTTACCGTGCCCGACGCCATGGGCCTGGGGCTGTCATTTGCACTGGGCGAGGGGCCCAAGTTTGCATCACCCGTGCGTGACGAAGCGGCAGTCACCAAGCTCGAAGTACCCGACATGAACAAGTTGCGCTATGTCTTCGATGCTGTTACCTCAATCCGCAAGGCGCTGAACGGGCGCATCCCCCTGATCGGTTTTAGCGGCAGCCCCTGGACGCTGGCCTGCTACATGGTCGAAGGCGCTGGCTCTGACGACTACCAACTGGTCAAAACCATGTTGTACAGCCGCCCGGACTTAATGCACCGTATCTTGCAGATCAACGCTGATTCGGTGGCGCAGTACCTCAACGCCCAAATTGAAGCCGGCGCCCAGGCGGTGATGATTTTTGACAGCTGGGGCGGCGTGCTGGCCGACGGCGCGTTTCAGGAATTCAGCCTGGCCTACACGCGCCGGGTGCTGGCGCAATTGCACAAGGAATACAACGGCGCGCGCATTCCGAGCATCGTCTTCACCAAGGGCGGCGGCCTGTGGCTTGACGAGATGGAGCAGCTCGACTGCAACGTGCTCGGCGTGGACTGGACGGTGAACCTGACCAAGGCACGCGCCATCGTGGGCGGCAGCAAAGCGCTGCAAGGCAACCTGGACCCCAATGCGCTGTTTGCCCAGCCGGCGCAAATCGAGGCCGAGGTGGTCAAGGTGCTCAACGCCTTTGGCACGCCACACAGCGGCGCTGGGACCGGCCCCACACATATCTTCAATCTGGGGCATGGTATCAGCCAGCACACCCCGGTCGAGCATGTGGCGGCGCTGGTGGATGCCGTGCACAGCCACTCGCGCCAGATGCGTGGTGCCTGCTAAGCACGACCCCGTCCGAACGGACGGCGTGTTCCGGCCAGTTGTTAGCACTCTTTTTGGCCTTTTAGAAGCCCCAGCCACAAAATATTTTGTCACTTATGCACAAATTTGTTGATGCATTGCAGCAAAGCATGGATGGGCTGAGCCTCTCGCTACAAAAGCCATAGCGATTGCAAGTCGTTGATTCATAAGCTCTTTTTAAATTGCCTTTTTTCTGTGCAGCTTAAGCGGGGCCTTGATTTTCAAGGGCTCGCAGGCATTCACGAGCTGTTATCAACAAAGTTATCCACAGATAACTTGGATGACTGACAAATGCTCTCAAAATCAAGCACTTAAAGCCATTTCCGCAAGTTCACTTGAACACAATGCCGCAACCACCCGTGCCGATGACCACCTTGACCCAAGTGCTGGTACACACCCCGGCCTACAGTCAAATGGCGGGCGCACTGAGTTATTTGAGCGACGCCACGCTGTCACCCGGGACCCTGGTGCGTGTGCCTTTGGGTCAGCGCGAACTGCTCGGTGTGGTGTGGGAACCTGGCCCGCAGCAAGCCAATGGTGCCGCGCTCGACCCTGCCAAATTGCGCCCAATTGCTGCTGCACTCGATGCTCTACCACCCCTGAACGCCAGTTGGCGCGCGCTGATCCGCTTTGCCGCCAGTTATTACCAGCGCGCCGCAGGAGAAGTGGCGCTGGCCGCCCTGCCGCCCCAACTGCGCGACCTGAGCAGCGAGCAACTGGCGCGCAAACTGAAAAAACTCGCCAAGGTGGCCGCAGTGGCGGCGGTTGCGTCCAAAGATTTTTTACCGACTTCAGGTGCAATTGACGACAGCGCCAGCCAACCGGTTATGCTCAGCGCCGAGCAGCGCCAGGTGATCGGCCAATTTCAGCAAAACCCCGGGCCGTTTTTGCTGTTTGGCGCCACTGGCAGCGGCAAAACCGAAGTGTTCATGCAATGCACCGCCGAGTTGCTGGCCAGTTCACCCGATGCGCAGGCGCTGGTGATGGTGCCCGAGATCAACCTGACGCCACAGCTTGAGGATCGCTTCAAGGCCCGCTTTGGCGCCTGCTACGGTGCCGATGCGGTGGTCTCGATGCACAGTGGCATGACGCCGGCGCAGCGCCTCAACAGCTGGCTGGCAGCGCACAGCGGCGCGGCCCGCATTGTGCTGGGCACGCGCATGGCGGTGTTTGCCTCCATGCCCCACCTGAAGCTGATCATCGTCGATGAAGAGCACGACCCAAGCTATAAAAGCGGCGAAGGCGCGCGCTATTCGGCACGCGACCTGGCCATTTACCGCGGCCGCCTGGAAGACGCCAAAGTGCTGCTGGGCTCGGCCACACCGTCGCTGGAGAGCTGGCACCACAGCCGCCCGGCGGCAGAGGGCGGGCGCTACCTGCGGCTGGCCATGCCGAGCCGCATTGGCAGTGGCCAGTTGCCACTGGTACGCCGGGTGGACATGAACCACCAGCCCAAGGCCTGCGTGATCTCGCCGCCGCTGCTCGCTGCCATTACGCAGCGCATCGCCCGCGGCGAGCAGAGCATGGTGTTCCTGAACCGGCGCGGCTACGCCCCGGTGCTGCAATGCACCGACTGCGACTGGAAAAGCGAATGCCCGCACTGTAGCGCCTACCGCGTGTTCCACAAGATTGACCGCACCCTGCGCTGCCACCACTGCGGCCTGAGCGAGCGCGTGCCGCGCGCCTGCCCCGCCTGCGGCAACCCCGACATTGCGCCCATGGGGCGCGGCACCGAACGGCTCGAGGAGCAGCTTGCCATGCTGCTGGCGGAGATCCGCCGCCCGGACGGCCAGCCGGTGCGCATCGTGCGCATCGACGCCGACACCACGCGCCACAAGGGCGCACTCGAAGCGCAGCTGGCGCAGGTGCACAGCGGTGACGTCGACGTGCTGGTGGGCACTCAGATGATCGCCAAGGGGCACGACTTTCGCCGTATCACGCTGGTGGCGGCCGTGAACCCCGACAACGCGCTGTTTTCCAGCGACTTTCGCGCCCCCGAGCGCTTGTTCAGCCTGCTAATGCAGGCCGCCGGCCGGGCCGGGCGCGACGAAACGGTGGCCACCCAGAGTGAAATGTGGCTACAAACCTTTCACCCCACGCACCCGCTGTATGAGGCGCTTAAACAGCACGACTATCCCGCCTTTGCCGCCTCGCAACTCAAAGAGCGCCAGCAAGCCGCCATGCCGCCGTTCAGCTTTCAGGCGCTGGTGCGCGCTGAAGCCAAAAGCCAGGAAACAGCGCAAGCTTTTCTGAACCTGGCCAGCCAAGCTGCCAGCGGGCAAGCCGATACCGCAGCGTTGCTGGCACACCTCACGCTTTACCCCGCTGTGCCCATGAGCATTGCTCGCATTGCCGATGTGGAACGCGCGCAAATGTTGGTGGAAAGCCCGTCACGCACCGCGCTACAGCGGTTTTTGACGGCCTGGCAAGGCGTGCTGCACAGCACCAGGACCTTGCCCGAATGCAAAGGCGTGATGCGCTGGGCGATTGATGTGGATCCGCTCAATATTTGACTGAGCGGTCTGGCGCCTACAGCGCCGTTCAGGCGGTGGCTTTGGTTGCCACGATCACCTGGAAGTTGCCAAAGAAAACGGTGTGGCGCTCGCAGGTCACGCCGGGCATGGCTTGCAATTGCAGCACCGGGTCATGCGTGTTCCACAGTGCCAGACCAAAGGGCTCAAACACTTTGAAATAGGTCCAGCTCAGCGCGCGCAGGACCCAGAGACGGGGTTTGTGGAACTCGCCCAGATAGAGCTTGCCGCCCGGCTCGAGCACCCGCATGGCTTCACTGAGCGCTTCCACCTTGAGGTGGTGAGGCAACTCATGCAACAGGAAAAACATGACATTGGCGCTGACAGAACTGTCAGCCTGCTTCATGGCTATCGCGTTGTCCTGTGTGTATACAGTTTTGTCGGCATGCGCGGCTAGCTTGCTTTCAGCATGGTCCAACTCGTTTTGGATGATGTCTGCCACCAGCACCTTGCTGGCACCCGAGTCAATGGCCGCCTGTGCCACACGCGGCATGACGTTGCCAAAGGCACATGACGTGATCAACACCTGTTTGCCCTGCAATTGATCACGGCGCAGTCCTTGCACGATGATGGACACCAGTGTGCTGTACTGGAACAACAATATCGCTGAAATGATCGGTTGCCAGTCGATCAGACGGATCAGGCGCATGTTGGAATAAATCGGGTAAACATGGGCGGCATCATGCGAGAGCCGCCCCATGACACCGCGCATCAGCAGCGCGCCGCGGGTGAGTATGAAGAAAAACAGTGCTGTGCTGGCCAGCACCACCACCATTGTGAAAACGGTATAAGAAAACCAGGCAGGCATTGCGTTCTTTCAAATAACGGGGGAGAAACAATCAGAAGGAGAGAAGAATTCCAGGGCCGATTACACGCCCATGGGGAAAACCCTGTGTTGATTTAGATCAAAAGGCGAAGAAAGCAGGGACTGGCGTCATCGCAACACCACTAGACCATCAGGGCAACGGCCAGCGAAAAGGTCACAAAAGCAGCAGCCGTCGATACCAGAATGATGCGCGCAATGCGCCCGTTGTCGGCGCCAAAGCGCTCGGCCAGCAGCGACACATTGCTGGCGCTCGGCAACGCTGCCGTGAGCACCATCACCGTCAAAACAAAGCTTGACAACGGCAGCCCCAGGCTGATCAGCCCGGCGCCCACCAGCAACACCAACAGCGGATGCAAAAACAGCTTGAACAGCGCTACCGGCAAATAGTCACCCAGCACGGGCACCGCAGCATGGCCCGCTTTGGACATCATTTGGGCGCGCGCCAGCACCGCGCCAATGGTAAACAGCGCCACCGGCGAGGCCGCGTCGGCCAGCAGGCCAATGGTCTGCGCCACCGGTTTGGGGGGCTGCCAGCCGAGTACTGACACCAGCGCACCCAACAAAATGGCCCACGGCATCGGGTTGGCCAGCACGCCCTTGAGGGCTTTTTTGAAGGCCTTGGCGGCACCGTGCTCGTCGGCGCCGTCCAGGCGCGACAGCGCAATGCACAGTGACGTGGTGACAATCATGTCAATCACCATGGTCAAAATCACCGGCCCGGCTGATGCTGCGCCCATGATGGCCACCAGCAGCGGCACCCCCATGAAGCCTGAATTGGGAAACGCCGCCACCAGCGCGCCAAACGCGGCGTCGTTCCAGCCGATGCGTGCATTCATGCTGACCGTAATGGTGAAGCCGACCGTGATCAGCGCGCACAGCAGCCAGGTAGTCAACACGCCGACGTCAAGCAATTGCTCAATCGGCGTGCTGGCGCCAAAGCGGTATAGCATGCACGGCAAAGCGAAGAACAGCACGAAGCCGTTCAACCCTGGTATTGCCTCAAGCGGCAGCATGCGCCGGCGCGCAGCCAGATAGCCACACAGCACCAGCGCGAAAAAGGGAAAGGTAATGACAAAGATTTGTAGCACGCCAGTCACGCTGCCAGCGCCAAGCCCGTTGCACTGCAGTCGGCTGGTATGCCATCGACAAACACATGGAGCTCACCGGCCGGCATGGCGACCCAGCTTTCGTCAGTGGTCAGCGGCTCGGTCACCACGATCACCTGGCGGTCTTGCGGGCTGTTGAGTTCAGCCAGGTTGACGCTGACATCCTGGTCCTTCAGATGCACTTGGTGAAACGGATGCTCGCGCAGCACGTAATGCAGCCGCGTGGTGGCGTGCGCCCACAGCGCCTGACCGTTGCTGAGCAAAAAGTTGAACGTGCCATGCCGGGCAATTTGCGGCACCAGCTCGCGCAGGGTACAACTCAATTCAGCCACCGATGGCACATCGGCGTGAGATTTGGCGAGTTCCTGCATGAGCCAGCAAAAGGCCCGCTCACTGTCGGTGTCACCCACCGGGTGAAAGCTGCCGTGCAGTTTAGGGGCGTAATTTTTCAGGTCGCCATTGTGTGCAAAAACCCAGTTGCGGCCCCACAGTTCACGCACGAACGGGTGGCAGTTTTCGAGCGCCACCCCGCCCACGGTTGCCTTGCGCACATGCGCGATCACGTTGTGGCTCTTGATGGGGTAGCTTTTGAGCATGTGCGCAATGGCCGAGGTGGCCGCACTTGATTTATCGACAAAGTGGCGGATACCCTTGCCGGTGGTGGCGCAGTCGCTCTCGAAAAAAGCGATGCCCCAGCCGTCACCATGGTGATCGGTGCAGCCGCCGCGCTGCGAAAATCCGGTAAAACTCAGCGTCAGGCTGGCCGGCAAGTGGCTGTTCATTCCCAGAAGTTGGCACATTAAATCCGAACCTGTTGCAAGTTGAAAGGCAAGCCCAGCGGCATGCCCAAGGTGCTATTTTCGGCCGTAGGCACCGACACTTGATAACACATGGCGAACCGTGGCGATCAACGCTGCACATTCAGTGGAAAATCACAAGCTTGGATTATGGCGGACGCACAGCGGGCGCTGCTTCAGCGTCAATGCGCGAGGGAACTTTTTGATTGGCACTCAATCCCTTAGAGTGCTAACATAACGATATTGAGCAACAAGGAGTTCTGGCATGTCTACATACACTGGCGTTTCTGGCAACCCCCTGGCCTTGACCAACCCCTGGTCGGTGGTGCCCGCATTGGGCCATTTGGACGCCTATATCTCGGCGGTCAACCGCATGCCCATGCTGACCCTGGAAGAAGAGCAATCTTACGCACGCAAACTGCGTCGGGACAACGACGTGGAAGCCGCCGGACGGCTGGTGCTGTCGCACCTGCGCTTGGTGGTGTCGATTGCGCGCCAATACCTGGGCTATGGCCTGCCGCATGGCGACCTGATTCAGGAGGGCAATGTGGGCCTGATGAAAGCCGTCAAGCGCTTTGATCCGGACCAGGGCGTACGCCTGGTGAGCTACGCGATGCATTGGATCAAGGCAGAAATTCACGAATACATCCTGAAAAACTGGCGCATGGTCAAGGTCGCCACCACCAAAGCGCAGCGCAAGCTGTTTTTCAACCTGCGCTCCATCAAACAGCGGTACCACAGTGACGATGCTGCCGCCGACCTCGACACGCACCGCACCACGCTAAACCCGGGACAGATCGACGCCATGGCGGCCGAACTGCACGTCAAGCGCGAAGAAGTGATCGAAATGGAAGCGCGCCTGGCCGGTGGTGACGTGCTGCTCGACCCCAGTCCTTCCAACGATGGCGAAGACGCTTTCGGCCCGATTGCCTACCTGACCGATGCCGCGCACGAACCCACCGCCATGCTGGAGGCGCAGCACCGCGACGTGTTGGCCAGCGACGGCATTGCCCAGGCGCTTGACACGCTCGACGAGCGCAGCCGCCACATTGTGGAAGAGCGCTGGCTCAAAGTGAACGACGACAACTCGGGCGGCATGACGCTGCACGACCTAGCCGCGGTGTATGGCGTCAGCGCCGAGCGCATTCGCCAGATTGAAGTGGCGGCCATGAAAAAGATGAAAAAAGCGCTGGTTGAATTTGCCTGAACGGCTGGCCAGACACGGGGTCTACAACAGCCACACGGTCGCCAGCCCGAGAAAAGCAAAAAATCCGATCACATCGGTGACCGTGGTCAAAATCACGCCGCCGGCCAGCGCGGGGTCAATGCCCATGCGGCGCAGTACCAACGGAATGGCCAAACCGGCCAGCGCCGCGCACAGCAGGTTGATCAAAATGGCCAGGCCCAGCACGCCGGCGATGCCCCAGTCGCCGAACCAGCCCACTGCCAGCAACGCAATCACCACCGCCCAGAGCACGCCGTTCAAAACGGAAATGCCCACCTCGCGGTTCAGCAGCACGCGCAGGTTGCCCTGTTGTATCTGCCCCAGCGCCAACCCGCGAATCACCAGGGTCAGCGTCTGGCTGCCGGCAATGCCACCCATGCTCGCCACGATCGGCATCAGCACGGCCAGCGCCACCAGTTGCGTGAGCGTGGCCTGAAATTTGCTGATCACCCAGGCCGCCAGGAAAGCCGTCACCAGGTTGATTCCCAGCCAAACTGCGCGCCGGCGCGAACTCACCAGCACAGGGGCAAACATGTCGGCCTCGTCGTCAAGACCCGCCATTTGCATCATGGTGCGGTCGGATTCGTCACGGATCAGGTCAACCACGTCATCGACCGTGATGCGGCCGAGCAGCAGGCCCTGCGCATCAACCACTGGCGCCGACAGCAAGTCCAGGTCCTGAAACAAGCGGGCGACTGCAGTGTCTTCGGTGTCCACCGCAATGCCTTCGACATCGGCCTGCATCACATCAGCCACTCGCGCAGTCAGCTCCGAGGTCACCAGTGCGCTCAGGCGCAGCACGCCCTGGTAGTGGCCTTTGCGGTCAACCACCATCAGCATGTCGGTGTGCGACGGCAGCATCTCGCGCAAACGCAGGTAGCGCAGCACGGTGCTGACCTTGACGTCGGCACGGACCTCGATGGTGTCCATGTTCATCAGGCCACCAGCGCTGTCTTGCGGGTACGACAACATGGACTCCAACTGCTGGCGCCGCCCGCCGCTGGCAGCCTGTATCAGCTGGCTGCCCAGGGCGGGCGGCAGGGTCTGAATCAGGTCCACCAGGTCATCGAGCTCCAGCGTCTGCACCGACGCCAGCAAATCGTCAGGATCGAGTTCGCCAGCCAGCGCCGTGCGGATTTCGTCGTGCAGAAAGGTGAGCACTTTGCCAGCGCGCTCGGCCTCCACCATGCTCCAGACCCGGGTGCGCTCTGGCGGCGGCAAGCCTTCGAGCATGCCGGCCACCTTTGCCGGGTGCATGCGTTGCAGAATTTTGGCCAGCCGCTTGAGCTTGCTCTGTGCCAGCGCCTGGCGAACCAGGGTCAGGTGATCGATCTTGTGCGGGTCAGCGCCTGCGCCCGCAAGCAAACCATCTGAATCTGCACCGGCCTCGTCACCTACATCGTCACCCGCTGCCCCAGCGTCAAGCTGAGCGCTTAAATCAAGGTTCAGGTGCGACTTGATGCGAACCTCAAGGGCAGCATCCACCTGCTGCCACAGGGCCAGGCGCTGCTCTGGCGCCAACATTTCCAGCAGGGCGGCAATCTTGGCGGGATGCATGCGCCCGAGCAGCTTGCGCACCCGTTTATTTTTACCCAAAGCCAGCGCATCAATGACCAGTTCACTCTCGCTGTGGACGTGCTGATCGCTGACTGGGGACGATTCAGGGGCGAGCGGGCTCATGGCAGGTGCAAGCTCAGCTGATGCCGGCAGATAGCAGCAGGCTCCGGAGCAGTTCGCTCAGGCCATCCCAGATGATTTGCACACCAAGGCATAGCAAAATAAACGCCGAGAGACGCAAAAAGATGATCGTACCCGCCTCGCCCAAGGGCTTGAGCAGGCGCTGCGCGTAGCGAAATACAAAATACAAGATCACGCCGATCGTGATAATGGCCAACACACCACCCGCCATCCGCGCCAGCGAGAGTGCCAGCTTGTCGGCACTCAGCGCCACACCCACGGTGATGGCCGCAGCGATCGAGCCCGGCCCGCAACTGATGGGGAAAGTTAGCGGATAAAAGGCCTGCTTGCGCGCCTGCTCTGGAGTAAAAGAATCGGCCAACGCGGTTCGGCGCTCGACGGTTTCTTGCGTGGCAGTGAGCAATTGCCATGCAGTGGCTGCCACGATCAGGCCACCGCCCACCCGAACGATGGGCAGCGAAATACCAAAAAAATCAAGTACATAAGAGCCCACCAGCATCGAGGCCACCATGAGCACAACCATGTTGCGCGCAATACGCCAAGCCAACTGAATGCGTGTCTGCTCGGAAGCACTTTCGGTCAGACCCAGAAAAATGGGCGCCGTGGCAGCCGGATTGAGAATGGGCAGGATGGCGGCCAGCACGAAAAGAAAACTCTTGCCCAGTGCAGCCAGCAAGACCAGGGTCATGACAGCGCCCTTTGCACATTTGCCTGGAATTTAGTGACGGGAAAAACAACGCGATGCATGCCTGGCCTTTTTTGAATAAGTCGGCATTTTCTGCGCTGACAGTGCCCGACGGGGGAAATGGCCAAAAAATAAGCTTGTTCAAAGGCCTGCCTGGCTTCGCGTGTTGCGTCATTTTTCTGCCTCACCAAGATGCGATACTGCACGCCGCACGGCTGAATAAGCAGTTTTTTCTCTATTTTTTTGGTCTGCCCATGAATTTTCTGCCTGAATGGCCCCTGGCGTTAAACACGCTGTTTTACTTCGGTTTTTTGCTGTTTTGCGGCGCGCTTGGCGGCTACGTGACGCACCTTTGGCCGTGGCTGCCCAGCATCACCGGCTTTATGCTGGTGGGCCTGATTGCCGGGCCAAACGTTTTGGGCTTGGTGGACTACGCGGCGCTGGCCGAATCCCGCATCATCATCGACGTGGCGCTGGGGTTGATTTTGTACCGTCTTGGCCTCTCACTGGACATCAAAAAGCTGGTGCATGACCGCGATCTGATCGTCATCTCGCTGGTGGAAAGCACACTGACCTTTGTTGTGGTGTTTTTTAGCATAGGCTTCATGGGCGTGAACGACCTGGTGGCTGCCGTGATTGCCGCCATTGCCGTTTCGTCTTCGCCAGCGGTGCTGATCCATGTGGCCAACGAGCTAGGCGCCAGCGGCCCGGTCACAGAGCGTGCCAAAAGCCTGGTGGCGCTCAACAACGTGCTGGCTTTCCTGATTTTCAGCGCACTCCTGCCGCTGCTTTACAGCAACGCCGAAGCCCCGCTGATCACCATCGTGGGCGGACCCACTTACCAATTATTGGGCTCAGCCGTATTGGGCGGCGCCATGGGCATGGCGCTGCACATCGCCGCGCGCAAAACCAAAGAGGCACACCAGTACCATCTGGCTTTGGTAGTGGGCGCGGTGGCGTTCACACTAGGCGCGGCCATCACGCTCAAACTCTCGACCCTGTTTGCACCGCTGGTGCTGGGCATCGTGGTGCGCAGCATTGAGCGCACCGAGCTGATCGCCAACCTTGAATTCGGCCCGGCGTTCGAGTTGTTTTTTATTGCTCTGTTCGTCTATGCTGGAGCCAACCTGCATCTGGCCGAAATGGTTCAATACGCCCCTGCCGCCTTGGTTCTGGTGCTTGGCCGATCACTCGCCAAATGGCTGGGCGTGGGTGCAACGGCGCGCTTGCTGGGTGCCAGCAACCGGCAGGCGGCGACCACCGGTCTGTTGCTGGTTCCTATGGCAGGACTGGCCATTGGTCTGGCCAACACCACCCTCACGTTGTTCCAGCAGCATGGTGCGGTGGTGAGTTCGGTCATTCTGGCGGCAGTAGCCGTGCTTGAAACAGTGGGGCCGCCGATCAGCGCCAAGGCGTTGCGCTGGTCAGGCGACAGCCTGCGGGCAGATGTAGCTCAGGCGCAAGCGGCTGTAATTGACGCTGCCCCACTAGCAAAACCGCAACAAGAGGCTTGAACCAGCCGCAGCGCGCTGTCAATCCTGGTCTTGTGGGGCACGAATCGTGTCGCGCCCGTTGCGGTCTTTGGCGCGCCCCAGGTTGGTGTCCATCGCGCGGATCAATTTTTCCATGGCATCAATCAAAACTGCCCCCATCTTGTCGCCCTCGGCTGTGACCGTGACGGGCTGTCGATTGGCCACGCGAGCTTCCAGACGACAGCGCTTGTCGTTGACTCCCGATTTGGCTCCGTCCACATCGGTCAGAAAGACTTCCAGACGCGTGACGTGTTCTTTCAAGCGGTTCAGGCGGTTGCCGGCTTCGTCGCGCACCCATTGAGCCAGGGACTCGCCACCTTGAACGTGGTCGTCGGTATTGACTTGAATTTGCATCTTTTATTTCCTTGGTTGAATGGACATTTTGCCCCAAACTGGCTGTCTCAAACTTGAATTATTTATAGCATGTGAGGCATATCGTCACACCGTACAAGGAATCAGCGGCTGTCGCGCTTGGCTTGAGCGTTGGCGTTACTAGAGCGGGCGTGCGCAACCATGTTCTTGCCGCGCACTTGAACCAGCTTGGAAACTTCCGTAGCACGCTTGGCCGCTGGCGCATTGCTGGTCGGGCCAAAAGCTGGTGCTTTGGCTGAACGCTCCGGCAAGATCGGCTTTCCTGTGGCGTAAGTCACTGATTTCTCAGGCAGTGCGTCCTCGGCAGTCGCATTGGCCACGGCCCTTTTCATCGCCGACTTCTTGGGTGGGGCCGGTTGTGCCGGGGCCCTGGCAACAGCCGCCTGGGTGGATGACTTTTTTGATCCTGTAGCTTTGGCAGTTTTGGCAGTCGTCGCGGCGACCTGGGCATCAAGCTTGGCAAGACGGGTCTCAAAGCGTTTGAGCGTTTCATCAAACAAGCAGGTTTTTTGATCAGTCCGCTGGGCGGCACCGGTGTCGCCACGCTTGGCGCCCGTGTCGACACGGGTGCTTGTCACCTGGCGACGAAACAGATCGGCATTTTTATCACGCAGGGTTCGGGTCCGCGTGACCTTGCTGCGCAACTGCGCTGGCGTCAGTTGAATGATCTCCTCGGCCAGTGAGGCCATGAAAAGTTCCAATTCGGTGGCGCTGCACAGCTTCTGCGCTTGTGAACGGTTGTAAGCCATGGGAGAGTCCTTTCTTTGTTATCGAGGTGACAGTTCAAGCCTATCCCTCGGGAACCGGACCTTCTGTGGTGAAGCGCACATACAGCACGCTTGATGCGCAGGTGCACTACAAATAGGGCGACAACAGCCAGACCAACCGGTCACGCAGCCGCCCAGGCAAAGACTGTTTGGCAAGTTCGGCCGCAGTAAGCCGGTGCGCGCGCTCGATGCGCACATCAACCAGCGCGTCAAGTTGCCGCACCAGTTGTGCATCATGGCATTCAAGGTTGTATTCAAAATTCAGGCGCAGACTGCGCGCATCCCAGTTGGTGGAGCCAATCAGCGACCAGTCGTCGTCCACCAGAAACAGTTTGGTGTGGTCGAACGCCGGACCGGTCAGGTGCACCCGGCAGCCACTGGCGACCAGGTCGGCGAACTGCGGCCGCATGGCCCAGTCAAACAAGGGCAGGTTGCTGCGCCCGGGCAGCACGATGTCCACCACGACACCGCGCAAGGCCGTCACCTGCAGTGTGGTGAGCAGCACGTTGTCGGGCAAAAAATACGGCGTGATGATGCGCACCCGCTGGCGCGCCGTGGCCAGCGCACCCAACATCACCAGGCGCATGCGGTCGATGTCGGCATCCGGGCCGTCAGAGACGCCGCGTGCCAGCACCGGCCCGCACGGCGCGTTGTCGGTAAACCACGGGCTGCCTTGCAGGCTCTCGCCGGTGGTAAAGCCCCAGTCGATGGCAAAGGTACGTTGCAGGTCGGTCACCACCGGGCCTCGCACCGCAAAATGTAGGCACTGAAAAGCTTTCGGCGGCTGCTTTGACAACCAATGGCTGGCACTGATGTTCATGCCGCCGGTGAAGCCGAGAGCGCCGTCAACCACCATGATCTTGCGGTGGTTGCGTAAGTTGGCCTGCGCCAGCAAGCGGGTCAGGCGCGGCGGCAAAAAGGCCGCCACCGGCACCCCAGCTCGGCGCAGTTTTTTCACCATACTGACGCGACTGTAGCGCGCGCCGACGGCGTCGATGAGCACCCGCACCTGCACGCCGCGCTGCATGGCCCGCTGTAATGCCGCCAAAAAAGGGCGCCCGGCCGCATCATTATTAAAAATGTAGCTCAACAGCGTCACTGAGTAGCGCGCGCCGTCAATCGCGGCGAGCATGGCCGGGAAGGCTTCGTCGCCTTGAACCAGCGGCGTCACCGCGTTGCCGGCCAGCAAGTTGCGGTCGGAGATGCCGCCTGTGAGCTGGTTGACGCCTGCGCGCTCAGGCATCCAGGGGGCATCGGCTTGCAGGGCAGCCTGCGCGTGGTGGCCCGCGCCATGCCAGCGGTCTTTGAGCCCCAGCGCCACCCCGGCGCGCTTGATTCGGTTCACACCAAACATCAGGTACAGCAAAGCACCCAGCAGCGGCGTCAGCCAAGCCAGCGCGATCCAGCCAATGGCCGTGTGCACTTCTCGTTTGTTGAGCAGCGCATGCACCGTCACCGCCAAGGCGCAGGCCAGGTAGAGAATCGGCGCAATCACCTGTGCCAACTGCAGCAGGAGCGCCAGCGAAGTCGTTGTCATGCCCGCATATTAGCCGGGCGACTCAGGCGCGGCTAGGACGCTTGAGCAAACAATTGCTTGAGGTCCGCTGCCGTCAACTCGGGCTTGGTGCCGTAGCGCGTGAACAGGCGCAGCTTGCCGCTGGTGTCATAGACATAGCTGCCTGCCGTGTGGTCCATGGTGTAGCTGGTGGGTGTGGGGCCATCCACTTTTTTGTAATAGACCTTGTAGTCCTTGGCCAGCGGGGCGAGTTGCTCCGGCGTGGGCACCATCGCTAGAAACGTGGGGTCGAAAGCGGCCATGTATTCCTTGAGCATCTCGGGCTTGTCACGCTCGGGGTCGACGGTGACGAAAATGCACTGGACACGATCGCCATCCTTGCCCAGCAGTCGCTTGATTTCGGCCATCTCGGCCATTGAGGTCGGGCAGACGTCTGGGCACTGGGTGTAGCCAAAGAACATCATGACAATTTTGCCCTGGAAGTCCTTGAGCGTGCGCGCCTGCCCGTTGTGGTCAATGAGGGCAAAGCCCTTGGCGTAGTCGGCGCCGGTGATGTCGATGGCGGTGAATTGGGGGGCGTTTGGCGAGCAAGCCATAAAAAGGCTCGGCACGCCTGCCAGCATAACGCAAGCTGCCAGTGATTTGAGTGCGGTTCGTTTGTTCATACGGTCGATGATAAACCGGGCCACAGCACACTGATGAGCACGCGCATGAGCGAATGGTTCAGCTAACCCATGACCGTCACAGGTAGTGGTCGATCAGCAGCGCAGCAAACAATAGGCTCAAATGGATGAGCGAAAAGCGGAAGGTTTTGCGTGCCAGCAGGTCAGAGTAGTCACGCCACAGCCAGTAGGCATGCAGGATAAATCCGGCGTTGAGCAGCACCGCAGCCGCCAGGTACAGCCAGGAACTCATGCCGTAGATGAACGGCAGCAAACAGGCGGCCAGCAGAATAAAGGTGTAGAGCAAGACCATCAACTGGGTGAATTCGTTGCCATGCGTGACCGGCAGCATGGGCAGGCCGGACTTGCGGTAGTCTTCTACCCGGTACAGCGCCAGCGCCCAAAAATGCGGCGGCGTCCACAGGAATATGATCAAAAAAAGAATCAGCGCCTCCGGCCCAACGTTGCCGGCCATGGCGGCCCAGCCCAGCACTGGCGGCATGGCGCCAGAGGCCCCGCCGATCACGATGTTTTGCGGCGTCAGCGGCTTCAAAATCACGGTGTAAATAACCGCATAGCCAATGAAGGTGGCAAAAGTGAGCCACATGGTGAGCGGGTTCACCGCGAAGTACAGCAGGCCCGAGCCTGTAGCACACAGCGTGGCTGAAAACAACAGCGTTTGCCGGTCGCCCAACTCGCCCCGGGCGGTGGGGCGCCAGGCGGTACGCTTCATCTTGGCATCGATGGTTTTTTCGATGATGCAGTTGAAGGCTGCCGCAGCCCCCGCCACCAGCCAGATGCCCAGGCAGGCGATGGCGGCAACGCCCACCTCGCGCCACGACGGCACGCCGGGCACCGCCAGCACCATGCCGATCAGGGCGCAAAAGACAATCAATTGAATCACGCGCGGCTTGGTCAGCGCGTAATACTGCGCAAACACCGACATGACCGAGGTTCGGGCCA
Source organism: Comamonadaceae bacterium CG_4_9_14_3_um_filter_60_33 (assembly GCA_002789915.1). GTDB lineage: Bacteria > Pseudomonadota > Gammaproteobacteria > Burkholderiales > Burkholderiaceae_C > Rhodoferax. The sequence continues at coordinate 5,308 of PFUD01000111.1, read as the reverse complement.
GGGTGCTCACACCAGACCTCCAGCGTTAGTCTGCGCTGGCATGGCCAAGGCGCGCAGCGCGGCAGGCACAGTTGCCTTGGTGATGGGCGCCACGCTGGCCGCGATCCAGGTCAGCGTCAACACCAACGCAGCTGAACCCCCGGTGTGCAGCAGCGCCGCCAGCAGCGGCCAGTCAAGCACCACGTTGCTCAAGCCGGTGGCCAGTTGCAGGCCCACCAGCGCCGCCAGCACGCGGCTGTGGGCGCGCCACGCGGCGAGGCGGTTCAACTGCCAGGCCAACACTGCCAACAGCGTCAAAACCAGATAGGCCATCAGCCGGTGCACGTAGTGAATGGCCGTCAGCGCGGCAAAGCTGATGGGCTCACCGGTGCCCGTCACGCCCAAGTGGCGCCAAATTTCAAAACCCTGCTGGAAATTCATTTCGGGCCACCAGAGGTTCTGGCACTGCGGAAAATCGCTGCATGCCAGCACCGCGTAATTGGTACTGACCCAGCCACCCAGCAAAATTTGCAATGCCAGCAAGACAAAGACCAGTGTCAGCCAGCGCCGCATGGCCAATGACATAGGCAGTGGCACCGTAGATGTACTGCCTCGCACTACCTGCACGCCGAGCAGTGCGAGCAGCACCAGCGCACCCGCCAGATGCAGCGTGACGATGGCCGGAAACAGCTTGAGGGTGACAGTCCAGGCACCGAACGCGCCCTGCAAGCCAACCCAGAACAAGGTAAACGTGGCCAGCCAGGGCGACATTTCGGCCGGCTTCTGCACTTGCCAGGCACGCGAACGGGCGCGCCAGCGCAGCCAGCTCGCCGCTGCCATCACTATGATCAAGGCGCCGACCGCCGTGGCCAGGTAACGGTGGATCATCTCGATCCAGGCTTTGGCCTGCGTCACCGGGCCGGTGGGCATGGCGTCCTGCGCCGCGCTGATGGCGTGATGTGCTCCCAGCGGCGAGGTGTTACCGTAGCAACCTGGCCAGTCCGGGCAGCCCAAGCCTGAGTCGGTGAGCCGGGTAAAGGCGCCAAACAAGATCAGGTCAAAGGTAAGGAACAGGGTGAATAAACGCAAGGCCTGCAGCCGCTGTAGCGGTGCGTTGCGGCGCTGGCGCCAATAAACCCACGCCAACGGCCCAAGCGCCAGCAGCGCACCCAGGCCCAGCAGGCTGGCCAGCGGCGTCAGGTCGTAGAGGGGTTGTGCATTCATGAAGTGCTGCTTGATGCCGTGCTTTAGCGCCCAGGGGAGTCCCATGTGAGCGAAGCGCGCAGCAAATGCTCCAGGTCGCGCTTGGCCTTGGCAGCGGCTGCGCTGTCGAGCCTGGCGGGGAAGCGCATCATGGTGTTGCCCATCGGGTCCACCACATAAATAAAGTCTTGCTGCGCTTTGCCGGCGGGCGCGGGCAACCACGCGACCAGCGTGTCGGCGTCGACGCGCAATACGGTGGCATCGTCGTGCTTCAAGCCGGCTGCCAGCGTGGGTGACACCGGCGCCCGGTCATTGATCAGCCAAAGCCAGTCTATGCGGCCCATGTCCTTGCCCAGCATCAGACGGAACTGGCGCAAGACCGTGAGCTGCTTCTGGCAGTCCTTGACGCAGGCACCACCGTCCACCTTGACAAGCAGCCATTGCGCCTTGAGCGAAGATAAAGCCACTTTTGTCCCATCAAGGTCGTAGCCTGGCGCCTCGGGCACCGGTCGCACCGGTGTGACCAACTCGCCAAAACTGGCCTCGCCGTGTGGGCGCACCACGTAAAACACAAAATAAGCCACCAGCACCGGCAGCGAACATGCCAGCAAAACCGCCAGCAGCTTCAGGCGTCCGCTCACCGCCGACCGGGCCGAAGCGCCGGGCGTGGGCAGGGTATGCACAACCAGCCCCAGCGCTTCATCGGACTGCGGTCTGCTCATGCAGCGCCCCCTTTTCGAAACATGGCAAAGCCGTAAAACAGCAGCAAGGCAGCGGCCATGCCAAACCATTGGAAAGCGTAGCCGCGGTGCATGCCCACGCGGTCTTCGGGCGGCGCCCAATGGCGCACCAGGGTATCAGGCGCATCGCCACCGGTCTGCTGCAACACCACCGGCTGTAAAGGATGGCCGATCTGCTGCGCAAAACGCGCCACATCAATGCGGGACCAGAGCTTGGCCTGTGCCTCAGGGTGATCGGGCATCAGGAAAAACCTTTTGGTGGAGGGCACGTTGGCGATGCCAGTAATCGTCACCCGCCCCTCGGGCGTGGCCACCACTGGCAACACCGTGCGGCCCAAGGTCCAGCCGACCCAGCCGCGATTGATCAGAATCCGCGTCTCGCTGCCTTCAATCTTCAGCGGGGTGATGACGTGAACGCCAGGCTGGTCATTTTCCTGGCGGTTGTCCAAAAAAATCTGATGCTCGACGTCATAGGTACCTACCACCGTGAAAGGCGCATCCTGCGCAGTTTGGGCGTCGAGCAATTGCCCGGTCACGACGGTCGGCCCCAACTGGCTGCGCTCGGCGCGCTGGGCGAGCTCTTGGGCCAAACGATCGCCCTTGCCGCTTTGCCAAAGTCCAAGGTAAGTGAACATCGCCAGGCAGAGCAGCATGGCCAAGGTGGGGATCAAGCGAATTTGAAAACGTTTCTGTGGCATGGGTCGATGGTAAAACAGCATAATGCAGTCAAACTATCAAGTGAGACTGCGATGCTGGCGAAAATTTTAATTCTGGCGACCTTGGCACTGATTCTGGTGAGCCTATTCAGTGCGCTTGCCCTGCTGTTTAAAACCGACGATCCGAGTAAAAAAGCAAGGGTGGTGCAAGCCCTGACCGTGCGCATCAGCTTGTCGATCGGCCTGTTTATCGCGCTGGTGGCCAGCTTTTATTTTGGCTTGATTCCAGGCCGGGGTTGATGCCGGAAGCCCGCGTCAGCGGGCTTGTAGGCCCTACAAAATGTAAACAAAGACAAACAGAATCAGCCAGACCACATCGACAAAGTGCCAGTACCAGGCCACAGCTTCAAAGGCAAAGTGGTTGTGCTCCGTGAAGTGGCCTTTCATGCCGCGCCCCAACATCACGATGAGCATGATGGTACCCAAAGTGACGTGCATGCCGTGGAAACCAGTCAGGATATAGAAGGTGGCGCCGTACACGCCCGCACCTAGTGTCAGGCCCAATTCGGCGTAGGCGTGGGCGTATTCATAAACCTGCAAGCTCATGAAGGTCATGCCTAACGCCACGGTCATGACCAAACCCATCGTGAGCTGACTTTGCTTGCCTTTAATCAAGCCCCAGTGCGCCCAGGTGAGCGTGGCACCCGATGTCAGCAGCAACATGGTGTTGATGGCAGGAATGCCCCAGGCGTGCATTGGCGTGAAGGCGTCACCCAGAGGGCCTGCGCTGGGCCAGACGCTGGTGAACTCCTCATAGGGGGTGAACATTGCCTCATAGCCGCCCAATTCCGGCAGGGAAATCTGACGAATGTAATACAGCGCGCCAAAGAAGCACGCAAAAAACATCACTTCAGAGAAGATGAACCACACCATGCCGATACGGTAGGAGCGGTCTTCCCACAGGGTGTAAGCACCGCGCAGGTTTTCACTGATCAATTCGCCAAACCAGCCCACGATCACATAGATGATCAGCGCAGCGCCGATCAGCATGCTCCAGATGCCCGGCGGTATGCCGTTGATTCTGAAGATAAAACCCAGTGCCAACATGAAGATGCCAACCGACAAAAAGGTGGCGTAATGGCTGGCAGCAGGAACAAAATAGTGGCCGCGCACAGCGGGTGTGGTTGCATGTGTCATTTTTTTCCTTGAGGGTCAGCTTTTTGAGGGGATGGCTTCAAAAAATGTGTACGAGAGCGTCACAGTGCCATAGTCCCGGCCCAATTCCGGATTAACCACAAAGACCACTGGCATGGTGCGGGTCTCGCCGGGTTGAAAGGTTTGTTGGCTGAAGCAGAAGCATTCGAGTTTTTCAAAGTATTGGGCTGCCACCGCCGGGGTGACACTGGGAATGGCCTGACCCACAAACACTTTGTCAGTGGTGTTGGTGATGGTGTAGTTCATTTGCGATATTTCACCCGGATGGATCCGGATGGAGAACAGCTCAGGCTTGAATGTCAGCGCGACACCGGGCATGGAATGGCTCAAAAACTCGACTTTGACCGAGCGCGACATGTCAACTTGCGTGTTTTTGGGGGGCAGGATAGCCGTTTTATTGGTTCGGCCATTGAGCCCCGTAACGGCGCAAAACACATCGTAAATTGGCACCATGGCAAAGCCAAAGCCGACAAAAAACAAGGCCACAAAGCTGAGCTTGACTGCCAAACGCAAATTGTTGCGCTTGCGCTCTGCCGAATTTCGAGCGGCGGTTAAAACGGGCGATATTTCCATATGGAACCCAAAAAGATCAGCAGCACGAGAACACCAAACAAGTAACCCAAGCGCTTGTTATTGCGTTTGCGCTTGTCCCATTCGGCGGCATCAAAGCTTTGTTTTTGCGTCTTTGGCTCGTTCATCACAGACTCGCTGGTTGGCATTAGTTGATGACCGGCGGTGTCTCAAAGGTGTGATACGGCGCGGGCGATGGCACCGTCCACTCCAGGCCTTCGGCACCATCCCACGCTTTGTCGCCCGCTTTTTCGCCACCTTGGATGGTTTTGTAAACGTTATAGACAAAAATCAGGTGCGATGCGCCCAGAATGAAAGCCCCAATGCTTGAGAGCATGTTCCACTCGGCAAACATCACCGGGTAATCCGGAATGCGACGCGGCATACCCGCCAGGCCGACAAAGAATTGCGGAATGAAGGTCAGGTTGAAACCCACCACCGTCACCCAGAAATGCCATTTGCCCATGGTCTCGTTGAGCATGTGACCAGTCCACTTGGGTAGCCAATAGTAGATGGCCGCCATGGCGCCCATCACGGCCGAAGGATAGAACGCGTAGTGGAAGTGCGCCACCAAAAAGTAAGCGTTGTGGTACTGCGGGTCAGCGGCCGCATCAGACAGCGCCAGGCCGGTCAAGCCACCCCAGCCGAACAGCACCAGGAACCCCAGGGCGAACAGCATCGGCGTCTCAAATGAGATGGAACCCTGCCACACGGTGGCAATCCAGCAGAAGAACAGCACCGCCAGCGGGAATGAAATCGCCATGGTGATGTACATGAAGTAGATTTGCCCGCCCAGCGACATACCACTGGTGAACATGTGGTGTGCCCACACCACCAAGCCCAAGCCGGCGATGGCCCAGAAGGAATACACCTGGGCCTTGTAGCCATAAATCGGCTTGCGGGCAAAGGCCGAAAACACGTGCGGCAGCGCGCCGGCAATTGGCA
>PFUD01000117.1 GCA_002789915.1 Comamonadaceae bacterium CG_4_9_14_3_um_filter_60_33 | reverse complement strand
CGGAAAAAACGGGTGGTTTTCGATCAAGGGGCCCTGCTGCAAGACCGGTGCGGTATCGGCATCCATCACCAATTGCACCGCGTGCGGGTTGCCTATCGACACCACCGCCACCCGCACCACCGTTTTTTGCCCTGGCGTGGCCAGCAGCAGTGGCCACTGCTGCCAGGGTCCGCATGACTCGGCGGGCACCAGGCCTGGCGTAAAGGGGACGCGCGCCAAATCGAACACCGGCGCGCCCATGTTGACGATGACGCGGCCATCCCGAGTGAGCACCGGCTCGATCACTCCGCCCTTGGTCTGCACCCGTATCGCGTCTTTTTGGGTCAAGCCGGCATCGCGCACAAAGCGCGCAAAACAGCGCGCGCCGTTGCCGCACTGCTCCACCTCGGCGCCATCGGCGTTGTGGATGAGGTATTCGAAGTCAATGCCCGGCGCGGGGGAAGGGCGCACCGTCAAAATCTGGTCGGCGCCCACGCCAAAGTGACGGTCCGCCAGAAAACGGTACTGCGCGGCGCCCAGACCGAAGCGGTTACGGGTCTCGTCGAGCACCACAAAGTCGTTGCCGGCACCTTGCATTTTGGTAAATGGAATTCGCATGGGCGCATTATCTACGTCTACGCGGCAACCCGTCTTGCACCAATTCGCCGGACAGTGCAAAGGCCAATTGAAGTGCGCGTGTAGCCCGGTTGAAGCGAAGCGCAACCCGAACTACAGGCTTGTCATGGCACCGGATGTTTGATGGCATTCTTGACCAGCTTGTTGGCCACCGCGCCAGGCAGGTCAATGGCGCACTGGTCAGCCAGCTGTAGCAGGTAAAGCAGCACATCGGCCACCTCGTCGGCAATGCGCTCTTTGGTCGCGGAGTCAAGCTGCGCCACTCGCGATTCTTCGGCGGTCATCCACTGGAATATCTCGGCCAACTCGGCGGCTTCCACCATCAGTGCGGTGCTGAGATTCTTGGGTGTGTGAAACGTCTGCCAGTGGCGCACAGCAGCAAAGTCACGCAAGGTTTGTTGCAGTGCCTGGATGTTCATGTGATTTTGATTCAAGAAAATTCAAAAGGGTTGATGATTTGCACGCCGCAGCCCACAAAGTCGCGCACGTTGCGCGTGGCAAGTACCAATTGTTGTTCGATGGCAGTGGCAGCAATCAGCATGTCGGGTGCAGTTCGGCTGATGCCTTGCGCCTGAAACTGGCCGCGCAAAACGCCAGCACGCTGGGCAATGGCGGGTGTGACGGGATACACCGCGTGCAGGTGCTGTACCAGCGCAGAAAACAGGCTCAACTTACGGATGTCGGGTTGCCAGGCCAGGCCATAGTGGGCTTCTTCAAGCGTCACGGCCGATATGGCGAGCAGTTCCACCGTTTGCAACCACTGCATGACGCACGCATTTGGGGTTTTTTTGACAAATTCACTGATGACGTTGGTGTCGGCCAGAACAATGAGGTTGCTCATGGGCGCGGGCTCAAGCGGGGTCTGCAAACGCGTTGGCACGTTGCCAGGCGCTGTGACGCGAGGCAGTCATAACGCCAACAAGACCGGTGTCGTCCTGCGGCGCATAGGTTTCGCGCAAGCGCAGCAACTGGCTATAAAAAGTTTCGGCCGCTGGCTTAACGGCTGCTTCACTGCGCTCGAAGTAGTCTGCGGACACCAGCACCGCCACGGGCGTATTGCGTTTTGTGATGATTTGCGGTTGTAGCTGAGCAGCAGCGATCAGGGCCGACAACTGCTGCCTGGATTGGGCTATCGAGATAGACATCTTGAGCTCTCCTGTGCTTTTAATATGTACATTTTAAAATGAATGTCAAAACATACCCTCTCTGGCTCACAGCGCTGTTGTGCCAAGGGCTTGTCCATGGCATAAGCTGTGCATTTTTGGACAAGTCCTTAACCTGCTCCGCCCGGCGCACGCACCACCGACAGGCTGCGACAATGCTGTCACTATGAAGCCTGTTTATACCCTTACCCTGTCCTGCACCGACCGCCTTGGGCTGGTGCACGCCGTGTCTGGCTTTTTGCTGGAACGCAGTGCCAACATCGAAGAAGCCGCGCAGTTCAACGACACCAGCACCGGCCTGTTTTTTATGCGCGTGCAATTTGCCTGTGGCGAACACAGCTTTGAGGCACTCAAAACCCAACTGGCCGACTTTGCCGCGCCATTCCAGATGCAGTGGCAGTTGCGTGCCCAAGCGCAACCCATGCGCACGGTGATCATGGTCAGCAAGGAAGGCCATTGCCTCAACGACCTGCTGTTTCGCTGGAAAAGTGGCCTGCTGCCACTCGACATTTGCGCCATCATCAGCAATCACCGCGAGTTCTATCAACTAGCGGCCAGCTACAACGTGCCGTTTCACCACCTGCCGGTGACAGCCGCAACCAAAGCAAAGGTGGAAGCCAAACAGATCGAGATCATCGAATCCGAGGGCGCCGAACTGGTGGTGCTGGCGCGCTACATGCAAATCTTGTCGGACGACCTGTGCCGCAAGCTTAGTGGCCGCGCCATCAACATCCATCACTCGTTTTTGCCCAGCTTTAAAGGGGCCAAACCCTACTATCAGGCGCATGACCGGGGTGTGAAACTGATTGGCGCCACCGCCCACTATGTGACCGCAGACCTCGACGAAGGCCCGATCATCGAGCAAGACGTGGCGCGCGTGGACCACAGCAAAACGGTGGAAGATTTAACTGCTCTGGGCCGCGACACCGAAAGCCAGGTGCTGGCCCGCGCCGTGAAATGGCACAGCGAGCACCGGGTGCTGATCAACGGGCACAAGACGGTGATATTTAAGTAGCGCGGCGTACGGCATCATGATGGCGCAACATGGTGCCTTTAAAAACTCAAGCTTTATATTTGTAAGCGTCTCCAATGAACTCCTCGCACCCAACAACGCCCATTGACTGGGCCAAGCCCAGCGACGTTGCCGATCACTACGCAGCGCTCAACCCGTCAGAGCAAGCCATTTTGGCGCTGCTGGCTTTGACAGGCACCTCGCTCAACGTCTCGTGGATGGTCAATTGCTTACGCGAGGCACGTGTCAAATCGCAGCATGGCATTGCCTACACCGGCCCCACCTTGACGGCTGAGCTGGAACGCCTGCAACGCAATGGCTGGATCGAGCACCCCAACATTGGCGAATATATTTGCCGCCAAGCGGCACAAGCCACAGCGATCCAGTTCGCCCGGGTCGAGGCCAGCGTGGAGCGTCTGGGCAGCGCTGTGGACAAGGTCAGTAACGTCAACTTTACGTATGGCGCCTTGTCACCGGCCAATTACAGCGGCTATGTGATGCTGGTGCGCATGGCCTTGTTGCGCGAGCGCAGTCCCAAAGAGTTGTCGGTATGCCTTGAACAATGTGCGCAATACGCGCCGTACCATCTTTGCCATCCCTTCACCACCTTCTTTGGGCAGCCCCTTAACGGCCCGCTGCTGGCTTTGCTGCCCGCCTGGGCGCAAGAGCTGGTCACTACCGTGCTGTTGCGCAGCGCACTGCGGCAATTGGCCCCCGCCGCGCCCTTAATGGCCATGGCACAAAAGGTGCTGGCGGCTCCAGGTGAGCGCAGTGCCAACTTTTTGGCCGCTTATGCCGAACACGCGCTGCTATGCGGACAGATTCATGTGGCTGCGCAAAGCGTGCTAGTGAGCCCGGACAGCCAGTCTCTGGCGCTGCAGGGCGCGCTGACCCTGCTTAAAAATGACGTACCGCAAGCCGTCAAGATTTTTGATCTGGCCCTCAAACAATTGCGCTCAGACACCGGCCGCGCTGGCAGCGTGTTTGCAGGTTTGCCTGGCTATTTGTTGGTGTTGGCGTTGCTGCGCAGTGAAGATGCCAAACTGATTAAACGCGCCTCGGGCTACCTGGCCCACGGCATGCGCGCCCAGGGTGCTGATGTGGAGGCTTATGTCAGCCTGAACTATTTGCAGCAGGTTCAAGCGGGCATCAGACAAGTGGGCGACCACAACCGCAGCAATTTACGCCAGTCGCCGCTGCTCCAATTGCTCTACAGCCTGATCGATTTCTGGCTGGGGGTACCGCTGTCCAAACTGGAAAGTCTGCAACTGGCCGAGTTTTGCCTGAAATGTGAAGTCGCTGGTTATGAATTTGTTGCAGCCCAAGCGGCTGAGGTGCTGAACCGCAGCGCACCGAACACAAGCGAAGAATTTGCCCAGAAATCTGCTGCCTGGCACCAACGAATGGGCATCACCCCGCTGGCCCACTGGTTCGAGCCCCAGGAGCCCTGGCAGCGCCAACTGGAGGCACTGGCCAAACTCAACACGGGGGCCACCGCTGCCGACAGCAAAGCCGCACGCATGGTGTGGGAGCTGCACCAAAGCCAAAACGGCCAGCACGCTGCGCTGCATCCGCGCGAACAAAAACGCAAGGGCCAAAACGGCTGGACCGCAGGCCGGGCGGTGGCGCTGAAACGACTGTGCGACGAGACCACCTCGTTTGACTATTTGACTGACCAGGACCGGCTGGTTTGCAGCACCATCCGTTGTTTCAGCGCGGGCTACTACGGCGCCACAGAATACGAGGTCGATACCGATACCGCCCTGCCCCTGCTGGTCGGCCACCCGCTGGTGTTTTCTGGCGCCGCGCCCGAGGTTCGCATCGACATTGTGCGCGGCGAGCCCGAGCTTGAAGTCAAAAAGACCGCCGCCAACACCCTCACTTTGCGATTGCAGCCGCCCCTTGGTCAACACAGTAATGTGATTCTGGTCAACGAAACCCCGACCCGCCTGCGCGTGATCCAGATCACCGACGAGCACCGGCGCATTGCCGCCATTTTGGGCACCTCGCTCAAGGTGCCCGAGCGCGCCAAAGCCCAGGTGCTTGAGGCCATTCGCAGCATCTCGTCGCTGATCACCATCCAGTCGGACATCGACGTGATGACCTCAAACCTGCCGCAAGTGCCGGCCGACGAGCGCATCCATGTGCACTTGATGCCGCACGGCGCGGGTTTGCGCGTGACGCTGCTGGTGCGCCCGTTTGCCAGTGCCGGGCCGTATTACGCGCCGGGTGCCGGGGCCGAGAGCGTGATTGCCGAAATTGAAGGTAAACCGCAGCAAGCCCGCCGTTCTTTAAAGCTGGAGGCCAGCACCGCCCAAGAGCTGGTGGCGGCCTGCCCGACGCTACTGCAGACAGAACTCGCCCACGGCGAACGCGTACTGGAAGAGCCCGAAGATTGCCTGGAGTTGCTGCTGCAACTGCAAGCCCAGGCCGACAAAGTCAACATCGCCTGGCCCGAGGGTGAAAAGTTCAAGCTCAACCGCGAGCTTGGGGCCAACCGCTTTTCGATCAGCATCAAGCGCGATGTCGATTGGTTTGCAGTCAGCGGCGAGCTCAAGCTCGACGACGACCAAGTGATGGATTTGCAAAAACTGCTAGTGCTGACCGCCAACGCGCATGGCCGCTTTGTCCACTTGGGCGACAACCAATTTATGGCGCTGACCGATGCGTTTCGCAAGCGCCTCGATGCCCTGCGCGCCTATGCCCAGCGCCACGGCAAGGGGCTGCGCATTCACCGTTTGGCCACGGGTGTGCTCGAAGAATTGGCCGATGAAGCGGGCAAAAGCAAAACCGACAAACACTGGAAAGAGCACTTGGCGCGCATTAGCGCTTTGCAAGACTACCAGCCAGTGCTGCCCGCCACCTTGCAAGCCGAGCTGCGCGACTACCAATTGGTGGGCTTCAACTGGCTCAGCCGTTTAGCGCACTGGGGCGTGGGCGCCTGCCTGGCCGACGACATGGGGCTGGGCAAAACCCTGCAAGCGCTGGCACTGCTGCTGTCGCGCGCGCCCAATGGCCCGGCGCTGGTGGTGGCTCCTACCTCAGTCTGCCTGAACTGGCTTAGCGAAATTGACCGCTTTGCCCCGACGCTGAACGTGCGCGTGTTTGGCACCGGCAACCGGCAACACACGCTGAACGAACTTCATGCGTTTGACCTGGTCATCGTCAGCTATGGCTTGCTGCAGCAAGAAACCGAGCGTTTTGCGGCGGTGCCTTGGCATACGGTGGTGCTGGACGAAGCGCAGGCCATCAAAAACCACCAAACCAAGCGCTCGCAAGCGGCCATGGCGCTGCAAGGCGACTTCAGAATGCTGTGCTCGGGCACACCGGTCGAAAACCATCTGGGCGAGCTGTGGAACCTGTTCAGGTTTATCAATCCCGGCCTGCTGGGCTCACTGGAAGACTTCAACGAGCGCTACGCGGGGCCGATTGAGCGACAGCAAAACGCGCCGGCCAAAGAGCGGCTACGGCAACTGATTCGCCCGTTTATGCTGCGCCGCACCAAGTCGCAAGTGCTCTCTGAGCTGCCGTCGCGCACCGAAATTTTGCGCCAAGTGAATTTATCCACCGAGGAAGCTGCCCTGTACGAGGCGCTGCGCCGCGCCGCCCTGGAGCGCCTGGCCAACACCGAGGCCGAGCCCGGTGCGCGCCATTTGCAAATTTTGGCCGAGATCATGAAGCTGCGCCGCGCCTGCTGCAACCCGCAACTGGTCGCCCCCGAGCTGGGACTGCCCAGCAGCAAACTGGCCGCCTTCAATGAGTTGCTCGACGAACTGCTGGCCAACCACCACAAAGCGCTGGTGTTTAGCCAGTTTGTCGATCACCTGAGCCTGATCCGCCAGGCCCTTGATGCGCGTGGCGTGCGCTACCAATACCTCGATGGGTCCACGCCGATGCAAGAGCGGCAAAATCGTGTTAGCGCTTTTCAGGCGGGCGAAGGCGACGTATTTTTGATCAGCCTCAAAGCCGGCGGCACCGGCTTGAACCTGACCGCCGCCGACTACGTGATCCACATGGACCCGTGGTGGAACCCGGCCGTCGAAGACCAAGCCAGCGACCGCGCCCACCGCATCGGCCAAACCCGCCCGGTCACCATCTACCGACTGGTGGCCGAGGGCACCATCGAAGAAAAAATTGTCGAGCTCCATGGCACCAAACGCGCCCTGGCCGACAGCCTGCTCGAAGGTGCCGAGCTCGGTGCCAAACTCAACGCCGACGACATGCTGGCGCTGCTGCAAGACGAATGGCGCACTGTGACGGCGTAAAACGCAGCTTGTCATTGAGGACGTGATCCTGACTCCCTGCCTCGTCGGCAAAATGGGAATGCTAATTTTTTTGTTTGTGCGGTTCCTGCGCAGCGTATCCTGTCGTAGAAATTTGCGATCTACACGCTCAAAAGCGGCCGTTGCCATCTATAGATCGACGCGCCCGCCCCGAACTAAACCAAAAGTGCCTCGACTCCTTTGGCCTCAACCATTTGCAATAACTTTGCCG
>PFUD01000097.1 GCA_002789915.1 Comamonadaceae bacterium CG_4_9_14_3_um_filter_60_33 | reverse complement strand
CCAAAGCTTGCTGTTATTTGCTCAAGAGGGAGATATGTCGTGCCATAAACAGCACGATAAATAGCACTTCGGGCTCTCCATGACTCACATCAGCGCCAACGACCTCAAAACCAAAGGCATCTCCGCCATTGAGCTCGCACTCAGCACGGCACCCGAAACCATTGTTTCGGGTGCGGGGGAAAGACAGGTGTGTGGTGATGAACATTTCGCATTACCACTCCTCTTTGCAAAAACGCCCGGTTGCGGCCAGTCATGTCATTATTTATGTGTCGCAATAGTCTTTGCGCGGTGCTTTAAGAGGTGCAAGTGCTTCAGGGCAATGGTCCAAATGACGTTGAAAAGTTCATGGCTTTTGCTCAATCACATTTCATTGTTTCAGAGGCAGCGTTTTTTCCGACGCCATACTACGACCGCTTAGGGCTTGTTCACAACCATTGGCCCTGGCTGCTTGCCTATAAACTACGATGTAATTACACTTCCCGCATGAGCACAAAGCCGCAGCCAATGCCAAAAAGCACAGCGTGAGCTTTGAGGAAGCCAAGTCGGTCTTTTTGGATGAACGCGCCAAGCTGATTGACGATCCGGATCACTCTGACGATGAAGAACGCTTTGTTCTCCTGGGCCTGAGCCGCACACTGCGCCTGCTGGTGGTGTGCCACTGCTACAGGAGCGAAGGCAACATCATTCGCATCATCTCTGCCCGCAAGGCCAGCAGTCATGAGACGAAGTCTTACCCCTAAAGGTTTTATATGCGCAAAGAATACAATGTTTCCGCTGCCCGCAAGAACCCCTACGCAGCCCAGCTCAAAAAACAAATCACCATCCGGCTCGATGAGGAGTCGGTCAACTACTTCAAGTCAATTTCCGAAGAAGTCGGTATGCCGTATCAAAGCCTGATCAACCTGTACCTGCGCGATTGCGCGGCAACCCGGCGCAAGCTGGATTTGAGCTGGAAGTAACCACGCCATGACGCACCTGACCGCCAAAACAGCCCTGCCTGATTTGGGTTTTCATCTGGCGGCTTAGGTGGCTAACTCTGCCACAACAGCGACACCGGCCCGGCGTGCAGCTTCTCGTCAAACGGTGTGATCTGGTCATGGTCGTGCAGCACCAGGCCTTGCACAAACTTGTCCCCTACAGCGGCTTGCAGTTGTCGCAAGCCGCGCAGGTCTTGGGGGCGCACGGTGGCTGAGGCCTTGACCTCAATACCGACAACGCGTCCGCGCCGATCTTCCAGCACCAGGTCCACCTCGTCCTGATCCTTGGTGCGAAAGTGCGAGACGCGCAGGCGCTTGTCTGACCAGGTGATGAGCTTGAGCACTTCGGACACCACAAAGTTTTCCAACAACGGACCGTAGGGGGTGCGGTCTTTCTGAAGCTCGCTGGCCGTGGCATCACGCAGCGCGGCAAGTAGGCCGCTGTCCAGAAAATGCAGCTTGGGGGTTTTGGTCAGGCGGCTCACGGCGTTGTGGGACCAGGGTGGCACCAGTCTTAGCAAGAATAAGCGCTCCAAAATGCCGACGTATTTCTGCGCCGTTGGCACGGTCAGGCCAAGCGCCGCGCCATAACTGCTGTGATTGACCAGTTGCCCGGCGTGAGCGGCCAGCACATCGAGCAAACGCGGCAAACGGTCAAGCTGGTCGATATTGGCAATGTCACGGACATCGCGGTCAAGAATAAGAGCCACGTAGTCTTGCAACCAGGCCTGGCGTCGGCTGGGACTGGTGCGGCGCAGGGCCTCGGGGTAGCCGCCATTGCGCACACGCACCATCAGCGCATCGCCCACCACGGGGTTGACCACGGCGGGCAAGCCCGCGCCGTCAAACAGCCGGTCAAGCAGGTCGCCCGGTGTGCCTGCCATTTCGGCTTGGGCAAAGGGCAGCAGGGTGATGACCTCCAGCCTGCCCGCCAACGAGTCGGCCACCAGCGGCATGGCCATGAGGTTGGTGGAGCCGGTTAACAGGAAACGACCCGGCGCCTGGTCTTTGTCCACACTTTCCTTGATGGCCAAAAGCAACTCGGGGGCACGCTGCACTTCGTCAATAACGGCCTGCTTCAAACCGCGCACAAACCCTGTGGGGTCTGAGCGGGCAGCTGCTAGCGTGGCGGCGTCATCCAGTGTGAGGTAGGGGCGCTCGGGGCTGGCGAAGAGCCGCGCCAGCGTGGTTTTGCCCGCCTGTCGTGGCCCAACGAGCAGCACCACGCGCGTGTCTTGCAAGGCGGTGGCGATTTTGCCTTGTACTCGGCGCGGGATGGTGCTGCCGTCTGGCGGCATTAGGGCGATGGTCATACCGTGGGATTTGCGAGTGAAAGTTACGCGTCTAATTACAACTCAAAATCCGACCAATTTAAAGTGAAAACTCGTCTAATCTTAAATTAATCGTCAAACCAGGCGATCAATTACCATCCCCCGTTCCCATTTCGCCCTTGATCGGGCTCCCACGGAGAATTTATGTTCAGTCATGTGATGCTTGGTACCAATGACCTTGAGGTCTCGAAGAAGTTTTACGACGCGGTGCTCGGCACGCTGGGCATTGGCCCGGGGGTGGCCAACAAAAGCCGTTATTTTTACCGCAGCCCCACCGGCCTGTTTGGCATCACCACGCCCATCAACGGCGAGCCTGCGACCCACGGCAATGGCAGCACCATCGGGTTTAACGCGGCGTCCGCGGAGCAAGTGGATGCCTTCCACGCCGCCGGCGTGGCCAATGGCGGCACCACCTGTGAAGACCCGCCGGGGTTCCGCGAAGGCGGGGCGGTCAAACTCTATCTGGCGTATTTGCGCGACCCCGACGGCAACAAGCTTTGCGCGTTGTTCCGGCCTGCCAAATAAGCAAGAACTTGCGGCTGTCGGTGGTTGTCAAGACCGTTGACTGCTGTTTGCGCAGGTCTGCCGATACTTGATGCGCATTTCTCAAAATACGCATCATTTTTTGAGCCGTATTGTATAAAATACGCCTCATGTCCACCCAAGCTTCGCCAACCCAGCCCTGCGCCATCTGGCAGCAGGCCGCTTGGCCGACGCTGGCATTTGACGCGGCCAGCCTCGCGCCGGATCTGGACCTGGCGCGCTTGGCGCAAGGCAAGCTACTGGGGTTGCTGGACGCCATTGGCCTGGGCCAGGTGCAAGAGCTACGTCAGGAGTCGTGGGTGCAAGAGGCCTTGGCCACGGCGGCCATTGAGGGGCAACAGCTCAATCTGGAATCGGTGCGGTCTTCGGTGGCGCGCCGACTCGGCTTGGCAGACACGCCCAGCCATGACCGCGATGTGGAGGGTTTGGTGCTGGTGATGCAGGATGCGGGTGACAACTGCCAGGCTTCACTGGACCTGGACCGTTTGTGTCGCTGGCAATCGGCTTTGTTTCCGGGCGGCATTTCGGGCATCACCCGCATCGTGGTGGGTCGGTTGCGCGATCACGCGGATCCCATGCAGATTGTCAGCGGTCTCATGGGGCGCGAAGTGGTGCACTACACCGCACCGCCTTCCAGCCAGGTGGCCAGCGAGATGACGAAGTTCCTGGACTGGTTTGAGACAACCCGCCCGCGCGCTGATGCGACGCCCAGCCTGCATGGCATTGCCCGCGCGGCGGTGGCGCATCTGTGGCTTGAATCAATCCACCCGTTTGAAGATGGCAATGGCCGAATTGGGCGCGCGGTGGTGGACATGGCCCTGGCGCAGGACATGCTGGCACAAGACGTGAACGCACCTGTGGCCCAGATGCGTGTGTTTGGCATGGCGCGCCAAATGCTAAAAGCCCGCGCCACCTATTTCAACGCGCTGAATCTGGCCCAGCGCAGAGCCTCGCTTGTGGCCAACGGCAGCGCCATCGATGTGACGTCGTGGGTTCAGTGGTTTGTGCAGGCGTTCACACAAGGGTGCGTCACCTCGCAAGCGGTGGTGCGCCAGGCGGTGGACAAGTCCGCCTTTCGCATCAGGGCCGGGACCTGTGGCCTGAATGCGCGGCAACACAAGGTTTTGGGCCGACTGCTGGAGGCTGGCAACACCGAATTGGGCGGCGGTTTTTTAGGCGGAATGAGCACCGAAAAATACGCCAAAATCACCGGCGCTTCCAAGGCCACCGCCAGTCGGGATCTGAGCGATCTGGCGGCCAAAGGCCTGCTGCGCGTGGAAGGCGTGGGCAAGGCCACACGCTACGCCGTCAATGTGCCAGGCTGGAGTCAGCCCGTCGCCTCAAAAGTCCACCCATGACCCACGCCCCACACGCCCCACACGCCGTCTCCCGTCTGCGCAGCGCCCGTCTGGCGCGCGCCGTCAAGCCTTTTCGCGCGCGTGGCGGCCCCAGTGAGCGCTGCCCGGACTGCCGGGTGATGCACAGCCACTGCCTGTGCGCCTTGCGCCCCAATGTGCCCACGCGCGCAGGCATGTGCCTGCTGATGGCTGACATCGAGCCGCTCAAGCCGAGCAACACCGGCTGGCTGATTGCCGATGTGGTGGCCGACACCTTTGCTTTTGGCTGGGCCCGCACGTCAGTAGACCCCGACTTGCTGACCCTGTTGGCCGACCCGCAATGGCAGCCCTACGTGGTGTTCCCCGCAGAGTTTGTACCGTCCGAGCGGCTGGTCACCGCGCTGCTGCCCGACGCTGCCACCGATGGGCGGCCGGCCAAACGCCCGCTGTTTGTGTTGCTGGATGCCACCTGGAGTGAGGCCGGCAAGATGTTTCGTAAAAGCCCCTACCTGAATCAGTTTCCGGTGCTGAGCTTGCACCCTGAGCAGATATCAAACTACCGCTTGCGCCGCTCCAGCCGCACGGATCACTTTTGCACTTCCGAAGTCGGCGCGCTGTGCCTGGCGCTGGCCGGTGAGCCCCATGCGGCAGAGGTGCTGGACGCTTACCTGGATGTGTTCACCGACCACTACCTGCAAGCCAAAAACCAGCAGCCGGTGGACAGGGACGATGCGGCGCATTTGCGTTTGCGGAACTTGCAGAGCACGTGCTAGTCAGGCGCGACAATCACTTCCTTTAGCGAAAGCGCCCCCATGACCCAAGACCAGAATCCATCCAACGAATCGAACAAACCGGCCCTGTGCGATGCCTGCGCCGGCATCCAGCGCAACTGGCGCCGCGCACCCGGTCATGCCGAACTGATGCAAGGCAAGAACCGCAAACAAGAGCGCCGCAGCGGCGAAGTCACCATCACCCGCTACGTGTGTGAGCACTGCGGCACGGTATGGGATTATGAGAACGACAAGACCAACACCCATGCCGGCTGGTCGGTGGTGGACCAGCCGGATGCCGCCAACTGACAGTGCCGCCATGAACGCCCGGCTGGACCCCGACGCATGCGTCTCACACCGCTTTTTGGTATCGTTTTTGGCGCCTGGCTGCTGGCCGAGCCGATCGAGGCGAGTTTTTTGCTAGGCGCCGTGCCGGTGCTGCTCGGCATCGTGCTGGTGAGCGACGGTGATTGGGTCACGCAGTGGGCAGGGCGGCTAAAAACTTCGTGAGCCTGCCGCTTTGTGAAACGGCTTGTCGCCCAAGCCTCACGCCTGGTGCTTGGTATTTTCTGCGGAATCAAATTGCGTCAGGTGTCTCAGCACAGACCGAAGTTTGGCGGGCCTTACCGGCTTGCTCAACAGTATCAAACCAGCCGCTTCGACCTGCTGCCTCACTCGGACATCCGTATCACCACTGATCACGCAAGCCGGGATTTTTTGGCCCGCCAAACTTCGCAGCATGCGCACTGCTTCGATGCCATTGACGCCATCGCCCAAGCGCAAGTCACTGATGATGATGTCGGGTGGTTGATCTTTCTGCAATCCCTCTGCGGCCATTTTGGCGCTCTCGGCTGCGATGACAGAATATCCCCATGCGGCCAGCATGCCTGCCACAGCCTCTCGTCCCATCGCATCATCTTCTATCAGCATCACTTGGCGACCTGTTATTTCACTGGGGACGCACGACTGCAGAACGTTGTCGTCGCTCACGTCAAGATTGGACTTGCCAAGTGGCACCGTGACGGACACGCGCGTCCCCTCACCCAGCGCTGAGCGAAGCGACAAGGCAAGCCCCAGCAGCCGACAGCAGCGTTCCACAATACTCAAGCCAACGCCCAAACCCAGTCTGCGATCACGTTGCGGATTAGCGACTTGATAGAACTCCTGAAACACCTTCTGCTGATCTTCGGGCGCAATGCCAATACCGCTGTCCCACACCTCAATGCGCGCGTGCGTGCCAGAGCGGGTCGGTCGGCAAGCCACCAGGATGCTTCCGGCAGGGGTGTACCTGATTGAATTGTTGACCAGATTGAGCAATATCCGACGCAGCAGCGCAGGGTCCGTCTTTAGCCAGGTTGCAGAGGGTCGAACGCGAAAACGCAAGCCTTTTGCATTCGCCTCGTTCGCTAGACCACGTTGCAAGGCATCAAACAGGGTGCTGACGGGAAAGGACTGGATTTGGGTTTGAGCTGATTCGACGTCGAGGCGGGAAAGGTCGAACATGTCATCCAACATGTCCTGCATTTCGCGCACTGCAGCTTTCGCACTGGCCACCAGTCCTTTGGCTTGCGGGTCGGTTGAAACCAGATCAAGCCGATCAATGAACATACCCAAGGCGTGGGCCGGCTGGCGCAGGTCGTGGCTGGCTGACGCCAAAAATCGGGACTTGTCCAGATTGGCTTGCTCGGCCTCAGCGCGTTTTTCGCGTAACGCCTGGTTCGCCTGCAACAGCTCGTGGGTTCGCTCTTGCACGCGCTGATCCAGCAGATCATGACTTGACTGCAGTTGGGTCAAATAGTGCCGACGTTCCCCAAACGTGCGTGAGATGGCGGCGAACCAGGGTCGCCAGATGCCTGGAATATCGGGCATGACTGGCTGCCCAGTGTCGGTGGCGCCGCGCGTCACAAAATCAGCAATCAGCAAAGCCGGTGACACATACATGCGCCACAGGACAAACTGGATCACAAAGGCGCCCAGCACCAGCACCAGCAGCAGGTAAAACTTGGTTGTATAAGCTTTGGCAACACGTGCGTTCACAGTGGCTTGCGGCAACTTGAACACAAGCGTCCAGCCAGGGGCGTCAAGGCTGGAAGTAAACACCAGGTCACCACCCTTGCGCAAGCCTTGCAATGGGGACTGCCCATCCGCGCCACGCCAGTCCGGCGGCAGCACGCTGCCTATGCGATTGATTCCGTCAGGGCCGCCGGCTGGTTTTTCGGATCGGTCACCCAGGATTTGACCTTGCGCATTGGCAATGACCAAGACGCCTTCAGGGTCGGGAAAGCGACGCAAAAATGCGTTCAGAAAATCAAGTTGCAGATCAGTGGCCACCACGCCCACAAATTCATCGCCCCAATACACGGGTGCGCCGTGCGACACCATCAGACCCGCCCCAACCTGATCCGGGTAGGCCTGGGTCCAATACGGTTGCCGCCCTGGATTGTTCTCAGGTAAGCCGGCTGTGGCCACTTCATAGGTCCAGGCATGCGCCAGAAAGCTGGCAATAGAGGGTTCGCCAGCCAAAAAATCCTTCTTTGGAGCCCAGGGCGCGACCACCAGCAAATCTTTGGAGGCCGCGTTGAAATAGGTCCAGCGCAGAAAATCTGATGTTTTCAAGCCATCTCCAATGCGCTCCAACATGGCTACACCTAATTCATGATTAGACGGTGCGCCACCCGCACGTGGCTGTTTTGCCCCACTGAGCGCCAACATCTGCCCCAAACGCTGCGCCGGTGGCCATGCGGCCCGCTCGTCAAGGCTGAACTCACCCTCAACAGTTGCAAGTTGGTGACTGCCGAGTGGCTTTTGAGCCAGATGGGCGCTTGACACGGGCGCATTCTTGGGGAAATTGTTGGCCCAACTGCTCAGTTGCGTTATTTCATCGGAAGCAGCCTTGATGATGGCCTTGAGGTTTACTGCGCTTTCCTGCACCCGCTGATTGATCAGGTTCACCTCAAGGGCGAACTGGCGCTGCCAATCGCTCCAGACAATGCCGCCCACAATCATGAAAAAAATCACCGACCAAAGTGTGATGGCCCGGCGATAGTATTGGGCCAGAAAACGTGGACCGATTAGCTTTGGGCGCAAAGCTTGGTCTATCGGGGCGGGTTGGGAATTCACAAAAATGGTTTCTTGAAGCGCACACGCTGCCCGAGAAGGCAAGATGGTTTTGATGGCTGCTACAGCAAAATTCATTGTAATTGCCGGTCACGTCACAAGGAACCTGCTTGATCCTGCTGGCAAAAAACACTGCTTATTTTCAAAGCAAAAACTTGGATCACAACTTGAACCACAGGAGATGGTGACAAGTTCGTCTGGCGCAGCGCCCGCAGGGCCATCAATCACCGCTTATTCACGGACATGGTTTGAAGCGGGCCAAGTGCTGAGGCGAACGTCAGGTCTGGAGAAATTTGTAAACCCGGATTGCGTTTCCCGACCGCCACGGAAACCCACCGTTCTTGACGTGAATGGCAATTGCGACTCAATAAGACGATGAAAACTGCAACCATTCCCCCTATTCGCGTCGCGCCTGAGTTCAGTATCCGTCTCGGCATCGTGGCATGGCCGGGCGACGACAATCCGGCGAACATCCACAGCGCAAATACGCCATGAGACCACCTCCCAGACTGCAACCCCTCATTGAAGAAGGCCTGATCGACAGCGTGCTGCGCCAGCTGATGAGCGGCAAAGAGGCCACTGTGTTTGTGGTGCGCTGTGGCGATGAGGTGCGCTGCGCCAAAATCTACAAGGAAGCCACCCAGCGCAGCTTTCGCCAGGCGGTGGATTACACCGAAAACCGCAAGGTGAAAAACTCGCGCACCGCCCGCGCCATTGGCCGGGGCAGCAAGTTCGGCCGCCAGGAGCAGGAGGCCGCCTGGCAAAGCGCCGAGGTCGACGCGCTCTACCGCCTGGCCGCGGCCGGTGTGCGGGTGCCGCAACCCTACAACTTCTGCGACGGCGTGCTGCTGATGGAGTTGGTCACAGATGCCAACGGCGACGCCGCCCCGCGCCTGAACGATGTGACCTTCACTGCTGAGCAGGCGCGCCAGCACCACGCCACGCTCATCAAAGAGGTGGTGCGCATGCTGTGCGCGGGCGTGGTGCACGGCGATTTGTCGGAGTTCAACATTTTGCTGGCGCACACACCGGGCGCCGATGGTGCTGATGGTGTGGACGAGCCCGTCATCATCGACCTGCCGCAGGCGGTGGACGCCGCCGGCAACAACCACGCCCAGCGCATGCTGCTGCGCGACGTGGCCAACCTGCGCGACTTCTTTGGCCAGTTTGCGCCCGAACTGCTAACCACCAACTTTGGTCCCGAGATGTGGCACCTTTACCAGGCTGGTTTGCTGTCCAACGAGTCGGTGCTGACCGGCCGCTTCGAGCGCGCGCAGGCCAGTGTCGACATGCAGGCCGTGCTGCGCGAAATCGACGACGCCCGCGCGCAAGACGCGGCGCGCAGGCTGCGCATGCAGTCGGCGCTACCATAGTCCGCACTGAAACCAATCTATTGTTAGGAGTCTGCATGACCGACCTCTACGCCTTTGCCGTTACCCGCAAATGGCCTGCAAAACATCCTGACAGGCTGCAGCTTTACTCGCTGCCCACACCCAACGGCGTCAAGGTGTCGATCCTGCTGGAAGAACTGGGCCTGCCGTATGAGGCGCATCTGGTCAGTTTCGAGACCAACGACCAGCTCTCGCCAGAATTCATCGCCACCTTTCCCAACAACAAGATCCCCGCCATCCTCGACCCCAACGGCCCCGGCGGCCAGCCTCTGGCGCTGTTCGAGTCGGGCGCCATCTTGCTCTACCTGGCCGAAAAAACTGGGCAATTTTTGCCGACAGATGTGGCGGCCAGGTATGAGGCGATCCAGTGGCTGATGTTCCAGATGGGCGGCATCGGCCCCATGTTCGGCCAGTTGGGTTTCTTCACGATTTTTGCCGGCAAAGACTTTGAAGACAAACGCCCGCGCGACCGTTACGCAGCTGAGTCCAGACGCCTGCTGGGCGTGTTGAACCAGCGCCTGGAACATCGCGCCTGGGTCATGGGCGACAGCTACACCATTGCCGACATCGCCATCTTTCCGTGGGTGCGCAACCTGATCGAGCGCTACCACGCTAGCGACTTGGTGGGCATGAACGACTTTGCCCATGTCACACGGGCGCTGGCGGCGTTTGTGGCGCGCCCTGGCGTGCAGCGCGGGCTGCTGGTGCCGCAGCGCGCCGCTGGTTCATGATCACTCTGGTACCTGTGAGCCCGGCCAGCGCCATGCTGCTGGCCGCCGGTCGTGGCGAGCGCATGCGCCCGCTCACCGACACCTGCCCCAAGCC
>PFUD01000049.1 GCA_002789915.1 Comamonadaceae bacterium CG_4_9_14_3_um_filter_60_33 | reverse complement strand
ACAGGCCGCTGAGCAACACGGATAAGCCTGCCGCACGCAAGAAATTGCCTGCCGTGTCGCGTGTTGGATCACCCACACCGCGACCGCGCAACGAGTAAACGCCCCAGGCAGCTCCTGATGCCAGCATCAGAAAAGCGCTCCCCAGCGGCGGCGCATCCAGACCCGGCAGCAGGATGACCACGACGCCAGTCAGCGCCACCAGCAGACCCACTGTTTGGCGGCCACCGAGCCGCTCGCCAAACCAGAGACCGGTCAAGATCATGGTGGCCTGCACCGCCCCGAACAACAGCAAAGCGCCAATCCCGGTGGACAGGTCAGCGTAAGAAAAAGAGAAAGCACCTGCATACACAAACAAGGCAAGTGCCGAAATCCAGTTGCCTCCCAACAAGGGCGCATGGACAGAAGCAGTGGTACTGGCCCGAGGCCGCAGACGCTGGCGGGCATAAACCAGCAAAGCCAGCATCAAGGCCCCCGAGAGCAGGCGCACCGAGGTAAAACTGGCCGCGTCAATGGCGGTTTGTCGCAGTGCCAAGCGACACAGCACCGAATTGCCAGCAAAACACAGCATGGTGACCAGGGTGAGCAGGCTCAGGCGGATGAAGCTCATTGGGCTGCGAGCCATCTCAAATCGTCGGGTTCGTCGATGTCGTGCAATGGGGCCAACTTATGCACCTTCCATGCCAGTTGTTGCAAGCGGCGCAGCGTCTCGCTGGCCACGTTGTCGGTGCTCCACACCATGTTCGAGAAAACAGCAGAATCGAACCGGTTCAGGCCCAGCAACACATAGCCGCCATCAAAGGCCGGTATCAGCGCGGCATCGGCGTGTTGCAAGGCCGCGGCGGCTTGTTGCAATTGTGCCGCGCCGAGCGCCGGGCAATCGGTGCCCACCAGCAAGATTGACTCACCGCCAGCGAGCACGCGTCGCGCGGCACGCGCCATGCGTTCGCCCAAATCGCCTTCACCCTGATCGGTCAATTGCAAGCCGGTTGGCAAGTCAAGGGTCTGCCACACCGGGTCACTGGCGCTGGGCGTGGCACACAACTCAACCGGGCCCAGTCTGGCGGCCAACGCCTGTTCCAGCATCTGCTGCATCAACTGGTGTGCCAGTTCGGCCGCACCTTGGGCGCCGAGTGTCGCCACCAGGCGGGTTTTGGCGAATCCGGGCAGCGGCGCCTTGGAAAAAATCACGATGCGCACCATCTTCATCGGTATGCCTTTGCCAGTTGTTCCGCTGGCACGCCGCGCCAATACTGCCAGCGCAGGCGCCACATCAACACCATCGTGCGCCAGACGCCATCGGTTTCCCAGCGTCGTCCGGAGGTGATCACGCATTGGCCGATGCACGCCGGCCGGGAGACGTGGCGCAGGCGCTTGCTCAGTTCAATGTCCTCCATCAAGGGTTGATCCGGGAAACCGCCGACCGACACAAACACGGTGCGACTGACAAACATCGCCTGGTCATCCGTGGCGATGCCGGACCAGCGTGAGCGCAGGTTCATCATGTGGCCAATGATGCGCAGCATGGCCGGGCGTCCGGCGATGCAGACGTCAAAGCGACCCCAGCAGTGCGCCTTGCCTGCCAGTGCTGCAGACACCAAAGCCACGGCATCCTCGGGCAATCGGGTGTCTGCATGGAGAAACAACAAGGTATCGCCCGTGGCACATTCGGCACCTGCATTCATCTGACGTGCCCGACCACGCCGTGAGTGGATGAGCGTTACACCGGCAGTCTCTGCCAAACAGGCCGAGCCATCTGTGCTGCCACCGTCAACGATCAGCAGCGCGGGCAGGGCACTGGTTTCATTGAGAACCGGGACGATGATCGAGAGTTTCATGCCGAGCAATTATTCATCAATTCCCGGTCGGCGCTCTGCCCGGCCAGTGTCGCTCAGTCGACCTTGTAGGCGGCAAATTTTTCATCGACCGTGGTGCGGAAAGCCTGGTTGCTGTAGTTGCTCAGCACCTTGACCGCTGCCGCGAGCACGATGTAGAGCAGGTCGCGCTCCTGGTAGCCGGCATCCAGAAAAGCCTGCACGATGGCGCGATCGGGCTGGCCATGTTTGGCCACCATTTCTACCGTCATGGCAGCCAGGGCCGCCAGCTTGGCGTCCGGAATCGGCTGGCGCGCACGAATCGCCTGCAGCACCGGTGCCGGCACGCCCGACATCTTGTCGGCCAGCATGCTGTGCGCTGCGGTGCAGTAATGGCAGCCGTTGTATTGGCTCACGACCAGAAACACCACTTCTTGCTCGACCGGGCTGAAGCCCGATTCGCTGCGAAACAGCGCATAACCATGCAGGTAGGTGCTGAGCATGGCCGGCGCGTTGGCCATGTTGGCGTACATGTTGGGAATGAAGCCGACCTGTTTGAGCGCCAGATCGAGGACTTCCTTTTGCTTGCCTTGGGCACTGGCGTGCTCAACCGGTTGCAGCTTGCTGATGATGGGGGTGGTGGACATGGTTGATTTCTCCTGATGAGTTGATGGGGTCAAGCGTGTGGAACTCGATGAGGACGCACAGGTTTTCATACTAGTTTGCTTCAGGCGGGTCGATCAGTCTGCGCGTCCCGGATTCGATGCCCATCGTTTCATTTCTGTGAATTGGCCTGCCCGCATGTCCAGGTCATTGAAGGATGTGTGCTGTGCAAAAAAATAGTTGTCACGTTATGTCGGGGCCATGCGACCAAGGTAGTGACGGCACTGCACACCGCAGCGCTGCAAACTCGAAAGGAAACATCATGAAAACCCTATTCATCGCCGCTGCTCTGGTCGCCACCTCATTTGCCGCGTCGGCCGACCACAAGGACTATTCTCGTCAAGCAGAAGCCTCCGGTCCCGGAAAAACGCGCGCTGAAGTCATTGCTGAACTGCAAGTGGCCAAGGCTGCTGGACTGATTCAAATCAGTGATTCTGAAATGCGCCAGGCAGAGCAGCGCAATCGCATGCAAAGCTCGTCAAGCCTGACGCGGCAACAAGTGGAGCAGGAAGTTGTCGCGCTTCGCGAAAAAGGTGAACTTGAAATTCACGGGGGCAACTGATGCCTGAAGCGATCAGGTCTGACAGGTTCAGACCTGATACGTCAACAGGTTTTGTTCACAACATTTGTAAGAACCTGCCATGCGTAGCGACAAAGTCGGTGCGGTCAAGCAAACATCCCAAGCTGCTTGTGTCTAATCTTTATAGGTGTTTCCATGAATAGCCAGACCATGCCAATCGATCAGCCTGCGCCCGGCCACCATCCCGAAACCTCGGGTGAATCTTGGGTCCGCCTGCGCCAGCGCCTGTTGCGCCATGCCCGCATGATGGTGTTTGAGCCCGCGCTGGCAGAAGACCTGGTGCAGGAATCCCTGGTGGCCGTTTTGGAAAAGCCGGATGCTCACCGAGGCGAGGCGTCCATCATGACCTGGGCGGTGGCCATTCTGAAGCACAAAATTGCCGACTGGTACCGTTCTCCCCACCAGCGGCGGCGCGCCTGGACCGAAGCGGATGAGAATGAAGATGTCAGCGATCCCACTGAAGGGCTGTACGATGAACAGGGCAGCTACAAGGAGGCCGTGCCATCCTGGCAGCAACCTGAAAAGCGGGAAACCCAGCGTCAGATGATGTCGGTCATGGAGGTCTGTCTGAAACGCCTGCCTTCTCAAACCGGCAGGGTGTTCATGATGCGTGAATGGCTCGGGTTCGAAACCACCGAAATCTGCGAGCGGCTGAGCCTGAGCGCCGAAAATTGCCGTATGGTTCTGCATCGGGCTCGCATGGGCCTGCGCCAATGTATGTGTGCCCAAGGGCACACCACTGGGAGTATTCAATGACCCTGCTTCATTCCTGTAAAAAAGCCGCCGAATTGCTCTCGCAATCACTGGACGAACCGCTGGACATGGTTGACAAGCTGCGCTTGCGCGTGCACCTGAGCATGTGCGGCAATTGTCGCAACGTGGAAGAACAATTGAACCTCATCCATCAAATGGGTGCGCAAATTGGCACGCTGGATTTTGGCGACGATCAGGATGTCCCAAGCATCCCCTAATGGAGTTGAACAGGTCTGGCAACTTGCGCCTGGTCATGCGACCCCGGCCCCTGCCAGAGAGGTGAAGAACATTTTTTGCCCAAAGGAGATCACCATGAATGGTCGATTTGTCAATCGCCGACAGGCACTGTTTGCCCTGATCGGCTCAAGCCTGCTTGGCCTGCCTGCAATGGCAGCGCAAGAAGCGCCTGACGCTTTGATTCGTCGGCTTTATGCCGACATCATGCTCAGCCTCAAGGGTGATGAAAAGCTGCAGGCGGGCGACATCACGCGCGCCCTCGCCTTGGTAGAGAACGTGATCATGCCGAATGTCAATTTTCAGCGCATGGTTGCCTCCGCCGTCGGGCCGGCCTGGCGCCAGGCCACACCTGTGCAGAAACAACGTCTGGCTGAAGAGTTCAAGATTTTGCTGGTGCGCACCTACGCCGGCGCCATGCTGCAGGCCAGCGACCATGTGCTGGTTGTCAAGCCAGTGCGCATGTCAACGCACGACACCGAGGTGATGGTGCGCACCGAGGCTAGGGGCCAAGGTGATCCCATTCAACTTGACTGCCGTCTTGAAAAAACGCAAGGGGAGGGCGCAGGCTGGAAAATATTTGATCTGAATGTAATGGGGGTCTGGTTGGGTGCGGTCTATCGCAACCAATTTGCGCAGGAGATCAATGCCCGGGGCGTGGACGGTTTGATTACTTCCTTGCGTCTGCGCAACAAGACCAGCGATGCCCAAGGATGACGGTGTTCTGACCCGTTTTCGGGCATTGGTTCAGCTTGGCCAGCAACATGATTAATTTCCCCATCTTTGCCTTGGCGCGGCACCTGACCCGTTTCGCGCCCTTGCTGCTCGCGCTGATGGTCACGGCGTGTGCGACCAGGCCTTACAACGCGCCCCTTGACCACGCTGACCCGGCCACCGCATACACCTTTTTCAACCGGCTGCCGCGCAACTCGCCCAAGTTATTCGTCGTATTGTCTTTCTCCGGGGGTGGCATGCGCGCTGCAGCGTTTACCCAAGGGGTTCTGGAAAAACTCGCCAGCACCCGAATCTGGGTCGATGGTGAATCACATCGACTGCTTGACGAAGTCGATGTCATCACAGCGGTGTCGGGTGGCAGCTTCACGGCCGCCTACTACGGCTTGTTTGGTGAACGTGGATTGGCGGACTTTGCGCAAGAATTTCTCTACCGCGACATTCAGGGCGAGATGATCGCCGAAATCGTTTCACCGGCGCAACTTGCAAAAATTGCTGCGCCTCACTTCAGTCGAACCGATGCGGTGGCAGACTACCTCGACCGCACCCTGTTCAAAGGGAAAACATTTGCCGACCTGTCTGGCGACGGGCGTGCGCCCTACATCATCCTGAATGCCGCCGACCTGAACACGGGTACCACTTTTTCGTTCACGCAAATGCAGTTTGATTACCTGTGCTCCGACCTGACGCCATTCCCGGTGGCACGTGCCGTGATGGCTTCTGCGGCGGTTCCCATCGTGTTCGCTCCACTCGTGCTGCGCAATCAAGCGGGCGATTGCCCGCAACGGCACCCCGACTGGGTTGCGCAGGCGCTGGCTGAACGCAATCCGGCTGATCGCCGGTTCCACGCTGCCACGGCGCTGGCAAGTTATGCGTCGCCGCAAGCTGTTCCCTATGTCCAACTCGTGGATGGCGGTATTGTCGATAACCTGGGCGTGCGGGGCAGCATCATGAGTGAAGTGAGCCACCATGGGCGCGTGATCGAGATGGCGGGCGCCTTTTCTGCGCAGGCCATGGCCCAGGTCGAGCATGTGTTGGTGATCGCATCCAACACCCAAGCGATCTCGGGGCGCGAATGGTTGCGTGCGGAAGAAGGCCCTGGCTTGCTCGAGACGGCTGAGGCTCTCGCCGACGCAACCAATAACCTGCTCAATGCCGAGACCACGCTGCTGGCACAAAAGAATTTTGACATGTGGGCCAACTTCATCAATCTGGGGCGATGCGCGGATTGCCCCAAAGTGACCATCGATTTTTCCGTGCTCAGCTTCGACCGGCTGGTTGACGTGGCTGAGCGAACCCGTTTCAGTACCACACCATCGACGTTTCACCTTGATCGCGAGACCGTGGATGCGCTGCGCACCCTGCCATCGAGCATGCTGGACGACGCACCAGAATTTCAGACCTTTCTAGAGCGAATGAAACCATCACATCAAAACAACTGGTCACGTTAAGCGCTGGCCCCGCGACTAAGGGCTCTACAGGGACTTCCCAAAAAATCAACAGGTTTTTTTTGCATTTTCTTGATAAGCGGTATTTCTTGCATCGACACCAACGAAAGCTGCACTCAAACGAGGAGACAGACTGCACTTCTACAGACGGCCTTGTTGCACTGAAACTTCGGTGCGGACCCAGATACGAACCGCTCAGTGGGGCTCCAATCGCTCAGCGGGGCTCAAATCGTTCAACGTGGCCAATGCCACTGAGCCCTTATTGAGCTTACCCACTGCCGGTCTGACCTGTTCAAAGCATCTTCACTTTTGCGTCTGCCAAGAAAACCTTCAAATCTTCTGAATTACTTTCAAGCCGGGCACACAGCGGGTTGCTGTGTGCCCGGCTTAACGCTGACATGGCCCGCCTCAAACGGCTTACCTTTGGTGAACACTGCCCACAGAATGCGTGCATTCTTGTTGGCCAACGCCACCGCCGCCTTTTGCCAGCCTGATTTTTCACGCAACTGATGCACCCACTTGGAGATCGGGTCTTCGCGTCGATGCGCCGTCGTGACCGCTGACTTGGCACCTTGGATCAGCAGCGTTCGCAGGTAAACATCACCATGCTTGGTGATGCCACCCAGATTATTCTTGCCCCCGCTGGAGTTTTGCCTTGGGGTCAGCCCCAACCAGGCACCAAACTGTGCGCCACTCTTGAATTGCTTGAAGTCACCTACCGTGGCCACCACCGCAGAGGCGGTGACAGGCCCCACGCCCATGAGCGCTGTGGCTTGCGAACCTGCTCGTTTTGCTTGTGATGCATTTGACCTTTTCTCCTGCCATCGGCATTCGCTCAGCCGGCGCAGCAACTCAATTGCTTGACATCCTTGAAAAATGTCTGCGCACACAGCTTCAGGCCTTCGACCATCGTCAGGTACGGGAACAACTGGTCGGCCAGATCCTGCACCGTCATCTGCGAGCGCATGGCCAGCGCCGCGCTCTGGATGAGCTCACCCGCTTCAGCAGCCACGGCTTGCACGCCAAGCAAGCGCCCGCTGCCCGATTCAGCCACCAGTTTGATGAAGCCCTGCGTCTCAAAATTGACCAGCGCACGCGGCACGTTGTCCAGGCCCAAGGTTCGACTCTCAACCTGCAACCCGGCCGCTTGAGC
Source organism: Comamonadaceae bacterium CG_4_9_14_3_um_filter_60_33 (assembly GCA_002789915.1). Lineage (GTDB taxonomy): Bacteria > Pseudomonadota > Gammaproteobacteria > Burkholderiales > Burkholderiaceae_C > Rhodoferax. Next base: position 1,846 of record PFUD01000049.1, on the reverse strand, counting down.
CTGAGCTTCGGTCAGACCCACCCTGGCCACCTGCGGCTCGGTGAACACCACGGCGGGCATGGCGGTCAGGTCCAACCGAGCGTTACCGCCTGTCATGTTGATGGCGACGCGTGTGCCCGCAGCGGCGGTCACATAGACAAACTGCGGCTGGTCGGTGCAGTCGCCCGCGGCAAAGATGGTGGCCGCACTGGTGCGCATGGCCGCATCGATCTGGATCGCCCCCTGCGCGCTGGTCGCGACACCCGCTGCCGACAGATTCAGCGCAGCCGTGTTGTGGCTGCGGCCCTTGGCCACAAGCAATTGGTCGGCATGCAGCGCAGCATCGGGTGTGGTGAGCACGAATTCACTATTGGCATTACGCACCTGGCTGGCTTGCGTGTGCTCCAGCACCGTGATGCCCTCGCCACGAAAGGCTGCCGTCAGCGCCTCACCGATGGCAGGGTCGTCACGGTAAAACAAGGTGTGGCGCGCCAGCATCGTGACCTGGCTGCCCAGGCGGGCAAAGGCCTGCGCCAGCTCCAGCGCCACGACCGAAGAGCCGCTGACCGCCAGCCGTTTGGGTATCGCGTCACACACCAACGCTTCGGTGGAGGTCCAGAACGGCGTTTCCTTTGAACCTGGAACGGGCGGGATGGCAGCACTGGCACCGGTGGCGATCAGGCAACGGTCAAACGCCAGCACTTGTTCGCCCCCATCGTTCAAACGCACCGTCAGGCTGTGGCTGTCATTGAAACGCGCCGAGCCGTGCAACACCGTGATGGCGGCACTGCCTTGCAGGATGCCTTGGTATTTGGCCTGGCGCAGTTCGTCGACACGCGCCTGCTGCTGTGCCAGCAAGGCCGATCGATTGATGTGGGGTGTAGGCGCGCTGATGCCGCTATCAAACGGACTGCTCTGGCGCAGATGGGCAATGTGCGCGATGCGGATGAAGATTTTTTGACGGTACGCAGCCGATGTTGACGCGGGTGCCGCCAAGGGTGCCACGCTCAATCAGCGTCACGCGCGCGCCGCGCTCCACCGCTTTGAGCGCCGCCGCCATGGCCGCGCCGCCGCTGCCGATGACGGCAATGTGCAGGCCGTGCTCAGGGGTACAGGTGTTGCAGGCGCTTGGGGTGGGTGCGGCTGTGTTCATGCCTGGCTTTCAACTGTGGCTCTTTGCCGTCGGCAGTTCACAGCCATCGGGGCCGCAGCGGCGGTTGGCTGGCCACAGCAAGTCCCAGACGGACACCACCAGCATCAGCCCCAGGCCGACATACAGCAGCACAGTCGGCCAGCCCTCGCCACCAAGCCAGCCCAGCGCACCCAGCACCAGCGTCGGCCCCACCATGCCGAGCGCACTGCTCGCTTTGCAACGACGCAGTGCGCCCAAGGTCGGCGAGCCAAATGTATAGGTTATTTGTGAACAAGCCCTAACCCAGCCCAGCGCATTGGCCACCAGGGCGATGGCGGCAAACAGCGGCATCAAGCGGCTGATGAACAGCCCCTCGTATTCCTGCAAAAAACCCAGGCCAAGTGCGGCACCCATGCTGGCAATGGCCGGAAAACAGGCTGCACAGCCAAAGGCCGAAACCAGGCTGCCAAGGGTGCCGGTTTTGTCGGCCATGCGGGTCATGAACGTCATGCTTGGTCTCCAAAGCGTTTATCTGTGATGAAAGGCAGCTTAAGACAAGTCTGTAGTCAAGTACGGAGTCAAGCGTTTTATGCAAAAAAATTCAGAGGGCATCCCAAGCGGCCATACGGGCAACCTCACCATTGGCGCGTTTGCCCTGGCCGCCGGGGTCAACGTCGAGACGATTCGCTTCTACCAGCGCAAGGGCTTGCTGTGTGCGCCCGACAAGCCTTTGGG
>PFUD01000153.1 GCA_002789915.1 Comamonadaceae bacterium CG_4_9_14_3_um_filter_60_33 | reverse complement strand
CGGGCCTTCCCGCATGGTGAAGCGGCCAACCGGGTCAGGTGGGGAACCAAGCAGCCCTAACTGTGGAGCCAGTGCCGGGGTCAAGGCTCGTCAACCTCATTCACCCAATGGAAGATTAAATCTGTGAGATGCCTGCAGTCAGCATGCGTATGGCAAAAATCACCAACTAGGCTTCATGCAGTGTGTCAGTTGTTGAAGCAGGCTCTCGCGACGGTGCAAGCTTGAATTAAGCTCGTTTCCTAATGAAGGGATACGCCCCTCCCTCGCGATTCAGCTTTGTTTGCGTTTGCGTGAAACGGCGATTCCAATGAGTCCGAGTCCTAGAAGTGCAATGGATGCAGGCTCAGGCACACTTTTCAGGCTAAAGCCATTTAGGATGACTGCACTGCCCGACCGAATTTCGCTAGTCTCAATGAATGAAACGACATCATTGCCCAAACCGTCGCTGTGAAAATTGACCGTACCAGTTCCGATTGACGCAGGAGAATATCCATTGGTGGCAGAAAGATCTGTCAAAAGGTCAACAGAGTTAACGTTGATTTTGAGCACCGACTGAACATAAGAAGAGTCGTGGAACCAAGAGGTAAAGCTGTAATTACCCGCAGCCAAACCTGAAAAAGTCAGCTTGATCTGGCTGTTGGCGAAATAAAAATCCTCTACCAAATCGCCGAGGGCACCAGTGACATCACCCCTGTCCCGAAAGCCAAACGCATTTCCAGTCCCTTGAATTGACACCCCAATCCCTGAAAAACTCTGGCTAGCACTGGCTGCTGTGGAAGTACCTGCCAGACCAGAAAAACCTGATTGAATCTGTTGTCCGGTTAAACCGAAATCTACATTGAGCAAAGTCGCCGAGCTGATCGAAGGCAGCGCGCTCGCGGTGGCAATCAAAGCACAACCCAAGAGATGACGAATTTTTTTCATTTTGCGTTCCGTTGTTGTTTTGTTGAAAGGTGCACCTGACCAAATTCATACGTGCTCAGAACCACATGCAATATTTGGGCCGAACGGACGACCAAGTCCAAATATCCTTACAGATCAAGAGCCTTCACATTGGCTAAATCTAACATTCCTGACACAGCCGTTGTTACTGTAAAGTTTTTCGACATAAATGGTCGGCATCTTCACCCATCAGGTTCAAGTCACTGGAGTTGCAGGATATCGGCAAAGACGGGTAAAGCCAAGTCAGCTCGTTGCACGCGCAAGTCAAGTCTTTGACAAGCTAGACCTCAGTTAACGAAACTTTTCTGCGGCGCGAGAAGATGGCCAACGAACCAAGGCCAGACAGCAGCAGGGCCAATGTCTCGGGCTCGGGCACAAGCGTAGCAGTAACGATCAAGCCGTCGAAGAACACGGAACCCGCGAGCGTTGTGGGACCGGTGCCCGTTTGGATGAAGTCAAGGGCGAGCCTTCCGTTAAAAGTCGGCAGAGTGTCTGGCAGGGTTTCGCTGTCAAGAAAGTCGGTAATCAGTTCGGGCACAGACTGACCTTCGAGCCAAAACAATCTTACATTCATCAGCAAATAGTCCCCAATCGTGAATCCGACAAGGTTGCGTGGACTCGTGCTGGTGATCGAAGGGTCGGCAGAAAGTGCCAACGAGTCGACAAGTGCGGGCAGCCTGTCATTGCCGACGATAACAACGCCCCGTGCGTCGGAGAAAGTCATACCTGATACCACACCCGACAGGTCGCTGAAGCTGGCGAGGTTGCCAGAGTTTGGATTATGGCCGCCGTACGAGATGCCAGTGCCTACATCCCCAACGGATGGCGCTTGCGAATCGTAACTAAAAGTCCCAGACACGACCGCGTTATCGAGAAACAGGCCCGCATGGGTGAGGTACCGAATGGACTTGGGCTCGTGGAAAAACTGTACGTCATGGGAGTTGACATTGAGCTACCCCACGCACCAGAAAGCATCACGATACAAACGATCTTTGATACGAGTCGCCACATAAAAACCTCCAATGAGTTGATAAGTGGATTTTTATTCAGACAGAACTTGTGCTGCGTTGAGAATTGTCATTCGGCAAGCGCAGCGTGTCATTGCCTGTCTCTTGATTTTTATCACTATGAAACCTGTAGCATGCAGCTAAATTGCGCTATAGTTTAGGCATGAGACAACCATGCAAATGACGCATTTTCCTTCCGGAAAAACAAGACAAATCAAGGAGATAAAACACATGACGTCCAAAGACAACGTGGCCATTGGTCAATTGCTCAGCCTGCTGGAGTCGCGCTATGCCATTCGGGTGTTGTGGGCGCTGAAAGACGGCCATCCGCAAACCTTTCGTATTCTGCAAGACAGCGTCGGCCGCATCACGCCCAACACGTTGAACACCCGCCTCAAGGAATTGCGGGCAGCCGGCTTGCTGACCCACGTTAGCGACGGTTACATGGCCACGCCCATGGGCCTGGACCTGCTCAAGCGTATGGGTGATCTGGCGTCCTTTGCCAACAAATGGGTGGCCAGCCTGGCGCTAGCCACTGCCTGACTGACACCGCTGCCATTTTCTTTTCCAATTTTTATAGATTGACTTCCATGACAACAACTGCTTCTGGCCTGATTTTTGAAGACACCATTCTCGGCAGCGGCGCCACCGCCACGGCCGGCCAAAACGTTACCGTGCACTACACCGGCTGGCTCTACCAAAACGAGCAGCAAGGTGCCAAATTCGACTCCAGCAAAGACCGGCGCGACCCGTTTGTGTTTCGCCTGGGCGGCGGCATGGTGATCAAGGGCTGGGACGAGGGCGTGGCCGGCATGCAGGTGGGCGGCACGCGCACGCTCATCATCCCGCCCGAACTCGGCTATGGTGCGCGCGGTGCGGGCGGCGTGATTCCACCCAACGCCACCCTCAAGTTCGAGGTCGAACTGATCAGCCTCGGTTAAGAGCCCATCGTCTGCCAGGCAGCGGGCATCAGCCCGCTTTTTTCTGCCTGCCCCCTTGCAAACATGGCACCAAGCCCCATCTACGAGGCTTGTTGTTTCAAACCCAATAACACCCGCATGACCCACCCTAGCACCACCCCACCCATTCCTCCCAGTTCCGAGCCCGCTGCTGCCGGCGCGAGCCCCAACCCCGTCAACCCCTTGAGCCCGGCCAGCGCGTCCGCTGACCTGCCAGAACTGGAAGTGCAGACGCTGGAAAGCTGTCAAGCCGAACTGGTCGCGCTGCAAGCCAAGAACCACGATTTGGCCGACCAGTACCTGCGCGCCAAAGCCGATACCGAGAACGCGCGCCGCCGCGCCGAAGACGACGTGTCGAAGGCGCGCAAGTTTGCGTTGGAGTCGTTTGCCGACAGCTTGCTGCCGGTGATTGACAGCCTGGAAGCCGGGCTGTCCCTGTCGGAAGCCTCGCTTGAACAATTGCGCGAAGGCTCACAGGCTACGTTGCGCCAGTTGATCTCGGCGCTGGAGCGCAACAAGGTGGTGGCCATCAGCCCGGCCGCCGGTGACAAATTCGACCCGCACCAGCACCAGGCCATCAGCGTGGTCCCTTGCGAGCAGGAGGCCAACACGGTGGTCACCGTGCTGCAAAAGGGCTACCTGATTGCCGAGCGCGTGCTGCGCCCGGCGCTGGTGACCGTGGCAGCCGCAAAATAATCGAGGCTTGCGGCTTGAAAAAACAGCCGCCAGCCACACTTGACACACATCTGAATTTCAAAACCCTCCGGGCACAAGCACCAGCTGCGCAGCAGTTCGGTGTGAGTCCAAACATTTAAGGAAGCATCATGGGAAGAATCATTGGTATCGACTTGGGCACCACCAACAGCTGCGTCGCCGTCATGGAAGGCAACACCGCCAAAGTGATTGAAAACGCCGAAGGTGCCCGCACCACACCTTCCATCATTGCCTACCAGGAAGACGGTGAAGTGCTGGTGGGTGCCTCTGCCAAGCGCCAGGCGGTCACTAATCCAAAGAACACGATCTACGCTGTCAAGCGCCTGATCGGCCGCAAGTTCACCGAAAAAGAAGTGCAAAAAGACATCGACCTGATGCCCTACAAGATCGTGGCAGCCGACAACGGCGACGCCTGGGTCGATGTGCGCGGCAACAGCATGGCGCCGCAGCAAATCAGCGCCGACACGCTTCGCAAGATGAAAAAGACGGCTGAGGATTACCTGGGCGAGCCCGTGACCGAAGCCGTCATCACGGTGCCAGCCTATTTCAACGACGCCCAGCGCCAGGCCACCAAGGACGCCGGCCGCATTGCCGGCCTTGACGTCAAGCGCATCATCAACGAGCCCACCGCTGCGGCACTGGCCTTTGGCATGGACAAGAACGAAAAAGGCGACCGCAAGATTGCGGTGTATGACCTCGGTGGCGGCACCTTCGACGTGTCAATCATCGAGATCGCCGATGTCGATGGCGAAAAGCAATTCGAAGTTCTGTCCACCAACGGCGACACGTTCCTGGGCGGTGAAGACTTCGACCAGCGCATCATCGACTTCGTGATTTCCGAGTTCAAGAAAGAACAAGGCGTCGACCTGGGCAAAGACGTGCTGGCGCTGCAACGCCTCAAGGAAGCCGCTGAAAAAGCCAAGATCGAACTCTCCAGCAGCGCCCAGACAGACATCAATCTGCCCTACGTGACGGCCGATGCCTCGGGCCCGAAGCACCTCAACATCAAGCTCACCCGCGCCAAGCTCGAGAGCCTAGTCGAAGAGCTGATCGAGCGCACCATTGCGCCCTGCCGCACCGCCCTGAAAGACGCCGGTGTGAGCGCCTCCGACATCAACGACGTGATTCTGGTCGGCGGCATGACGCGCATGCCCAAGGTGCAAGAAAAGGTCAAGGAACTGTTTGGCAAAGAGCCGCGCAAAGACGTGAACCCGGACGAAGCCGTGGCCGTGGGCGCCGCCATCCAGGGCCAGGTGCTCTCGGGCGACCGCAAGGACGTGCTGCTGCTCGACGTAACGCCCTTGAGCCTGGGCATTGAAACCTTGGGCGGCGTCATGACCAAGATGATCACCAAGAACACTACCATTCCGACCAAGTTTGCGCAGACCTTCTCGACCGCCGACGACAACCAGCCGGCCGTGACCATCAAGGTGTTCCAGGGCGAACGCGAGATAGCCGCCGGCAACAAGCTGCTCGGCGAGTTCAACCTTGAGGGCATTCCGCCGGCTTCGCGCGGCACGCCGCAAATTGAAGTGTCGTTTGACATCGACGCCAACGGCATCTTGCATGTGGGCGCCAAGGACAAGGGCACCGGCAAAGAGAACAAGATCACGATCAAGGCCAACTCGGGTCTGACCGAAGCCGAAATCCAGCAAATGGTCAAGGATGCTGAACTCAACTCGGCCGATGACAAGAAAAAACTCGAACTGGTGCAATCGAAAAACACAGCTGATGCCAGCCTGCACAGCGTCAAGAAGAGCCTGACCGAGTACGGTGACAAAATTGATGCGGCCGAGAAAACCAGCATCGAAGAAGCCATCAAAGCGCTTGAGGAAGCCCTCAAGACCGACGACAAGGCAGCCATTGATGACAAGAGCGCGGCGCTGATGACGGTGAGCCAGAAGCTCGGCGAAAAAATGTATGCAGACATGCAGGCCAAGCAGGCCGCTGAAGGTGCGCCAGCCGGTGATGCCGGTCAAAGCGCGCAAGGCGGCCAAGGCGGTGGAGCCCAAGCCGACGACAATGTGGTCGATGCAGAAGTGAAAGAAGTCAAGAAGCCTTAAGCACTTGATTTAACGCTGTTTTTAAACCGTTGCGTGCGCCGCGCTGAACCCTAAAAGTTCACCGCGGCGTTTGCATTGATATCAGGCAAACTCAGACCATGTCCAAAAGAGATTACTACGAAGTGTTGGGTGTTCCCAAGAACGCCTCGGACGAAGAAATCAAGAAGGCTTATCGCAAGCATGCGATGAAGCACCACCCTGACCGCAACAGCGGCGACGGTGCCAAGGCGGCCGAGGAAAAGTTCAAGGAATCGAAAGAAGCCTACGAGATGCTGTCAGACCCGCAAAAGCGCGCGGCCTACGACCAGCACGGCTTTGCCGGCGTCGACCCCAACATGCGCGGCGGCGCCGGTGGCGAGGCCTATGGCGGTTTTGCCGAGGCTTTTGGCGATATTTTTGGCGACATGTTTGGCCAGCAGCGCGGTGGCCGTGCCGGTGGCCGGCAGGTGTACCGTGGCAGCGACCTGAGCTACGCCATGGAAATCACGCTGGATGAAGCAGCCAAGGGCAAAGATGCGCAAATCCGCATCCCCAGTTGGGACAATTGCGACACCTGCAGCGGCAGCGGCGCCAAGCCCGGTACCCAGGCCAAGACCTGCAGCACCTGTGGCGGCTCGGGCGCGGTGCAAATGCGCCAAGGTTTTTTCAGCGTGCAGCAAACCTGCCCGACCTGCCGCGGCACTGGCAAGATCATCCCCGAGCCCTGTCCCAAATGCCATGGCCAGGGCAAGGTCAAGAAGCAAAAGACGCTCGAAGTCAAGATCCCGGTCGGCATTGACAGCGGCATGCGTATCCGCAGCGCGGGCAACGGCGAGCCTGGCACCAACGGCGGTCCACCCGGGGACCTGTACATTGAAATCCGCCTCAAAAAACACGAAATTTTCGAGCGCGATGGCGATGACCTGCATTGCTCGGTGCCCATCAGCATCATCACTGCCACGCTGGGCGGTGAAATCGACGTGCCCACACTCGACGGTAAGGCTGCTATCGACATCCCGGAGGGTACGCAATCGAGCAAGCAGTTCCGCTTGCGCGGCAAGGGCATCAAGGGCGTGCGCTCCAATTACCCCGGCGACCTGTACTGCCACATTTTGGTTGAAACGCCTGTCAAACTCACCGAACACCAGCGCAAGCTATTGCACGAGCTCGACGAGTCGTTTAAAAAAGATGGCAGCAAACACTCACCGACTGGCGACAGCTGGACCGATCGACTGAAAAGTTTTTTCAGCTGAAATTTATCGCCTGACAAGCCGGTAAAAAGTCCAGAATCAAGCCATGCTGTTGCGCCGCAACGGCATGGCTTTTTTCTCGGGGCAGCACAAGGAGACTCGACATGAGCGTAACCATCACCTTTCTGGGTGGCGCCAGCACCGTCACCGGCTCCAAGTATCTCGTGCAGCACGACGGCAAACGCTTGCTGGTGGACTGTGGTTTGTTCCAGGGCTACAAGCAACTGCGCCTGCGCAATTGGAACCCGCTGCCCCTGCCGCCAGACCAGATTCATGCCGTTTTGCTGACCCACGCCCACCTCGACCACAGCGGCTACGTTCCGCTACTGGCCAAGGAAGGCTTTGTCGGCCACGTCTACGCCAGCCGGGGCACGCGCGACCTGTGCCGCATTTTGTGGCCCGACAGCGGCCATATCCAGGAAGAAGACGCCGCCTTTGCCAACCGCCACGGTTTTTCAAAGCACGCTCCGGCCCTGCCCTTGTACACCCGGCAGGACGCGCTCGGCGCGCTACCCTTGATCAAGGCGGTGGAATTCGACAAAGTCATCACGCCCATTCCTGGCTGGAAAGCAACCTTCAGTTCGGCCGGGCACATTCTGGGCGCGTCGAGCATCCTGCTGGAAGTGGCGGGCCGGCGCATTTTGTTCTCGGGCGATCTGGGTCGCCCTGACGACCTCATCATGAGTCCCCCCGATGACGCACCGCAAGCCGACACGGTGCTGATCGAATCCACTTATGGCGACCGCATTCACCCCAAGGAAGATGTGCTGGCTGAACTGGCGCCTGCCTTGCAACGCGTGGCCAAGCGCGGCGGCGTGGCCGTGGTGCCGGTCTTTGCCGTGGGCCGTGCCCAGGCCTTGTTGCATGCCATTCACTTACTCAAGATCAAGGGCGAACTGCCGACCTCGTTGCCGGTTTTTCTGGACAGCCCGATGGCGGTGCACACCACCCATTTGTTTGAAGACCACCCCGGTGAACACCGCCTGAGCCACCAGGACACGCGCGCCCTGACGCGCAATGCCACCATGGTCAACAGCACCGACGAATCCAAGGCGCTGGCCAGCCGCCACGGCCCCATGGTGATCTTGTCGGCCAGCGGCATGGCCACGGGTGGCCGCGTGCTGCACCATCTGGAACACTACGCGGGCGACCACCGCAACATGATCATCCTGACCGGCTACCAGGCGCCCGGTACGCGCGGCGCCACATTCGCCAGTGGCGCCAAGTCGGTGCGCATCCACGGCCGCGATGTCGACATCAACGCCGAAATCGTGCAGCTCGAATCGGCCTCGGCCCACGCCGACGGCAACCAGTTGATAGCCTGGCTGCGCACCATGCCGCAGTCGCCGGACCAGGTCTATGTGGTGCATGGCGAGGCGGGCCCCGCCGACATGCTGCGCGCGCGCATCAAGCACGAACTTGGCTGGCGCGCCGTGGTGCCCGAACAGGGCTCGACCTGGCCGACCTGAAAATGGCTGGGGCGAGGCATGCGGTGCGATGATGCCAATGCGGCGACACACTGGGTGAATGTTGACGACGAATTAGCACAACAAACCTACAGCCGCGACGCTGACGACGACAAGTTCATTCATGCCGCCCTGGCTGCCGGCGCCCCCTGGCTGATCAGCGGCGTTCAGGACCTGTTGACCGTGCGCGCCGTACTCGGCATCAGCATCGTGACACCCGCACAAGCCCTGGGCATGGCAAATTTCTGTCCGTCGGGTACGACGAGCCGTAGCGCTTGAGGTCAAAGTCTGAAAGCCACCTGGATTGCGTTTCGCTACATCCGGACTACATTGACAACCTCAAAACGCGTCCAGCGCCAACTCTGTCACGCAGGCTGCCCCTTCCACAATGCTGTCACGCAGGCCCGGCGCCTTGGTCAGCAGGTGGTCGGCATAAAAGCGGGTGGTGATGATCTTGGCCTGCATGAAGGCCACATCCTGGCCTTTGGCCAATTGCGCTTGGGCCACCAGCAGGGCACGCGCCAGTTGCCAGCCCGCCATCAGGTTGCCCGCCAGCATCAGGTAGGGCACGCTGCCGGCAAAGACGTCGTTGGGCAGCGTCTTGGTGTTGTCCGCCACAAAGGTCACCACGTCGAGGAAAGCCAGACGCGCCGCTTTCAGGCGTTTGGCCACAGCGTGGGCATCGTCGCTGACGGTTTGCAGCAGCTCGAATTCGGTGGCTTCGATCTGGGCGGCAATGTCTTTGGCAGTCTGGCCGCCATCACGCGCGGTCTTGCGACCCACAAGGTCATTGGCCTGGATGGCGGTGGTGCCTTCGTAAATGGTCAGGATTTTGGCGTCGCGGTAGTACTGGGCGCAACCGGTTTCCTCGATGAAACCCATGCCACCGTGCACCTGAACGCCAAGAGAAGTCACTTCCAGGCTCATCTCGGTGCTAAAGCCCTTGATCAGCGGCACCATAAATTCATAAAACGCCTCGTTTTGCTTGCGCGTGTCGGCGTCTTGGTGGTGGTGTGCGGTGTCATAGGCGGCAGCGGCCACGCTAGACAAGGCACGGCAACCTTCGGTGTAGGCGCGCATGGTCATGAGCATGCGTTTGACGTCCGGGTGGTGGATGATGGGGCCGGCCGCTGGTAGCGAACCGTCAACCGGGCGGCTTTGGATGCGCTCCTTGGCAAAGCTCACCGCTTTTTGGTAGGCGGTCTCGGCAATGGCGATGCCCTGCACGCCAACGCCGAAGCGCGCAGCATTCATCATGATGAACATGTACTCCAGGCCGCGGTTTTCCTGACCCACCAAATAACCGACTGCACCACCGTGGTCACCAAACTGCAGTACCGCCGTGGGGCTGGCCTTGATGCCCATCTTGTGCTCGATGGAGACACATTGGACGTCGTTGCGCGCACCCAGTGAGCCATCGGCGTTGACCATGAACTTGGGCACCACAAAGAGGCTGATGCCTTTCACGCCTTCAGGTGCGCCGCTCACACGGGCCAGTACCAGATGGACGATGTTGTTGGCCATGTCGTGCTCACCCCAGGTGATGTAAATCTTGGTGCCGGCAACCTTGTAGCTGCCGTCTGGTTGGGGCTCGGCCCGGGTGCGCACGGCGGCCAGGTCAGAGCCGGCTTGCGGCTCGGTCAGGTTCATGGTGCCGGTCCACTCGCCGCTGACGAGTTTTTCGAGGTAGATGGCGTTGAGCTCGGGGCTGCCTGCGGTGAGCAACGCCTCGATGGCGCCGTCGGTGAGCAGCGGGCACAGGGCAAAGCTCATGTTGGCCGAGTTCTGCATTTCACCCACGGCCGAGCCGATGGTCTTGGGCAGGCCCTGGCCGCCGAAGTCGGTGGGGTGCTGTAGGCCTTGCCAGCCGGCCTCGGTGTATTGCTTGAAGGCGTCCTTGAAACCCGGGCTGGCGGTGACCACGCCGTCTTTCCAGGTGGACGGGTTCTTGTCGCCCTCCCAGTTCAGAGGTGCGAGCACGCCTTCGCAGAACTTGGCGGCCTCTTCGAGCACGGCTTGCGCGGTCTCCAGACCCGCGTCCTCCATGCCGGGGAGTTGGGCGATCTGGTCAATGCCGGCCAGGTACTCGATGTTAAAAAGCATGTCTTTGAGAGGGGCGGTGTAGCTCATGGAAATATCTCCTTGAAATCAAATAAGAAAGGGCATCGCGCCGGATGCCCTGAATGGCTGGAGACGCAGTGTCAGCCTTAAAGCGCGGCCGTCAGTTCCGGCACAGCGACAAACAAATCGGCTTCGAGCCCGTAGTCGGCCACACTGAAGATCGGCGCCTCGGGGTCTTTGTTGATGGCCACGATGACCTTGCTGTCTTTCATGCCGGCAAGATGCTGGATGGCACCGCTGATGCCCACGGCAATGTAGAGCTGGGGGGCCACGATCTTGCCGGTCTGGCCGACTTGCCAGTCGTTGGGGGCGTAGCCTGCATCAACAGCAGCGCGGCTGGCGCCCAGAGCGGCGCCGAGCTTGTCGGCCAGCGGGGTCATCAGGGCCGTGAACTGTTCACTTGAGGCCAGCGCGCGGCCACCGCTGACGATCACCTTGGCGGCAGTCAACTCAGGCCGGTCGTTTTTGGCGATCTCGCTGCCCTGGTACGTGGTTTTGCCGGGGGTTGCCACCGCAGCGATGGCGTCAACAGTGGCACTGCCGCCTTGAGCTGCCGCATCGAAGCCCGTGGTGCGCACGGTCAGCACCTTGATGGCGTCCAGACTTTGCACGGTGGCGATGGCGTTGCCGGCGTAGATGGGGCGCTCAAAGGTGTCAGGGCTGATCACCTTGGTGACATCCGAGAGTTGGCCCACATCAAGCTTGGCAGCCACGCGCGGCGCCACGTTTTTGCCAGCGGCGGTGGCCGAGAACAGCAGGTGGCTATAGTTGGCGGCCACAGCCACAACTTGCGCCGTGACGTTCTCTGCGATGCCATGCGCGAGCGATTCGGCATCGCAATGCAGTACCTTGGTGACGCCAGCAATTTGTGCAGCAGCAGCGGCCGCCGGGCCAGCGTTGTGACCGGCAACCAGCACATGCACGTCGCCACCGCACGCAAGCGCGGCGGTGACGGTGTTGAGGGTCGATGGCTTGAGGGAGGCGTTGTCGTGTTCAGCAATGACGAGGGTGGTCATGAGGATTCCTTTAATGGGTTAACGGAGACTTCGTCATTGCGGGGAGCGAAGCAACGTGGCAATCCAGAACTTCCGACTGCATGGATTGCCACGCTGCGCTCGCAATGACGGTGCTTGGTCAGATGACTTTGGCTTCTGTCTTGAGTTTGGCCACCAGTGTGGCCACATCGGGCACCTTGACGCCGGCGCTGCGCTTGGGCGGTTCGTTGACCTTGAGGGTTTTGATGCGCGGAGTCACATCAACACCGAGGTCCTCGGGTTTGAGCACTTCCATCGGCTTTTTCTTGGCCTTCATGATGTTGGGCAGGGTGACGTAGCGCGGCTCGTTGAGGCGCAAATCGGCAGTGACCACGGCCGGCAGGGTGACAGACAGGGTTTCGCTGCCGCCATCGATTTCACGCGACACGGTGGCTTTGCCGTCCGCAATGTCAACCTTGCTGGCAAAGGCGACCTGCGGCAGGTCAGCGAGGGCTGCGAGCATCTGGCCGGTCTGGTTGCAGTCGTCATCAATCGCCTGTTTGCCCAAAATGATCAGGCCGGGTTGTTCCTTGTCGACCAGCGCTTTGAGCAGCTTGGCCACCGCCAGCGGCTGTAGTTCTTCAGACGTTTCGACCAGGATCGCGCGGTCGGCGCCAATGGCCATGGCAGTGCGCAGGGTTTCCGTGCACTGGGTCACGCCGCAGGACACTGCGATGATCTCGGTGGCCACGCCTTTTTCTTTCAGGCGCACGGCTTCTTCGATGGCGATTTCGTCAAAGGGGTTCATGCTCATTTTGACGTTGGCGGTGTCCACTGCCGTGTTGTCCGACTTGACGCGGACCTTCACGTTGTAGTCCACCACACGCTTGACTGCAACCAGGATTTTCATGACTATCTCACTCCAGAAGGTTAAAAAATAGGCGGATACGCACTACGCCGACGTCAATCTGATTGACGTGCACGTCAACGCAAACATTCTATGCGGCCACCGCGCCCGGCAGGGTCGCTGCAACGACATTCTTCACAAATTACAAAAAAAGAACGACCGTTCTTTTTATTATACGCACGACGCCATCACGCGCCTGAAACGGTGCGCTGGTGAATGACGCGCTGCGGGAACGGGATTTCAATCTGGTGTTCGCGCAACAGGCGCAAGATGTCAAAGTTGATCAGGGAACGCAGGTTGTCACTGCCTTTTTCGGGGTCGCTGATCCAGTAACCCAAGCGGAACTCAAGGCCGTCGGCACCAAAGGCCAGCAACGCCACTGAAGGCGCGGGCGCTGTCAGCACCCGCTGCTGCGCGGCAGCGGCCTGTAGCAGCAAACGCGACACAAGTTCAACGTCGCTGTCATAAGCGACCGACACATTGGTGAACTGCCACACTTCGGGATCGGCCAGCGACAGGTTTTCGACCCGGTTGATGATCAGCATCTCGTTGGGAACGATGGATTCGCGCCCGTTGAGCGAGCGGATCACGGTGTAGCGCGCATTGATTTCGGTGATGACGCCGCTGAAGTTGTCGACTTGCACACTGTCGCCAATGCGCATGCTGCGTTCGGCCAAGATGACAAAACCCGACACGTAATTGGCCGCCAGTTTTTGCAGGCCAAAGCCAATGCCCACACCAATGGCGCCGCCCAGCACCGACAAGGCGGTCAGGTCAATGCCCACCGTCGACAAAGCCAGCAACAGGCCAACAAACATCAACAGCGCCCGGGCAGCATTGCTGAACGCCTTGCGCAGGCTTAACTCGCCACCCTTCGCACTGCGCAGCAACCGGGACTCGATGGCCGATGAAATCCACAGCGAGATGATCAGCACCAGGCCCGCGGTGAGCGTGCCCTCAATGATTTTGCGCACCGACAAAGTGGCGCCGCCAACACGCCAGCTGATCTGGTCAAGCTCATCCATCACCAGCGGCAGAAAACCGCTGACCCACAGCACCATGGCAACCCAGGCAACCCAGGAAATACTGCGTTCGAGCATCCGGATCGCCGGGGTGTCGTTGAACGCGGCCTGCAGCACCTTGACGCCAAGCCGGATCACCAGCAGGGAAATCAGCACCGGAATGGCCAACTTGAACAGCGCCATCGCAATGCTTTGCGCCAGCAGCGTGCGTGCCGCATAGGCCAGGCACAACAGCAGCGCCGGGAACAACACGCCGTCGACAATGCGGCGCCCGAACATGATGGAGTTTTGCTCACGCTCGGCAAAGGGTTTTGACACCAGCCGGGCCAGTTGCCAGGCCAGCAGGCCGCACGCCAGGAGGGCGCCCAACTCGATCAGCACGCTGGTCTGCGTCAACGCAGCCAGCCAGTCCTCAAGGTCGGCAATCGCCGGTTCAGACATCCGCCAATGCCCGGATGTGCGCCTCCACGCTGCGCGACAGCGCGCTCATCACGTAGCCGCCTTCCAGGCAACTCACAATGCGACCCTTGGCATGGCGCCGCGCCACGTCGACGATTCGGCTGGTGATCCAGGCGTAATCCTGCTCGACCAGGCCGAGCTGACCCATGTCGTCTTCGCGATGGGCGTCAAAGCCGGCGCTGATGAAAATCATCTCGGGCTTAAACGCCTCCAGGCGCGGTATCCAGGCGGCCTCGATCATCTCGCGAATTTCCATGCCTTTGGTGTAAGCCGGCACCGGCAGATTCACCAGATTTTTGGCGCTTGAATGCACCCAGTCCATCGGGTAAAACGGGTGTTGGTAAAAGCTCACCATCAGGATGCGATCGTCGCCGGCCACGATGTCTTCGGTGCCGTTGCCATGGTGCACATCAAAATCAACAATCGCCACGCGCTCCAGGTTGTGCCGCTCCAGCGCGTACTTGGCAGCGATGGCCACGTTGTTGAAAAAGCAAAAACCGCCTGCCTTGCTGCGACACGCATGGTGACCCGGCGGGCGCACCGCACAAAAAGCGGTCTTCATTTCGCCCGCCATCACTGCGTCGGTGGCGTCAATGGCGGCGCCTGCGGCATTGAGCGCGGCATCCCAGGTGTACATATTGATGCTGGTGTCGGGGTCGATCTGCAGTTGGTCATGGCCACCTGCAGCGATTTGCTCCTGCAGTTCGGCGTTCAGGCCGCGAATCGCCGCCACATACATTCGGTCGTGCGCCAACTCGATGTCAGACACTGCTGCGGCGGTGGCTTCGCGCCGGTCCAGCGCCACATCGAGGCCTGAAATAAGCAAGCGGTCGTCAATGGCATCGAGACGCTCCGGGCACTCGGGGTGGCCCGGCATCATTTCGTGCTTGCGGCAGCTTGGGTGAGTAAAGTAACCAGTCATCGTCATATAAAACAGTCCCCTCTTGAATTTTTTGCTATGGTGCAGCCTATGGACATACAGCTTAAACTTAAATCTCTCGTTGATCAGCTTAACACGGTCATTGTCGGAAAACCTGATCAAACGCAAGATTGCGTGGCTTGTTTGCTGGCTGGCGGCCACCTGCTGATTGAAGACGTGCCCGGCGTCGGCAAAACCACACTAGCCCACGCGCTGGCTCGCACTTTTGGCCTGCAGTTTTCGCGGGTGCAATTTACCTCAGACCTGATGCCCAGTGATTTGTCAGGCGTATCGGTGTACGACCGCGGGCTGGAACAATTCACCTTTCACCCTGGCCCGCTGTTTGCCCAGGTGCTGCTGGCCGACGAAATCAACCGGGCCAGTCCCAAAACGCAGAGCGCGCTGCTGGAGGCCATGGAAGAAAAACAGGTCACGATTGAAGGTGAAACACGTCCCCTGCCCGCGCCATTTTTTGTCATTGCCACACAAAACCCGCACGACCAGTTGGGCACCTACCTGCTGCCCGAGTCGCAACTTGACCGGTTCCTGATGCGCATCTCGCTGGGTTACCCTGATCGCCTGGCCGAGCGCGAACTGCTACAGGGGCGCGACCGCAGCGAACTGGTCGAGGCCCTGCCCAGCCTGCTGACGCCGCAAGAGTTGCAAACACTGCAGGCCCAAGTGCTAGGGGTGCATGCCGCCGGGCCGCTGCTGGACTATGTGCAAGACCTGATCCAGGCCACCCGCTCGGGTCAATGGTTTGTGCAAGGCTTGAGCCCGCGCGCAGGCATTGCGGTGTTGCGCGCTGCCAAAGCCCACGCTTTGTTGAATGACCGCAGCTATGCGGCGCCCGATGACGTGCAGGCCATCCTGCCGCAAACCATCGCGCACAGACTGGTGCCGCTGGGCCAGGCCGGGCGCGGCGCCAGCGAACAGGTCCGCGCCATGCTCGACGCGGTGCCGCTGCCTTGACCCAAACAGCCGCCTTATCCCCAGTGGACAGCCTGCCGCGCCTCTGGCGTCATCCACTGGCTCATGTGCGTGCCCGCGTGGCGCGCTGGTGGCAAAGCCGACTGCCGCTGAGCGACAGCATCACCCTGAACCAGCACAATGTGTACATCATGCCCACCCGCGCCGGCCTGATGCTGGGCGTGACGCTGCTGGTGCTGCTGGTGGCTGCCATCAACTACCAACTTAACCTGGGCTATTTGCTGACTTTTTTGCTCGCTGGCAGCGCTCTGGTGGGGATGCATGTCGGCCATGGCACGCTACGCGGGCTGAGGATGAATTTGACCGCACCCGAGGCGATCCATCTCGGCAGCAAAGCCGTTTTCCGGGTCCATCTGCACAACGCCCGCAGGCGCACCCGCTATGGCATCGGGCTGGCCGTGCACGGGGCCGGCCAGTGGGCCTGGACCGACGTACCCGGCCAGGCCAGCGCCACGGTGCAACTGGCCTTTCTGCCCGCGCGGCGTGGCCGCCACCGACTGCCCACGCTGACCGCAGAAACGCGTTTCCCGCTGGGCACGTTCCGGGTCTGGACGCTGTGGCGCCCGGCCGCCCAGGTGCTGGTGTACCCGGCGCCCGAAGTGCCCGCGCCGCAGCTGCCCGAGGGCCAGGCCCATGAGGGCAGCGCCCACGCCAGCGCCACCAGCGTGCAGGGCGAGCCCGATGGCCTGCGCGCCTACCGCCGCGGCGATGCGCTGAAAACCATCGTCTGGAAAAAAGCCGCCAAGACCGGCGAACTCGTCAGCCGGGACAGCCAGACGCTACAGCAGCAAACACTGTGGCTGGACCAGCAGCACACCGGCCTGGGTCAGTTTGAGGCACAACTCAGTCGCTTGTGCGCCTGGGTGCTGCTAGCCGAGCAACTGGGCCTGATTTATGGTCTGCGCCTGAAAACCCAGGACATCGCCCCGAGCAACGGGCTCGCCCACCAGCAGCGCTGTCTGCTGGCCCTGGCGCTGGCTTGAAGCACACCATGAAGCTGCCCACTTTGAGCCACCTGCCGCGCGACACCCACGACACCTTGTTCGTGCTCGCGGTCATTGCCTGGGTGCTAGCGCCGCTGAGCCTGCAAGTGCCGCTGTGGTGCAGTCTGCTGAGTGCGACTGTCATCGTCTGGCGCGCTGTGCTGGCGTGGCGCGGCCAGCCGTTGCCGTCCAGGTGGTGGCTGCTTGGCCTGTTGCTTTTGAGCGTGGTCGGCACGCTGATCAGCTTCAAGACCATTTTGGGGCGCGATGCCGGTGTGACGCTGGTGGTGGTGCTGCTGGCGCTGAAAACGCTGGAGCTGCGCGCCCGCCGCGATGCCTTTGTGGTGTTTTTTCTGGGCTTCTTTTTGATGCTCACCAATTTTTTCTATTCGCAGTCGCTGCTCACCGCCGCGGCCATGCTGGTCGGTCTGCTGGGCCTGCTTACCGCTTTGGTCAACGCCCACATGCCGGTGGGCAAACCACCGCTGTGGCAGGCAGCGCGCATGGCCGGCGGCATGGCGCTGCTGGGCGCGCCCATCATGGTGCTGCTGTTTGTGCTGTTCCCCCGAGTAGCGCCGCTGTGGGGCTTGCCCAGCGACGCCATGAGCGGGCGCAGCGGCTTGTCGGCTGATATGACCGTGGGCAACATCGCCAGCCTGGCGCTGGACAACAGCGTGGCGATGCGGGTGCGCTTTGAGGGCGCGGCACCGGTGCAGTCGGCGCTGTACTTTCGCGGCCCGGTGCTAACGCACTTTGATGGCCGCAGCTGGCGGGCACGGCCCTCAAGCCTGCCCGACCACCTGCGCTTGCCAGCCGACCTGAAAGTCGCGGGCGAGCCTGTTCGTTACCAGGTCACGCTGGAGCCTAACAAGCTGCCGTGGCTGCTGCTGCTCGACGCCACGCCACAGGCACCCGCGCTGGCCGGCAAAACCGCCCGCATGACACGCGAGCTGCAATGGATTCTGGACCAGCCGGTGACCGAATTGCTGCGCTATGACGCTGTCAGTTACCCCCGCTTCCAGCACGGGCCACTCGTGCGCGCACCCGGCCTGCAAGAGTACCTGGCGCTACCCAACGGCTTCAACCCGCGCACGCTGGCGCTGGCCGCCGAACTACAGCAAGACCCGCGCTACCTGGCTGCTGACAACGCGCGTTGGGTGGCCGTGGTCCTGGAGCGCCTGCGCAGCGGCGGCTACCGCTACACGCTGGAGCCGGGTGTGTATGGCCAGCACAGCGCCGACGAATTCTGGTTTGACCGCAAGCTGGGTTTTTGCGAACACATCGCCTCCAGCTTTGTCATCCTGATGCGCGCCTTGAATGTGCCCGCGCGCATCGTCACCGGCTACCAGGGCGGCGAAAGGAACACGGTCGATGATTTCTGGACCGTGCGCCAAAGCGACGCCCACGCCTGGACCGAAGTCTGGCTGCCTGGCCAGGGCTGGCAGCGCGTGGACCCAACCTCGGCCGTGGCGCCAGCGCGAACTGGCACTTATGATCGCCTCACGCCGCCGCGCGGGGTCATTGCCGAGGCACTTTTTGGCACAGTCAGCCCGGCGCTGGCGCTCAATCTGCGCGCCGCCTGGGACGCCGTCAACAACCGCTGGAACCAGTGGGTGCTCAATTACAGCCAGTCCCGGCAACTCGACCTGCTCAAAAACATTGGCTTCAAGGAACCCAACTGGCAGGACCTGATTTATGTGCTGTGCGCCATCGTGGTCACCGCCAGCCTGCTGGGTGCCGCATGGAGCGCCTGGGAGCGCCACCAGCAAGACCCTTGGCTGCGCTTGCTGCAGCTTGCGCGGCGCAAACTCAAGACGGCGGGCGTAGTGCTCGCGCCAAACAGCACGCCGCGTCAAATCGCACAGCAACTGCAAGTCAATGCAAGGCGCGCTGCCCAGCCTGCACATCAACCCGATCGCATAGTGCACGCCTGGTGCAACTGGCTGATCAGGTTAGAGGCGCTGCGCTATGCACCAACGGATGTTGCCAATGCCAAGAACTTCAAACAGCAACTCATTGCACTGCACAAAGAATTCAAACACCTGTAGCGCTCATTTTCTTAAAATGAAGGTGAAAAACCACTATAAATAAGAGTACCCAAGAGTAGTGTTATGAAAACATAATAAATAAAAGCCGGTAGCGCATTGATTCTTATAATATTTCCTTCAGCGCCGATACAACCAACCGTTGCAGTAACAGCCACAATGTTATTAATACAGATCATATTTCCGATGCCAGCACCTATGCCTTGCATTGACAAGATCAGAATCTGCGGAAAATCCAAAATGGAGGCAGTTTCGAATTGAAATGACATAAACAAGATATTAGAAACTGTTGCCGAGCCTGACATAAATGACCCCAGAATTCCAATCATGGCAGCGAACAATGGATACGCGGCACCAGAAATATTTGCTGTTGCGCCTGCCATCGTGGTTAGCATGCTCTCCATACCACTCGCATTTACGCCAGAATTCAAAATCAACTGCACCATTCCCACGCCAGCAAAAAGTGCGATGGCAGCACCGCTAAGTTGCTTGAAAGTCAACTGCCATGCTTTCTTTACATCAACCCAACTCATTCCATGAATGAAATGAGTGACCAAGGCCACCAGTATAAAAGGAATAATTCCAGGCAAATACGCCCATTTCAAACTGTAATTCAAACCTTCTATTCCAGCGACGTTGTTTAACGTGAAAGCCTGTTCAAGAAGGAGTTGCTTGAACCCAAAAGTAGGGATTCTTGTGACGACAAGAATGATGGCAATGAGCAAGTAAGGTGACCATGCTCTGAAAAGTGACATTTTTGCTTCGCTGGTGCTGCCGGTGTCAATTTTTGAACGCCATAGATCAGGCCATTTGGAGCTCTCAGGAAAATCCCATCTGTCATTTGGAACAAGAAATCGACGCTTCGCAGCGACGACAACAATAGCCAAACCAATCAATGCCCCCACCAAAGAGGGGAGTTCTGGGCCAAAGATCATGGCAATCAAAACGTAAGGAATCATAAATGACAGGCCAGCGAAAATCGCAAACGGTGCAACGACCAAAGCTGGCTTAATTGACTTTTCTTGTCCAAAAAATCGTGTCATGATGGTTATGCCCAGCAAAGGAATAAGAATACCAGCAATAGCGTTTGGAATGGCAATCCATTCTGTTAACGCCATTTTAAATACCTCGGGAGATATTCCGGTTGAAGCGACATTTGTTTCCAGTGTACTCATGGCTCCAAAAATAGGCGTTCCTACAGCGCCAAAAGGGACAGGAACGCTATTATAAATAAGCGCTACCAGTGCTGCCGCCAACGGAGGAAAGCCTAAGCCAACAAGCAAAGGCGCTGCCAGTGCAGCTGGCGTACCGAAACCGGCAGCACCCTCGATAAAAGCACTGAACATAAACCCGATAATGATCGCTTGAATGCGGCGGTCATCAGTGATGCCACTGAAACCCTGGTTAATCGTTGCCATTGCACCTGATAATTTGAGTGTATTCAATATCAAAATAGCACCGAAAATGATGATAAGAATATCAATTGCCTTCAAAAATCCGAAAAAGGTATAGCCCAAAATATTTTGAAGACTCATATTCCATTCAAACAAGGCAACCAGCATAGCCAACAGCAAAGAAAGAGGCAAGGCTTTTTTAGCCCCCCAATTAAAACCAGCCATCAAAATAATTGTCAAAAGAATGGGAGAAAACGCGAGCAGTGCATCCATATTAAATAAAGTTTAAAATATTATTTTTTTAAAACTTGGTAAGATTTATTTCAGAAAAATTTGCTTAACACACATCGGAAAAACCCTTGTGCCAGCATAGTTTTTGAAAAATAACTAGCGCTAATGATTGGCATTTTGTAATTTGCAAGATTTGTCTATCCTCTGATTCTTTAGTTTATTTCCGTATATTATGCCCGTGTCCAAAAGTTACTCCGAGTGCAGATAAAGCTGGCCACCTGTCGCAGCCAAAACCGCAAGGCCGATCTATCCCCTCCAGCAATCAGCGCAAACGTTGAGGTTGTGCGGAATATTTTTAGGCCGTGAAGTCTCGGATTCATGAGAATGTAGACTTTCAACCTTCTACCTTGCAGGCCCTCAGTGCATAAATATGCTCACTCTGCCCACTGGCACCTACGCCACTTGCTGACATTACTTGTGTTCATGGCAGCCGCCACGCTGGCCGTCAGCGCCTCGGCGGGCCAGAACAGCAAGAAAAAGGGTAAGACCGCGGTCAGTGCCAGCGTCGGCGCCAGAGCCAGCGTTATTCCCGGCCCCAGCTATGCCCAGCGACTTGATGCCCTGCAAGCGGCTGATGACATCGCGCTGCGGCGCGACCTCGACCCGGTCTGGGTGCGCCAGACGCTGGGCCAGGCCCTTTATGTGGCCGCTATTGCCAAAGCCGTGACCCCGCCGGCGGTGGGCATGGCGAAGAACTGGCAGATTTACCGCAGCCGCTTTGTCGAACCGTTGCGCATCCGCGCCGGCGTTGCCTTCTGGCAAGCCTACGAAGATGCGCTCAAACGCGCCGAACTCGAGACCGGTGTACCCGCTGAAATCATCGTTGGCATCCTTGGCGTGGAGACCATTTACGGCCAGCAAATGGGCAATTACCGGGTGCTCGATGCGCTCGCCACGCTGAGCTTTGATTTCCCGGCCAGCCACCCGCGCGCGGGCGCACGCAGCGCTTATTTCAAAGGCGAGCTGGCGCAGTTTTTAAGCTGGACGCATCGCAGCGGGCTCGACCCGCTCGGCATCAGAGGCAGTTACGCCGGCGCCATGGGCTGGCCCCAATTCATGCCGTCGAGCTGGCACCAGTACGCGATTGACTTCGACGGTGACAGCAAGGTGGATTTGTTTGGCAGCCCGGTGGACGCGATCGGCTCGGTGGCCAACTACTTCAAGGCCTTCGGCTGGCAACCCGGCCTGCCCACCCATTTCGCGGTGACTTTCGATGCGCAAAAGCTCGACATGGACGCGCTGATGGCCCCCGATATTCTGCCTACTTTCAGCGTGGACAATTTTCAGGCCGAGGGCGCCCTGCTCAGCGGTGAGGCGCTGTCACACACTGGCAAGCTGGCCTTGATCGAGCTGCAAATGGGCGATGCGCCGCCAGTTTATGTAGCGGGCACCGACAACTTTTACACCATCACCCGCTATAACTGGAGCAGTTACTACGCCATGGCCGTGATCGAACTGGGGCAGGCGGTGGCGCAGGCCATGGCGGCCCAGGCCGTCACGCCGGCACTGGCACCAGAAAATCGTGACTGATGTTGGCGCCCAGGTCATTGATGCGATCGAGGAACTGCGTCAGGTAGGCGTGCAAACCCGTCGCCAGGATTTCATCGATGCGGCCATATTGCAGCTCGGCGCGCAGCTTGCCGGCGCGGCGCTGGGTTTCACTTGACTGGTCGTTGGCCACCATGCCCAGATTGCCCACCACCTCGTTCAAGCTGGCGTGCAAGGAGCGCGGCATGTCGGGGCGCAGAATCAATAACTCGGCCACCCGCTCGGGCCGGATCACATCACGGTACACCTTGCGATACACCTCGAAACCGCTGACGCTGCGCAAAATGGCGCTCCAGTGGTAAAAATCGTACTCTTGGTCCTTGCCGTTGGCGGTGCCGTAAAAATCTTTGTCAACGGCGTGAAATTTCACATCGACCAGGCGCGCAGTGTTGTCGGCGCGCTCCAAAAAAGTGCCCAGTCGCATGAAGTGCAGCGCTTCGTCCATCAGCATGGTGCCCACCGTGACGCCGCGCGACAGGTGCGAGCGGAACTTGACCCACTCGAAAAACTGCGACGGGTCGGCCTCGAAGTCGCCTTGCTTGATCATGCGCTTGACTTCCAGCCAGGTCTGGTTTTGGGTTTCCCAGACCTCAGTGGTCAGCGTGCCGCGCACGGCGCGGGCGTTTTCCCGGGCGGCGCTGAGGCACGACACGATTGAGGACGGATTTTTTTCGTCCTTGACCATGAAGTCCATCACCTCGCGGGCAACGATGGTGTCGTGTTTTTCCTTGTAGGCGGGCAGCAGTTCGCTGATCGACAGCAAACCCTGCCAGCCCGCCTGGGCCATCGCAGCGGACTGCGGCAACAGCGAGGTCTGGTAGTTCACATCGAGCAGCCTCGCCGTGTTCTCGGCGCGCTCGGTGTAGCGGTTCATCCAGAAAAGATGGTCGGCGGTTCGTGAAAGCATGTTGATTCTCCGGTGACTATTTCGCTTTGACTTGGTCTTGGCTTTGGTCTTGGTTTTGGTTTTGGACCTGATCTTGGACTTGGTCTTGGGCCTCAACTTGGGCCTGTGCTTCGGCTTGGGTCTGCGGATGCACGGCCACCACTGGCGCGGCATCGTCTTCAAGAATCCAGGTGTCCTTGGTGCCGCCACCCTGCGACGAATTAACCACCAGCGAACCCTCCTTCAGCGCCACGCGGGTCAGGCCGCCAGGCACCATCTGCACATTTTTGCCCATCAACACATAAGGCCGCAAATCAATGTGGCGCGGCGCAATGCCACTCTCCACAAAGGTCGGGCAGCTCGACAGACTCAGCGTGGGCTGGGCGATGTAGCCGCTCGGGTTGGCCAGCACGGCTTTTTTGAAGTCTTCCACCTCGGCTTTGGTGGCGGCAGGGCCCACCAACATGCCGTAGCCACCGGCGCCGTGCACTTCCTTGACCACAAGGTCTTTCATGTTGGCCATCACATAGGCCAGGTCGTCCTTGTTGCGGCACATGTAGGTCGGCACGTTATTCAAGATGGGTTTTTCGCCCAAGTAGAAGTCAATCATCTTGGGCACATAAGGGTAGATCGACTTGTCGTCCGCCACGCCAGTGCCGACCCCATTGCAGATGTTGATGTGGCCGGTCTTGTACACCTCAAGCAAACCTTCGCAGCCCAGCGTGGACTTGGGGCGGAACACGGTCGGATCGAGAAAGTCGTCATCAACGCGGCGGTAGATCACATCGACGCGCTGCGGCCCGCGGGTGGTGCGCATGTAGCAAAAATTGTCCTTGACGAACAAGTCCTGGCCCTCGACCAGTTCCACGCCCATTTGCTGCGCCAGAAACGCGTGCTCGAAGTAGGCGCTGTTGTACATGCCCGGCGTGAGCACCACCACGGTGGGTTCGGCGGTGGAGGGTGGGCTGCTTTCGCGCAGGGTCTCCAGCAGCAGGTCGGGGTAGTGAGCAATGGGGGCGACACGGTGCATGCTGAACAGGTCGGGAAAGAGCCGCATCATCATCTTGCGGTCTTCGAGCATGTAGCTCACGCCGCTGGGCACACGCAGGTTGTCTTCGAGTACGTAATACTCGCCGTTGCCCTTGGCATCCGGGGCGCGCACGATGTCGATGCCGGAAATCTGGGAATAGACGCCGTTGGGCAGGTCAACACCCATCATTTCAGGGCGGAACTGGGCGTTTTGCTCGATCTGCTCACGCGGAATCAGGCCCGCCTTGAGGATTTCCTGGTCGTGGTAGATGTCGTGCAAAAACCGGTTCAGGGCTGTGACGCGCTGCTCCAGGCCGAGTTCCAGGCTGCGCCATTCGTGGGCCGGGACGATGCGAGGGATCAGGTCGAACGGAATCAGCCGCTCAGTGCCTGCACCGTCGGCATCTTTGTCGCCATAAACCGCAAAGGTAATGCCGACGCGGCGAAAGATCATCTCGGCCTCTTCGCGCCGTTTGGCCATCATGTTGCCCGGCTGGCGCGCCAGCCATTCGTCGTAAATTTTGTAATGGTCTCGAATCTGGGCCCCATGGGTAAAAAACTCATAGGGCAGCTTGGTGTACATCTCGTCGAATTTCTGCATCATTTTTTACTCCTGCATTGTTCTTAGCAAAGTTTGGGCCAAAGCGATGGGATCACCAAGACACGAAACACGCTCATGGCGCGACATGATGCCAATAGCGTTTTTGCATTTCACGGGCACATTGCACACCATCTGGGTGCCAGGACTGCCAGCTTGCTGCACCACAATGAGGCGTATCAATCATCTTGATCTTTCGTTCATCGTACCGCACCAAAACAGGGCCTGCAGGGTGACCAAAGCGATTCCGGTAGCCCGACTGAACCAGTGCCAGGCGCGGCTGAATCGCATCCAGAAAAGCCGCGCTGCTGGAGGTTTTGCTGCCGTGGTGCGGCACCAGCAGCACATCGGCCTGCAAATCCGCTGTAGGCTGGGGCATTGCGGTGACACTGCCCTGGGTGCGTGCCAGCAATTGCGTTTCTTGCGCCTGCTCGATGTCACCCACCAGCAGCGCCGTCTGCGCGCCAGCGGTAATGCGCAGGACGCAGCTCATGGCGTTGGTTTTACGCACCTTGTCGTAGTCTGTGGTTAGCGGGTGCAGCACCTCGAAGCCGACCCCGTCCCACTGCCAGCGCTGGCCGGCCATGCAGCGGGTGGCGTGGCGCAGAGCCTGTAGCGCGTGATCATCTTCGATCGAACTAAGCAAGTTGGCCTGCGCCTGCATTTTCAGCACGGCGATGGCACCGCCCGTATGGTCACTGTCACGATGACTCAACACCAGTGTGTCGAGCTGAACCCCCAGCGCGCGCAACAGCGGCACCAGCACCCGGTGACCTGCATCGCTTTCACGGCTGTACATAGGGCCGGTGTCATATAGCAGGGCATGGTGGGCGGTGCGCACCAGCACCGCATTGCCCTGACCAACGTCAGCCGCCAGCAGCTCGAACTCACCTGCCGGAATGGTCGGCACCTGCCAGAACACCAGCGGCAACAGCAGTGGCACACCGCCCAGGCGCAGCGGCCAGGGCAGGCGCAACGCCAGCAACAAGCCACCCAGCACAGCCGCAGCACCGAACCACCACGGCGCCTGCGCCAGGGTCACGCTGGCCCAGGGCCACTGCGCCAGGGCTTGCAGAAACAGCGCCAGCAGTCCGATGGCCCAGGCGGCCATGTCCCACAGCGGGTGCAGCAGCACGCCCAGCATGGCCAGCGGCGTGACCAGTAGCGTGACCCACGGAATGGCCAGCGCGTTGGCCAGCAACCCTACCAGCGAGACCTGTCCGAACAGCAGCAAACTCAGGGGTGTGAGCGCCAGCGTGATCATCCACTGCTCACGCATCAGGCTGCGAAAACGGTTGGTGAAACCCACACCTTCAGCGCGTGAAATGCCGGCATCGGTGGCAAAGAGCACGCCCACTGCCACAAAGCTCAGCCAAAACCCGGCCTGCAACAGCGCCCACGGGTCCACCGCCACGACCACCGCACAGGCCAGCAGCCAGACCTGCGGCCACGGCCAGCGCACGCCCAGCAGGCGCAAGGCGCCGACGGTAGCCAGCATCAAGATGGTGCGCTGCGCGGGCACGCCCCAACCGCTGAACAGGGCATAGGCCGTGGCCAGCGCCATGCCGCCTGCCAGCGCCGCGCTGGGCGCTGGCAGGCGTAGACACAGCCGGGCCGAGCGCCGCCACAACCAGCCCAGCGCCAGCGCCGCCGCCCAGGCAAACATGGTGATGTGCAAGCCCGAAATGCTCATCAGGTGCGCCACGCCAGTGGCCCTGAAGACATCCCAGTCTTCGCGGTCGATGGCCGCCTGGTCGCCCACCACCAGCGCGGCGATCAGGCCAGCAGATTCAGAGTCCGCCAGCCGCAGCAAAATCTGATCGCGCACCTGACCACGCGCCAACTGCACCGGGTGCTGCCAAGTGAAGCCGAGCAGGACCGGCGGCGCATCGTGCGTGCCGACGCGCACATAGCCGGTAGCTTGAATGCCCTGCTCCCACTGCCACAACTCGTAGTCGAAGCCGTACGGGTTGATGGCACCGTGCGGCGCTTTCAGGCGCACCGTCATTTGCCAGCGCTGCCCGGCTTGCAGCACAGCGGGCTGGCGTTCAAGTTCGGCCGCGGATTGAGCCGGCGCGTCGCCTCGGGCCGGTGAGACGGCGTACCAGCCCAGTGCCAGCCGGGGCTGCAGGCGCAGCGGCTGTCCGTCCAGGCTGGCAGATTCCACATCGAGCAAAAAGCGCACCCCGCCCTCAAAAGACTGCGGCATGGCGGCCACCACACCGGTCACTGCCACGTCGCGCCCCTCCAGCGCAGGCGCAAGGGCCTGGCCGCCAAACGCCTGGGCGCGCCAAGCTGTGCTGGCAAATGCCAGTATGGCAAACGCCGCAGCCATCAGGCCCCAACGCAGCCCGGGCCAACGCGCGCGTAAGGCAAAAGCCAGAAACAACAGGCCCAGGCCCATGCCAAGAAGACAATCATCAGCCGGCATGAGCACGGCCTGTTGCAACTGCAAGGCATTGCCGAACAACACGCCCAGCAGCGCCGGGACCATTCCACGGGTCGGTGAAAAGCGAGCTCGCGCCTCGGCGGAATGCGGTCTAGGGTGAATGTTAGGCGCCCGCATCGCGTCGGGTCACTTGGAGTGCTTTACCAGCTCACTCCCCAACACCTGGCGCGACCAGTCGATGGGGTCTTGCTGTAGCACCATGTCGATATCGAGCCCTAGCACTTCAGCCACCAACGACGGAAAGGTAACCGTCAGGGCGTTGTCATACAAGCCCAACTGATTGGCACGGGCGCGCCATTGGGCCAGGTGCAGCACGGCGGCCAAGGGTTCATAGGCATCGTTGTCCAGGGGCGCGTGCGCATAGGCCAACGCATCGCACAAAATTTGCGGCAACTGTGCCTGGCTGGCAATGACCGAGCTGAGCTCGTTGTAGCAAAACCCGAGCAGTTGGCGCTCGCAGCGGGCACGCCTCAAATCGAGCGGTGGGCAGCTTGCATCGAGCGAGAGCGCTTGCGGCAGGTTGGCGCGCATCACCAGTTCACCCAGCGCATGGATCAGCCCAGCCACGTAGGCGGCCTGCTGGTTTTGCTGCAACAAGCCCGCCAGCGCGCGCGCCACCCGGGCGCAGTCCTGGCTGTAGACCCAGAACTGCATCAATGGCAAGCCCGTGCCGCCCTTGAAAGAAGTTTGGCCAAGGGCCTGGCTGACCATGTCGTGCAACTGCTCCAGGCGCAGCAGCGCCAGCGCCTGTGCGATGCTGTTGACCTGTCCGTCCAGTCCAAAAGCAGGCGCATTGGCAGCCTGCAACACACGCAGGCACAACACCGGATCGGCCTTGACGAACTGGTCGATGCGGCGCAAATCGGGCTGTAGTTGCTTGAGTTCAGTCAACAGCAGCGCCAGCACCCGCGGACTGCTGGGTAGCGGCGCGGCATGGGCCAGCAAGTCAACCAGTTCCATAATGGTTAATTTCCCAAACCTTTGAGTTTGGCAAACGCAGAAGACATAGCGTTGGATTGTGGTGCACGTGCACCCAGCGCTGCGCTTTGGCCGTAACTTGGGCCGCCGCGCCCGCGCTGCTGAGCATTCGCCCCCTGAAAGCGGTTGTCGCCGACGGCGCCGCCGCGCGCCAAGGCGGCACCGAGCTTCATGGTCAGCGCAATGCGCTTGCGCACCACGTCGACCTCGACCACCTGCACCTTGACGATGTCGCCGGTCTTGACCACCTCGCGCGCGTCAGTGACAAACTTGTGGCTGAGCTGGCTCACATGCACCAGACCATCCTGGTGCACGCCGAGGTCGATGAAGGCGCCAAAAGCGGCCACGTTACTCACCGTTCCCTCTAGAACCATGCCTTCTTTGAGGTCGCGAATGTCCTCCACTGCGTCGTTGAAGCGCGCTACCTTGAAGTCAGGGCGCGGGTCGCGCCCAGGTTTTTCCAGCTCACCCAGAATGTCACGCACCGTGATAACACCAAATGTGTCATTGGCAAAGAGTTCGGGCCGCAGCGTTTTGAGCATATCGGCGCGCCCCATGAGTTCGGTCACTGGCTTGCCGGTTTGGGCGATGATGTGCGCCACCACCGGATAGGTTTCGGGGTGCACGCCGGTCATGTCGAGCGGGTTGGTGCCGCCACGAATGCGCAAAAAACCCGCGCTTTGCTCAAACGCTTTGGGCCCCAGGCCAGTGACCTTGAGCAACTGCTGACGGTTGGCAAACGCGCCGTTGGCCTCGCGCCAGCGCACCACCGCCTTGGCTACGCTGGCGCTCAGACCCGAGACGCGGCTGAGCAGCGGCACACTGGCCATGTTGAGATCGACGCCCACAGAATTGACGCAATCTTCCACCACCGCTTCGAGCGTTTTGGCCAGATCGCTCTGGTTCACGTCGTGCTGGTACTGGCCCACGCCGATACTTTTAGGGTCGATCTTGACAAGCTCAGCCAACGGGTCTTGCAGGCGCCGGGCAATGCTGGCGGCACCGCGCAGGCTCACATCGACATCAGGCATTTCCTGACTGGCAAATTCGCTGGCCGAGTACACCGAGGCACCGGCCTCGCTGATCACCACCTTTTCTATCAGACGCTCGGAGGACTTGGCCATGAGCTTGATCAGATCAGCCGCTAATTTGTCAGTCTCGCGGCTGGCGGTGCCGTTGCCAATGGCGATCAGGTTGACACCGTGTTGTACGCACAAATGGCTGAGTGTGTAGAGTGATCCGTCCCAATCCTTGCGCGGCTCGTGCGGATAAATGGTGCTGGTATCGACCAGCTTGCCGGTAGCATCGACCACCGCCACCTTGACGCCGGTGCGAATGCCGGGGTCCAGGCCCAGCACCACGCGCGGCCCGGCGGGCGCGGCCAGCAGCAGGTCGCGCAGGTTGTCGGCAAACACCTTGATCGCCACGCGCTCGGCTTCTTCGCGCAGGCGGGCGAACAGGTCGCGCTCGGTAGACAGACTGAGCTTGACGCGCCAGGTCCAGGCCACGCATTTGCGGATCAGATCGTCGGCCGGGCGCGCCTGGTGGCGCCAACCCAGCTTGAGCCCAATGCGCGCTTCGGCCAGCGGCACAACAGGCGTTGCTTTGGCTTTGGGGGCCGCAGCGGCGGCGGGCAGCTCGGGTTCTGGCAGCACCAGCTTGGCATCGAGAATGTCGAGGCTGCGGCCGCGAAATACCGCCAGCGCCCGGTGCGATGGCACGCGGCTGATGGGCTCGTCGTAATCAAAATAATCGCGGAACTTGGCCACGTCGGGGTCGTTTTCGTTTTTACCGGCCATTAATTTGCTTTGCAATAAGCCCTCGGCCCAGAGCCATTCACGCAGGTCTTGCACCAGCGCCGGGGTTTCTGCCCAGCGCTCACTGAGCAAATCGCGCACGCCATCCAGCACGGCGGGCACGGTGGAAAAGTCAGGCTGTTTGTCGTCGCCTTCGAGCACCGGGCGCATCGGGATCACATAGGCAAGCGCTTCGTCAGCAGGCACCAAAGCCGGGTTGGCAAACAGCGCATCAGCCAGCGGCTCAAGCCCGGCTTCACGCGCCAGTTGGCCTTTGGTGCGGCGCTTGAGCTTGTACGGCAGGTACAGGTCTTCCAGTTCCTGCTTGGTGCCAGCGGCGTGCAGCGCGGCCAGCAACGCGGGCGTCAGCTTGCCCTGCTCGTCAATCGCCTTGATGACGGTTTGCAGCCGGTCGCGCAGTTCGCGCAGGTAGCCCAGGCGCGCCTCTAGCTCGCGCAGTTGAATGTCGTCGAGCCCGCCGGTGGCCTCCTTGCGGTAGCGGGCGATAAAGGGCACGGTGGCGCCACCGTCGAGCAGCTCCACAGCTGTGGCCACCTGATGCACCTGCACCCTGATTTCTTGCGCGATCTGCGCGATGATTTTTTGCATGAGTCAATGAAAAGCCAGCGCATGGCTGGCTGAGAAAAACAAGGTTGCAAGTGTGCCATAGGCGGCTGGGCATCCTGAACGAAGACGCGCCAAACGGCAAGCAGCGCCGCCTCAGGCCTCGCGCAGCATTTCCAGATGCGGGATGCCATCTTCCATGTAGGGTTTGCCTGCATCCGCAAAGCCATGCTGGGCGTAAAACCCCACCAAATGCGCCTGCGCGCCAATGCGAATGGCCTGCGGCCCCCAGACCTGATAGATGGCAGCCACCGCCTGCTCCATCAGCACGTGCCCCAAGCCGGTGCCGCGTGCACTCTGGCGCGTCAGCACCCGCCCAATGCTGGCCTCAGGAAACTTCACGCCCGCAGCAAAGCATCGCGCGTAGGCTTTCAATTCCTGGTCCTGCACACCCAGCAGATGCATGGCCTCGCGGTCGGCGCCATCAATGTCCTGGTAGGGGCACTGCTGTTCCACCACGAACACTTCGCTGCGCAGGCGCAACACCTCGTACAACTCGCCCACACGCAGGTCCTCAAACGACATCAGGCGCCAGACCGGGGTGCGGGGTTTACGCGGTTTGAGCGACTTCGACTTTAATGAGCCCACCGACCAAAGTTTGAATGTCATGACGTCAGCTCCTGTTTGAGCGCGTAGCCAACGCGCGGAAAGTGCACTTGCACCACGCCCGCGCGCGGATCAAACCGGCGCAGCGTGTAGCGGGTGCGGGTGGCGGCCACCAGCTCCCCCGCCGTGGGCTCGGCACCAAAGCTCTCGGCGCTGATGCTGACCCGGCTGCCCAGCGCAATGCCATGGTCGTCCTGAAAGTAGTCAGTGTCCTTTTGCCAAGCAGCGCCCGCGCCAGCGCAAACCGCAATGGCATCAGCTGCGCTCAAACGGCTCATTTGGCCATGGCCAAGCGCCGCCATCCGGTCCATCCATTGCAGCACCTGCGGCGTGACCTGCAAAATCCCGGCCATCGCGGGCACTTGGTTGCGGGTGAACCAAAGAGGATGGTAGGCGGAAAAATCAGCCAGACAAGGGGCATCGCCCAGCAAGAAGTCGTGCCAGTCGAGCATGTCGGCCAGGCGCCGCAAATACGACTTGTAGGCGCTGGTGGCATCCAGCGGGCGGGGCCGGTTCATGCCCTGCGCCATGGCCGAGCGGTCGGCGGCAAAGGCTTTGACGCTTTCCAGGGGCGTCTCGGCAAAGAGTTCAGCCATACCCGGTTTTTGCAAGTTGTAGCCCATGGCCGCCCAAAACAGCGCGCTGTCAGCCCACTGCGCGAGGATACGGGCCAGGCCTTTGCTGCCCTCGGGGTACAGCGTCGGGCTGGGTTGCCGCTGCTCCAGCACGTCGCAAATCAGCGCGGTGTCACAGTAAATGTCAGCACCTATTTGCAGCACCGGCGTTTTTCGATAGCCACCGGTGAGCGCCAGCAAGTCGGGCTTGGGCATCACAGTAGGAATGAGCACCGACTGCCACGCGAAATTTTTAAACCCCAGCACCGCACGGACTTTTTCCGAGAACGGCGACATCGGGTAATGGTGCAGGATCAACACAACTTCACCAGTTGTTTGCCAAAATTTTTGCCCTTGAGCAAGCCCAAAAAGGCTTCGGGTGCGGTCTCGAGGCCTTGGGCTATCGACTCTCTGGGGCGCAGCTTGCCAGTGGCCACCAGCGTGCCCAGCTCTTGCAAGGCTTCGGGCCAAACCTCCATGTGTTCACTCACGATGAAGCCCTGCACTTTCAGGCGGTTCAACAGAATCAGCGCCGGGTTGCTCATGGGCAACGGGGCACCGTCGTAACCCGCGATCATGCCGCACACCGCAATGCGGCCAAAGGCGTTCATGCGGCTCAAGACTGCGTCGAGCACCATGCCACCCACATTTTCAAAATAACCATCAATGCCGTTGGGGCAGGCCTCCTTGAGCGCCCTGGACAGCGAAGCGGCATTGGGGTGCAGTTTGTAGTCGATGCAGGCATCAAAAACCAGCTCGTCCACCGCGTACCGACATTTGTCCGGTCCGCCGGCAATACCCACCGTGCGACAACCCCGCGACTTGCTCAGGGCAGCAAAGGCGCTGCCCACGGCACCCGTGGCGGCGCTCACCACCATGGTTTCTCCGGCCTTGGGTTCGATGATTTTGAGCAGCCCGTACCAAGCCGTTACGCCCGGCATGCCGACCGCGCCTAAATACGCGCTCAAGGGAATGCGGCTGGTATCTAGCTTTGTCAGCGCGCCTGGCGCAGCGGCGTCGACCACGCTGTACTGCTGCCAGCCGCCCATGCCCACCACCTTGTCGCCCACGGCAAACTTGTCGCTTCTGGACTCGATCACCTCGCCCACCGTGCCACCGCCCATGACCTCATGCAGCGCTTGCGGCGCGGTGTAACTTTTGGTGTCGTTCATGCGCCCGCGCATGTAGGGGTCCAGGCTCAGGTAATGGTGCCGCACCAGCACCTGGCCGTCTGCCAGCGCAGGGGTCTGGCTGGTCACCAGCTTGAAATTGTCGGCAGTCGCCTCGCCCGCCGGGCGGTTGTCGAGGTGGATTTGCAGGTTGGTCGGCATCGTTATTTCCTGGTTTAAAAATTAATCGGTGGCAATGGTTTGCAGCGCATTCACGCTTCTGGGGCCGGTGGCAAGGCCGCGCACAAACTTGAAGGTGCCGGTGGCGTGGGCACAAGCTTTGCCCTGGGCGTCAAACACCGTACCCTCGGTAAACGCCATGGTGACAGTGCGGTGCAACAGGTGCCCACGCGCCGTCAACAAGCCGCGCGCAGGCTGCATAAAGCTGGTTTTCATCTCGATGGTGACGGCACCCATGTCCTTTTGCACGCTGCGCGCGGCCACCGCCATGGCCACATCGAGCAGCGTCATGAGCGCGCCACCATGCGTCACCGCAAAAGAGTTCATGTGCTCAGGGCGCGGGTCATAGACCAGCTCAGAGCGCCCGCCTTCATACAGCGTGAGTACAAAACCAAGATGCTCCACGAAGGGAATCGATACACCAAAATCCATTTTTCAAGCTCCAATGACCGCACTGACACCACCGTCCACCGCCAGCCACTGGCCGGTGATGTGCTTGCCCGCCGCGCTGGCAAACAACAGCGTGATGCCCTTTAAATCTTCGTCGTCGCCCAGGCGCTGCAGCGGCGCGGCAGCCGCCAGATTTTCGGCACCATACGCGTCAATCGTGCCGACGGTCATCTTGCTGGGGAACAACCCCGGGCAAATGGCGTTGACGTTGATGCCGTATTGCCCCCACTCGCAGGCCAGCGCACGGGTGAAGTTAATCACCGCGCCCTTACTGGTGTTGTAGGCCAGCGTGCCCATGCCGGCCGGGTTGCCGCCCAGCCCAGCGATCGACGCCATGTTGATGATGCGCCCTCCGCGCCCGATCATGCTCTGCCTGCCCACCAGTTGGCTCAGCAAAAAGTAACCGCGCACATTCAGCGCCATCACCTTGTCCCAGGCGGCCACCGGGTGGTCTTGCGCCGGCGCACCCCAGGTGGCACCGGCATTGTTGACCAGAATGTCAATATCGCCCATGCGCTGCAGCGTTTCGGACACCAGCTTTTGCAAGTCAGCCTCCACCGCGCAATCGGCGGCCACCCAGCGCGCATCGATGCCGGTGTCCTGCAAGTCGGCGCACGCCGCCTCAAGCTCGTCGGCCTTGCGCGCGCTGAGCATGATGCGCGCGCCGACTTCGCCCAGCGCGTGCGCCATTTTCAGCCCCAACCCGCGTGAGCCACCGGTGATCACGGCCGTCTTGCCGGTGAGGTCAAAAAGTTGTTGAATGGTTCGTGGCATGACAGGTGGCGCTGTTGATAATGGTGGGCTACAAATTATGACCGAGTGCCCTGTCACGGCGCATACCTTTCGGCAGACTCGTCCCAGAACCATCAGCAGATGGCTCGCAAATTTCGCCAGCACCAGCCAAAACAGCCAAAAAACTACCCTATAATTCTCAGCTTGTTCCTCGATAGCTCAGTTGGTAGAGCGCCGGACTGTTAATCCGTAGGTCCCTGGTTCGAGCCCAGGTCGAGGAGCCAAAATACACCAGTGAATCAAGCCCTTACGAGAAATCGTTGGGGCTTTTTTTACGTCTGGATTGGGCTATTGGCGCTGCGTCAGCTCTGCATTGGTTCGGTTGGGCGGATTCAGGGGTATGGCGGAACAGCTTTGGTAGTGGCTCAGTCACGTCCATTAGGCGTCTGGTGAGTCCATTGGCCGCCAATTTCAATCACATCGTGCGTCAAACCGTCTGAGTCCACGACACAATGCAAAAAGCTGTATGCCACCCACCCAAACGTACCGGGCAGCTGGGTGTAGACGTAGCAGAAGTTTTCTTTGTCGGCCATGGGAATATCTAAAAGTCGTTGTCAGAGACTGGCTTGCGCACACGCTGCGGTCGGGCAGCTGCTTCGAGAATTTTCCCGTGGTCATCAGTGTCCGGATCAGCAACGCCGCCCATGGTGTTTAGCAATGCGAGTTTCCAGAGCACGTTTCTTGTGCGAGCCTATCGGCCACTTCGACGCCTTTTAACTTGCCATCGAATCCACGACCAACAAGTTAACTTGGCGCAGCAGGCATACTCACGTTATATTGCCGCATGCTCACGCACTAACGACCTCAACCGCAAACAAAAGGAACTGGAATGATGAATTTCGGATACAACGGACTCATCGGCGTGCTCATTCTCGCTGGCGACATTTGGGCCATTCTCAACATTTTGCAAAGCTCTGCGTCCAACGAAAAAAAGTTGATCTGGATCATCGCCGTCGTATTGCTGCCTGTGCTGGGTCTGCTGCTGTGGTTTTTCCTTGGGCCGCGCAGTGGCAGCTCGCGCTAGCAGGACGTTGGGCCCAATGAAAAAAGTGCAGCGTTCATCATTGATCACTTGGCGACAACGCACGATGACCACCGCATCAACACGCGTACCGTGAGCTAGATGACACAACCCATCATGCAACACACACCTGAAGACCTGAAGCGCATCGCTGCGCAAACGTTGGCGCACTACGACCAAAATGCCCAGGGCTTCTGGGAGGGCACGCGCGATCACGATGTGAGCCAGAACATCAACGCGATGCTGAAGTACATCGAGGCACCGTGCCCGCTTGAACTGCTCGACTTTGGCTGTGGTCCGGGGCGCGATCTCATGAGCTTCACGACGCTGGGTCACCGCGTGACGGGCCTTGAAGGTTCAGCACCATTGGCCGCATTGGCACGTACGCACAGCGGGTGTGAGGTGCTGGAACAGAATTTTCTTGAGCTGAACTTGCCAAGCGACCGTTTTGATGGCGTGTTCGCCAACGCAGTACTGTTTCACATCCCCAGTCAGGCGCTCCCGGGCGTTCTTGGCGCGCTGCATTTGGCGTTAAAACCTGGCGGTGTGTTGTTTTGCTCAAACCCACGCGGCGACGGGCAGGAGGGCTGGAACGGTGACCGATACGGCGCCTTTCACGATTGGCCGTCCTGGCGCGAATACGTCACATCGGCCGGGTTTGTGGCGTTGGATCATTACTACCGCCCGCCAGGCCTGCCGCGCGAACAGCAGCCGTGGCTGGCAAGTGTGTGGCGCAAAGTGGTGCGCTGAAGACAACAGATTTTTTAAAACCAGCCTGACTGTCCATGTTTAGTTTTATTTGCAAATTGGTCACTGCAGCCTGCATGGCCACACTGCTTCAGGCCTGTGCCGTGGTGGCTGTGGCCGATGCCGCTGTCACAGTGGTTGCCACGGGCGTCACAGTTGCCGCAAAAACCGTTGGCGCTGTGGTCGATGTGGTGCTGCCCGATGGTGATGATGAGTGACAACAGGCCCTGGCGGGTGGCGTTCTGGGCGTTGGTATTGGCCACGCTGTGGCTTTCGCTCATGCCGGCCGAACGCATTCCATCGGCCTTCCACTTTTGGGACAAAGCCCAGCATGCTCTGGGGTTTGCCGCCCTAGCCTATATGGGGCTAACCGGCTATGCGCGGCAGACGCGCCAAGTGCTGGTGGGTTTGGCGCTCTTCGGTATCGTCATCGAAGTGATGCAACACCTCAGCGGTTGGCGGCATGGCGATTGGCTGGACTGGGTGGCGGATTGCGTGGGTTTGTTGATTGGGTACGCGGCCTTGCGCGCTACGAACCTGCTTCGGCGTTGAGTTCGCACGCAGACCAGACCGCGCTTACCTGCGGTACGGATTGTCTTGGTGACGGTCGTAGCGGTTGCGCAAGCCGTCGCCGTCACGATCGCGCTGGTTCCTGACGCCATCGCGATTTTGATGACCGTAAGGTGCAGAACGTTGCCAATGCTGCGCGCCATAGCGGCGACCATTGTCATGGCGCTGGTAATAGCTGGGCGCAGGCGCGTAGTAGCTGGGCGCAGGCGCGTAAAAAATGGGTGCAGGCCGGTAGAACTGCGGCGGTTGCACATAAACAGGCGCTGGCTGCACATAGAAGCCCGGGACCTGTACGCCGATTGAAAAATAAACATCGCTGCGGGCTTGTGCAGACGAAACCGTTGCAAGGGCGCCAAGTGCAACTGCAACGGCTGCGAGCGATTTGGTGGAAAAAAGATGCTTCATAAAAACTCCTTGGGTTGGTTTGAACCGCATCTTGCCCGCCTGCCCATGAACGCAAGCTGAACCGATTCACGAAATATGCCTAGTGGGCTTGGTGCTTGACTGTCTTGTCCAGCCAACACCACACTGACGTTTGGGTGCTGTCTGTCGGCCCGCCAAGAGCAACCAGCGAACCGGTGGAAAATGCAAGAACTTTCAGAGAAATACCAATGAAAAATGCCCTGCTTCTTGGCTCAGCCATATTTTTCGAGCTGATTGCCACCGCGTCGCTCAAAGCGTCTGACGGGTTCACGCGCCTGGGGCCAGCGAGCTTGACCGTCATGGGCTATGCCGCCTCGTTTTATTTGCTGTCGCTGACGCTCAAACGCATGGAGGTCAGCGTCGTCTATGCGATCTGGTCGGGCGCAGGCACAGCACTGATGGCCGTGGTGGGGTATTTTTTGTTCGCTGAGCAGCTCCCGCCGCTCAAGCTGGCATCCATCGGACTGATTGTGCTGGGCGTCGTCGGGCTTAACCTGGCCGGAAAAACGGCCTGAGTTGTGCTGGCAAGTTGCCCAGATAATGGGCAACCGCCCCCGCTCACAACTGTGACTTGAAGTACCGATAGGAATGGACCACCGCGTCGCGGACTTTTTCCATTTCCGCGACCACGGCGTCCCATTTATCTTCACCAACAGTTTTAACCTCTTGAAGCTTGTCTTTGGCAACTTTGGATTGCTGGCGCAGCTTGGCCATTTCTGCCTGGTATTTGGCGCGGACGTCTTCCTTGGCGTCTTTCGCCTTGGCTTCCAGTTGGTCCATACTGGCATCCAACTCGTCGAGTTGAAGCTTCATTTTTGCGATGTATTCTTCTCTTTTGGTCATGATGGCTCCTTGCTGTTAAAAATGAATTGAGGCGATGACAAGCGGCCACTTTGACAGCCGACTTCATGCTTTTTAACTATGAATGAAGAATAAACAGCAGCGCTTTGGGCGTTGTGATAATTGTCAATGGTGATGCACTTACCGACGAACGAACAGCTTCAATTCGGCACCTTCTGGCGCCAAACGGTCATGACCATGGCCGCCGCCAGGGCCTGCACCAGGGCGATGGTGATCACCGAGCCAGTCCAGCCCGCGCCCTCGAACGCCACGCCGGCGCCCCAGGAGCCTGCTGCGCCGCCCGCGTAGTAGCTCATGTAATAAAGGCCGGTCGCCAGTGAGCGGCCCTCGGTAACATTCTTTGAAATGGCGCTGATGGTGGCTGACTGGCACAGAAAAACGCCACTCGAGCACACGGTCAGCCCGACTACCACCAAGGGCAAGGAGGCCACCAGCGTCAACAGCAAACCGCTGGCCGAAATGGCCAAGCCCCAAAGCAGCGAGCGCATGTAACCCAGCCGGTCAATGTGGCGCCCCGCCAGCGGCGTCACCAGCGCGCCCACCAGGTAAACGGCAAACACATTGGCCAAACCGGCGGTTGAGAGATTGAACGGCGAAGCCGCCAGGTAGAAGTTGACGTAGGTGAATGTGCCCACCAGGGAAAACAGCACGCAAAAACCCACGGCACACGACGCCATCAGCCGCTTGTGGTGCAGATGGCGCCACAGGGTGGCAAGCGCCCCGCGCACGTTTCGGTTGGCGACAAAGTGACGCGAGGTCGGCAGCAGCCATACCACCAGCAAGGCACCCAGAAAATTCATGATGGCCAACGTCACAAAGGCGCCGCGCCAGCCAAACAGGTCGCCCAAATGCCCGGTGATAAAGCGGCCGCTGAAGCCGCCCATCACCGTGCCGCCCACGTAGGTGGCGGTCATGCGGGCCACACCGCCGCCATCGCGGAATTCTTCGGCGATGTAGGCGATCAGCACCACCACGATGCCGGGCACGGCCAGACCCTGCAAAAAGCGCAGGGCAATCAAAGTGTCGAGGTTGGGCACCAACGGAATCAAGGCCGTAGGCAGCGTCATGGCAAACATCGACACGCACACGATGCCCCGGCGCCCGAACGCGTCAGACAGCATGCCCATGACGGGTGAGACCAGCCCCACGCCCAGCACGGTGGCGCCAACCGTCATGCCCGCTTGCAGCGCAGACGCATGGAAGTCTGCCATCACCATGGGCAAGACGGCCTGGATTGAATAAACGTTCAGGAAAGCAAAGAAGCCAATAACCCAGACGATGGGCTTGGAGGCCTGCACGCCGTCGCCCATGAAAAACAGACGCAGATTGGAGGCAGACATGGCCAAATTTTAGGGCTTGCGGTGCGGCCATTGCGCCTGGTTCACCGATTGTTTTGTTGCCATCAACCTTAAAATGCGCGCCGCAGACACGCATATTTCACCGCATCCCGCCAAGTGATGTCGAAGCAGGCACAAACCAATTCCTCATGAACTTTACAAACACCAGTTGGACGACAAGGGTGACCTTGCTGGCCATCGTTTTCAGCCTGAGCGCTTGCAGCAGCGCGCCGCCGGCTATCACGCCACCTTCAGTCATCGCTGCGCCAGTCGTGGCGACACCCAAGCCAAAACCGGTCATTGGCCTGGCGCTGGGCGGCGGCTCGGCCAAGGGGTTCGCACACATCGGCGTGATCAAGGCACTTGAGGCGCAGGGCATCGTTCCAGACCTCGTCATCGGCACCAGCGCGGGCTCGGTGGTGGGCGCACTGTATGCCTCAGGCAAGAGCGGATTTGAATTGCAGGAGTTGGCGATTCCGTTTGACAAATGGCAGTTTGTCGATTGGGGCATGCCCAATCGCGGTCTCATGAAAGGCGATGCGCTGGCCAAATTCATCAACACGACCGTGGCTCGGCGAAGCATTGAGAAATTTCCGAAGAAATTTGGCGCCGTGGCCACCGACCTCCAGTCGGGCGAACCGATCGTGTTCCGCACGGGCGATGCCGGCACGGCGGTGCTAGCCTCAAGCAGTATTCCACTGGCGTTTCAGCCCGTCAGCATTCGCGGGCGCCAGTATGTCGATGGCGGTCTGACCAGCCCGGTGCCGGTCAGGCTGGCCTTTGAGATGGGCGCAACTTTTGTCATCGCGGTTGACATTTCCGACAAACCGGCCAACGGCAGCATCGACAGCAGCGTGGACGTGGCGCTGCAAACCCTGGCCATCATGGGCGAGATGATTCGCCGCTATGAAAAGCCGGCGGCAGATATTTTGATACGGCCAGATATTTCAAAGCTCGGCTCGGTCGATTTTGAAAACCGCCACCTGGCCATCATGCAAGGCGAAAAAGCGGCAGGCCTTGAAATGCAACGGCTCAAGGACAAACTGGCACGGTTTGGTGAACGCCAATAGCTTTGTCTGGTGACGGGGTCACGGCGCCAGGGCAAGCTCACTTTTGCTCGAAAATTTGCGTTGCAGGGAAACCGTCGTCGCCCTCGACTTCGTCAAGTTTCGACTTTGGCAGGTCAAATTTTGCAGCAGGTAAAACCGCTGCCGGAGCTATAGCGGCAGGCGGCGCCAACGTGGCGGCCGATGCTGCTGCAGCGGCAAGCGGCGTGGCGGACGCGGACTGTGCCAAAGGCACCGGCTGCTCTTCTGCCGCTGTGGCCCAGAAGGCAGCCTCAGGCAGTTTGTCATGCGGACAGCCGCAATCGGGGGCGAACTTCCAGACAATGAGAAAATTGGTGGCGTGTGCCGTGTTGTCAAAAAATTGAATTTCGGTCAGAAACTGCTTTTGCAGTTCGGATGCGTAGCGCATCAAGGCCTCATGCCATTTGAGCAGAACCAACTGAATCAGCAACACATCAGAGTCACCTGAAGCGGGCATCGGCTCAATCTCGCAGCCGATCCATTGGATGGGAATGCCATAGCGGCGCAGCACGCTTTTCAAGGCCAACCGGACCATCTCAAGCCGAATTTCATTATTCTTCGGCTGAAAGTTAACGGCTTCAACAACAGCCGGTGGCTTGAGGTTTTTCTTCGATCTGCCAAAAAGAAATTCAAACATACGAGAGTACTCCCAGTGGGAAAGTGGCATGAAACAGCCAAAGCAGTTTAGCCGAGGTTTGCACGGCCGTAAGCCAACAAAAGAACAAAAGGCTTGGCAAGCAGCGCGCAAATCGAACGCGAGGTTGTGAAACCAAAAAAAGGACCCGAAGGGGCCCTTTTTTGATAGATCGAACCCAGCAGGCGTTACATGCGCGGCTCGCCTTGCTCGTTGACGGTGATGGTGGGTCCGGGCGGGGTGGTCATTTGGGTGCGATGCTCCTGCCCGCGAAAGTTGTAAATGACGTCCCAATACTGGGCTTGCGCCTGACCGGCAACGTTTTCGCAACGCTGCACGTCTTGCGCAGGCGCTGTTTGCCCGGTGCGACCAACGTTGGCGCCTAACGCGGCCCCGGCAATCGCGGCGCCGGCTGTAGCCAGGTCTTTGCCAGTTCCGCCGCCAACCTGGTGGCCGAGAACGCCACCAAGCAGCGCGCCTACAAC
Organism: Comamonadaceae bacterium CG_4_9_14_3_um_filter_60_33; assembly: GCA_002789915.1. GTDB lineage: Bacteria > Pseudomonadota > Gammaproteobacteria > Burkholderiales > Burkholderiaceae_C > Rhodoferax. The sequence continues at coordinate 611 of PFUD01000153.1, read as the reverse complement.
TGCCCCGGGAATGTTGGCGCTACCTTGGGTCTGGGCAACTTGGCCGGGTTCGACCCAGCAGCGTTGTTCGGGCGTTCCGACCACCGCGCGCACCGAGGTCACGTTGGCATCATAAAGTTGCTCGTTGCTGCGCCGGCGGTAGTCATGCGACACAGCAGGCTGGGGCTCATAACGATTGCCGTCATTGCGCGCGGTCTGGCTCACAGCGCGCACCGACGACACGCGGTCGTTCAGACCCATCGAAGCCATCGATGGATACTGGCCCGGACGCAAGACAACGCATCGGCCACCGTAACGAACGTCTTCACAGAGCTCCCAGGGGCCGCCCGCCACCACAACCGAAGAGGCGCGGTCGCTGAAGTTGTTTTGCGTAAAGTTATCGATCGACTGAACCGTGGTGAAAGAACGGCCGGCAAAACCATCGCGCTCGTAGAAAGTGACCTGTCCGACGGCTGCGGCTGGCGCATAACGGTTTTCGTCATCCCGCGCATCGCGGCTAGCGAGGCGCACCGAGGTAACGCGGTCGTTCAGACCCATCGCCTTCATCGAAGGGTATTGGCCTGGTTGCAGCACAACACAACGCCCCCTGAACCGATTGTCTTCGCAAAGCT
>PFUD01000176.1 GCA_002789915.1 Comamonadaceae bacterium CG_4_9_14_3_um_filter_60_33 | reverse complement strand
TCAAGTTGATTGCCCCGATCGCCATGGAAGAAGGCCTGCGCTTCGCCATCCGTGAAGGCGGTCGTACCGTCGGCGCTGGTGTGGTGGCCAAGGTGATTGCATAAGGAACAACTATGGCAACGAAACAAAAAATCCGCATCCGCCTGAAGGCATTTGATTACAAACTGATCGACCAGTCGGCCGCTGAGATTGTTGACACCGCCAAGCGAACTGGCGCCATCGTCAAGGGCCCCGTGCCGTTGCCGACGCGCATGAAGCGTTTTGACATTCTGCGTTCACCCCACGTCAACAAGACCAGTCGTGACCAGTTGGAAATTCGCACGCACCAGCGTCTGATGGACATCGTTGATCCAACGGACAAAACCGTGGATGCCCTGATGAAACTCGATTTGCCTGCTGGCGTCGATGTCGAAATCAAGTTGCAGTAAAAAATGTGGCGCTTAACACCCAGAACGGGTGCAAAGCGCTTCTTTTGAGTTCGGTTTTAGCTTGCCTGATTGACAAGTTGCGTTATACTAGCTGGCTCTGCCGAAATGCCAGTCTTGCCGGCAGAGTTTTATTAACAGTCTTTCACACAAAAACGTGTGCAGCCAATTGAAGTTGCACCGGTGAAAGTTACGGAGAAAACAATGAGTCTTAGCAATCACTTAGGGTTGCTGGGGCGCAAAGTTGGCATGATGCGTTTGTTCACGGATGAGGGAATTTCGATTCCCGTGACCGTGGTCGATGTGTCAAACAACCGCGTGACCCAGGTCAAAACCCAAGAGAATGACGGCTATGTCGCTTTGCAAGTGACATTTGGTGCGCGTAAAGCTTCGCGTGTCAATAAGCCGGCCGCTGGCCACCTCGCCAAGGCGGGGGTTGAAGCTGGTGAGGTTATCCGCGAGTTCCGTGTTCCCGCAGAAACGGCTTCCCAATACGCTGCAGGCGCTACAGTGCCCGTGACGGCTGTCTTTGCAGTCGGCCAAAAAGTGGACGTGCAGGGCACGACCATTGGTAAGGGCTTTGCTGGCACCATCAAGCGTCACCACATGAAATCCCAACGCGCGTCGCACGGCAATAGCCGTTCGCACAATGTGCCGGGTTCCATCGGTATGGCGCAAGATCCGGGCCGCGTGTTTCCTGGCAAGCGCATGACCGGTCACCTTGGTGACGATTTGGTCACGACGCAAAACCTCGATGTGATTCGCGTCGACGAAACGCGTCAACTGCTGATGATCAAGGGCGCAATCCCCGGTTCGGCTGGCGGTTTTGTCACCGTGCGTCCCGCCGTCAAATCTCAACCAGCACCCGCGAAAGGAGCGAACTGATGCAGCTCGAACTCCTCAACGACCAAGGTCAGGTAGCTTCCAAGCTGGATGTGCCTGAAACTGTATTTGGTCGCGCCTACAACGAAGACCTGGTTCACCAGGTTGTGGTCGCTTTTCAAGCCAATGCCCGCCAAGGCACACGCGCTCAGAAAGACCGCGAACAAGTGCGTCACTCGACCAAGAAGCCTTTTAAACAAAAAGGTACCGGTCGTGCTCGCGCAGGTATGACGTCATCGCCGTTGTGGCGTGGCGGCGGTCGGATTTTCCCGAACATGCCTGACGAAAATTTCGCGCACAAGATCAACAAGAAGATGTACCGGGCCGGCATGGCCTCCATTTTCTCGCAGCTCGCACGCGAAGGCCGTTTGGCAGTGGTGGATTCACTCACAGTGGATTCCCCCAAGACCAAGGCGCTGGCATCCAAGTTCAAGGCCATGAACCTTGACTCGGTGTTGGTGATTTCAGACGAGGTTGATGAAAACCTTTACCTCGCTTCACGCAATCTCGTGAACGTGCTGGTGGTTGAGCCTCGCTACGCTGACCCCTTGTCATTGGTACATTACCGCAAGGTGCTGGTGACCAAGGCTGCCATGGGCAAACTCCAGGAGATGTTCGCATGAGCCACGGTTTCCAAAATCTTAAATTCGATGAAGGTCGCCTAATGCAGGTCTTGGTTGCGCCGATCGTGTCTGAAAAGGCAACGATGGCATCCGAGAAAAGCAATGCTGTGACCTTCAAGGTGCTACAGGACGCAACCAAGCCCGAAATCAAGGCGGCGGTTGAATTGATGTTCAAAGTTGAAGTCAAGGGCGTTTCTGTGGTCAATACCAAAGGCAAGACCAAGCGTTTTGGCAAGTCGATCGGGCGCCGTGACAACGTGCGCAAGGCATACGTCATGCTCAAACCAGGTCAAGAACTGAACCTTGGTGGGGAGGCTGCTTAATCATGGCTGTTATCAAAATGAAACCGACTTCACCTGGCCGTCGTGGCATGGTGAAGATCTCGCGTGACCACCTGCACAAGGGTGAGCCTTACGCGCCGTTGTTGGAACCTCAGTTTCAACAAGCGGGCCGTAACAACAACGGTCACATCACCACTCGCCATAAAGGCGGTGGTCACAAGCATCACTACCGTGTTGTCGATTTCCTTCGCAACAAGGACGGCATTGCGGCCAAGGTCGAGCGTATTGAATACGACCCTAACCGTTCTGCACATATCGCTTTGGTGTGTTACGCCGACGGTGAGCGCAAGTACATCATTGCACCGCGTGGTCTTGAGGTGGGTAGTTCCATCATGAGTGGCTCCGAGGCGCCGATTCGTGTTGGCAACACCTTGCCGATCCGCAACATTCCGGTGGGCTCGATCATTCACTGCGTCGAACTTCAAGTTGGCAAGGGTGCGCAGGTGGTTCGTTCTGCTGGCGCGTCCGCGACGCTGCTGGCCCGCGAAGGTGCCTATGCCCAAGTGCGTATGCGCTCTGGTGAAGTGCGCAAGATCAACATTGACTGCCGCGCCACTTTGGGCCAGGTTGCCAATGAAGAACACAGCCTGCGCCGTTTGGGTAAAGCCGGTGTCAAGCGCTGGATGGGGATTCGTCCGACCGTTCGCGGTGTGGTCATGAACCCAGTGGATCACCCGCATGGTGGTGGCGAGGGTAAGACCGGCGAAGGCCGTCATCCCGTCGATCCTTGGGGTAATTTGACCAAGGGTTACCGTACCCGTAACAACAAGCGCACGCAGGTCATGATCGTGTCGCGTCGCAAGAAGTAAGGGGTAGGTAAATGACTCGTTCTCTCAAAAAAGGTCCCTTTGTAGACCAGCACCTGGTCGCCAAGACCGAAAAGGCCGTGGCCAACAAGGACAAAAAGCCGATCAAGACCTGGTCGCGTCGTTCAATGGTTTTGCCCGATTTCATCGGACTGACCATTGCTGTGCACAATGGCAAGCAGCATGTGCCTGTGTATATCACTGACCAAATGGTTGGCCACAAGTTGGGTGAGTTCGCTCTGACCCGTACTTTCAAGGGCCATCCTGCGGACAAAAAAGTCCAAAAGAAATAAGGAGTTGACCATGGAAACACGTGCAACCCTTCGGGGCGTTCGTCTCTCGGTCGACAAAGGCCGTCTGGTCGCGGACTTGATCCGCGGCAAAAAGGTGGATCAGGCTCTGAACATTTTGCAGTTCACGCAGAAAAAAGCTGCGGGAATCATCAAGAAGGTTCTGGAGTCAGCCATTGCCAACGCTGAACACAACGATGGTGCCGACATCGACGAGCTGAAGGTGAAAACCATCTACGTCGAGCAAGGTACATCGCTCAGGCGCTTCACGGCCCGCGCAAAAGGTCGTGGCAACCAAATCAGAAAACCCACGTGCCATGTGTACGTGACGGTTGGTAACTGAAAGAGGCCAGCAAGATATGGGACAAAAAATCCATCCAACCGGCTTCCGCCTGTCGGTCAGCCGCAACTGGGCATCGCGTTGGTATGCCAATGACCGTGATTTCGCCGGCATGCTGGCGGAAGATATCAAGGTGCGCGAGTACCTTAAGGCCAAACTCAAGAACGCGTCGGTTTCGCGCGTCTTGATCGAGCGCCCTGCCAAGAACGCCCGCATCACCATTTACTCGTCTCGTCCGGGTGTTGTGATCGGTAAAAAAGGCGAGGACATCGAAAACCTCAAGCGCGAACTGGCTCGCCAGTTGGGCGTGCCTGTGGCTGTCAACATCGAAGAAGTGCGCAAGCCCGAAATCGATGCCAAGTTGATTGCTGATTCGATCACGCAACAGCTCGAAAAACGCATCATGTTCCGTCGGGCCATGAAGCGCGCCATGCAAAACGCCATGCGTTTAGGTGCCCTGGGCATCAAGATCATGTCGTCGGGTCGTTTGAACGGCATTGAAATCGCCCGTTGCGAGTGGTACCGCGAAGGTCGTGTGCCGCTTCACACCCTGCGTGCCGACATTGACTATGGCACCTCGGAAGCGCATACCACCTACGGCATCATCGGTGTCAAGGTCTGGGTTTACAAGGGTGATACCTTGGGTCGCAACGATCTCCCGGCTGTGGAAACACCGCGTCCGGACGACGAGCGTCGCCCGCGTGGTCCGCGTCGTGATGACCGCGGTGGCCGTCCTGGTTCAGACCGTCCTGCACCCCGTGGTGCACGTCGTCCGATGGGCAGCAACGCCGCCCCTGCCGATGGCAGTGACAAACCCGCAGCGGCTCTTGGAGCCGATGCCAAACCCACCGTTCAGCGCGTCCGCAAGGTAGCCGCGCCAGCCGCTGCAGCAGCTGACGGTAAAGGAGAATAATTATGTTGCAACCCGCTCGTCGCAAGTACCGCAAAGAGCAAAAGGGCCGTAACACCGGTATCGCAACTCGGGGTAGCTCGGTTGCTTTTGGTGATTTTGGTCTGAAATGTATTGATCGAGGCCGTTTGACGGCGCGTCAGATCGAAGCAGCACGTCGTGCTGTTTCACGTCACGTCAAGCGTGGCGGTCGGATCTGGATTCGCGTGTTTCCTGACAAGCCCATTTCCCAAAAGCCCGCCGAAGTGCGGATGGGTAATGGCAAAGGTAACCCCGAATATTACGTGGCTGAAATTCAGCCCGGTAAGATCGTGTTTGAAATCGTGGGTGTCACCGAAGAATTGGCTCGTGAAGCGTTTCGTTTGGCAGCTGCCAAATTGCCGCTGCGTACCACCTTTGTGTCGCGCATGATCGGCCAGTAATCAGGAGAAATTGATATGAAAACGACTGAATTACGCCAAAAAGACGTCGCCGGTTTGCAGGCCGAAGTCAAAGCGCTGCAAAAAGCACACTTTGGCTTGCGCATGCAAAAAGCGACCCAACAACTCAACAATACAGCCACGCTGCGTTCAGCACGTCGTGACATCGCTCGCGCCAAGACCATTCTGGTCGAAAAGCAAGTTGCTGTTCCATCCGCCAAATAAGGAGCGAAACATGACGGAAGCTAAAACATCCCTCAAGCGCACCTTGATTGGCAAGGTGGTCAGCGACAAGCGTGCAAAAACGGTGACGGTGCTGATTGAGCGCCGCGTCAAGCACGAGCTCTACGGCAAGATCGTTGGCAAGTCCAGCAAATACCACGCCCATGATGAAAATGGCGTGTACAAAATGGGCGACATGATTGAAATCACCGAAAGCCGTCCCATTTCCAAGACCAAGAACTGGGTGGCAACTCGCCTAGTGCAAAAGGCCTCTTTGGTTTAAGTCTTTGGACAGGCTGCTAGTCAGCTCTTTAGGAAACGACTCACAATGCTGAGTCGTTTTTTTTTACCCGTGTCAATCAAATCAGGAGTTTTACATGATCAAAGTCGGTGACCAGTTACCCGCAGCAACGCTGATGGAATTCCATGAAACAGAAGGTGGCGGTTGTAGCATCGGCCCCAATCCGGTCGATGTGGTGGCGGCCAGTGCTGGCAAGACCATTGCGTTGTTCGCTTTACCAGGCGCCTTCACGCCTACCTGTTCGGCGCAGCATGTGCCGAGTTATTTGGCCAATTTTGACGCTCTCAAGGCCGCTGGTGTGGATGAAATCTGGTGCGTCAGCGTCAACGACGCTTTCGTCATGGGCGCCTGGGCGCGCGACCAGAAGACTGGTGACAAGGTGCGCATGTTGGCCGATGGCGATGCGGTGTTTGCCAAGGCCACTGGCTTGACGCTCGACCTGACCGGCAAGGGTCTGGGTTTGCGCAGCAATCGCTATTCGATGCTGGTCAAAAATGGCAAAGTGGTCACGCTCAACATTGAGGCCCCCGGTAAATTCGAGGTCAGCGATGCGCCCACCATGTTGGCACAAGCCAAGGCCTGATCAAAGCCGCGCCATCAGGTAGTGGGCGCCTTCGATAGGGTTGAAGTAGTAGGGCGCAACTTCCACAAACCCAAGCTCCTGGTACATGGCACGCGCAGTCTCCATTTCACTGAGCGTGTCCAGCAGCACGTAGGCGTAGCCGGCTTGGCTGGCGGCTAACAAAACGGCTTCGGCCAGACGCCGACCCAAACCCTTGCCACGCAAGCCCGGGCGTACATACAAACGTTTCATCTCGCAGGCATTTGGGTAATCTACCGTGTCAAGTGGGCGCAGCGCGCAGCAACCCACCATGGTATTGGCTGTACGAGCCAAAAAGAGGGCGCCGCGCGGAGGCGCATAGTCGCCGGGTAGGTCGGCGAGTTCTGCCTCAAAATTCTGGAAACCCAGATCAATTTCCAAGCTGTCAGCGTACTCCTTGAACAGTGCGCGAACAGCATCGATATCACCCACGGATTCAATCGCTTCTATGGGTGTGGGTTCAGAAGTCATGTAAAGACTCTAACCGTTCAGGCCGATGACGGCGCCGCTCACCAAGCCCACGCAGACTAAAAAAATCAGCGCGGCACGGCTTCGATCAGACCAACTGTCGCGTGCGCTGGGTGCGGCAAAGTCAAGCGTCTTGTCGCCCGTGATCATGGGCTTGACCAGATTTTCTTTTCTGCCAAAAAAATGATAAGCGATGGCAGACAGGTGCAAAGCCACCAAGCCCAGCAAAAGAAATTTGCCAATTGCCTTGTGGTAATACGTGGCATTGCCGACCCAGGTCGAGGACACGTAGCGGGTCAGCGGGCCAGCGTTGGCAATTTCATCATCACTCATCAACCCGGTGGTGATTTGTAAGGCGAGGAACACCAACATGGCGATGACCGACAAGGCGCCCAACGGGTTGTGACCGACGCCGTGGTGTGGCATGCCTTGCCCGCGCAGGTAGCGCCATATCGCCTTGGGTCCCACCAGAAATGTAGCAAAGCGCGACCAGTGTCCGCCCAGCAGCCCCCACATGAGGCGAAACAGCAGCAAGGTCAAGACGCTATAGCCAAACCGGAAATGCCAGACCATGGCACTTCCACCGACTTGGCTGGTGACGAACAGGCCGATAAAACAAGCTACCAGCGCCCAGTGAAACAGGCGCGTCGGGGCGTCCCAGACACGAACAAGCACAGCCGGTACCTCCTTAAAAAATTTCTCATACACTTCGCATCCAACTTGTTTTAGTTTAACGACGAAAGGACCTCCATGAAAAAACTCATCGCTTACGTTCTGGCTGGCGCAGCATTGGTCTTGGCCGTACCCGCCTCGGCACAATTTGCCAAAGCCGAAGATGCCATCAAGTACCGGAAAAGCGCCTTGTTTGTGATGCAGCAGAATTTTGGCCGCGTGGCAAATATGGCCGCTGGCAGAGCGCCGTTTGATGCAAAGTTGGCAGTGGAGAGTGGCGTGGTTGCCGAATTCATGGCCGATCTGCCCTGGGCCGGCTTCGGTCCGGGAACCGACAAGGGCGATACCAAGGCCAAAGCTGAAATCTGGTCTGATAAGGCCAAGTTTGATGACTACGCCAAAAAATTGCAGGACGAAATGAGCAAGCTGACAACAGCAACAAAAACTGGCAACCTCGACACCATCAAGGTGGCTGTCAATGCCACTGGCGCTGCGTGCAAGGCTTGCCACGACGACTTCCGCGCCAAGTGATCCGGGCGGTATGGTTGGACATGGCCCCAAACCTGAGCGGCGTCAAAATATTGCGCTCTTATGTGCGATCCAGGACAGGTTTATGAATCGACGCCGGTTTGGCTCTTTTTCAGCCACGCTGCTGGTAACTTCAAGCTTGGGACTCGGATCAACGGCGAATGCGCTGTCGGTCAATGAGCTCAGTAACGACCAGGCCTCGCAGGGGCTCAAGCTGGCGCTTGAAAAGGGTGCCATTGCGGCGGTCCAGCAACTGGGTCAGCCCAACGGGTTCTTGGGCAACGACAAGGTTCGTATTCCCTTGCCGAAGTACCTGGAGAGCCCCGCCAAGTTGTTGCGCAGCTTCGGTCAGGGCGCTCGCCTGGAAGAATTGATCGTGGCCATGAACCACGCGGCAGAAACGTCTGTGCCGCTGGCACGTGACATGCTGATGAGCGCCGTTAAATCCATGAACGTGCAAGATGCCAAAAAAATCCTGACTGGTGGCGACACGTCGGTGACGGGTTTTTTCGCCGAAAAAACGCGGCAGCCATTGAGCCGAAAATTTTTGCCCGTGGTGACTAAGGTGACCGCGCAAGTCAATTTGGCAGATCAATACAACCTGATCGCCGGCAAAGCTGCAGGCATGGGCTTGCTCAGAGGCGACCAGGTCTCGATTGAACAGTACGTCACCGCCAGGACACTCGATGGCCTCTATTTCATGATTGGTGAAGAAGAGAGAAAAATAAGACAGGACCCGGTGGGCACCGGCAGCGTCCTGCTGCAAAAAGTTTTTGGCGCCCTGCGACCTTGATGGCGCGCCGAGCTCAGTGATGAATTTGTTAGCGCGGCGTCACGCCGTTATGGTGTTTGTGGCGTTTGCTTTCGCTTATTTCCTGTCGTCCCTGATTCGCGCCATCACGGCCACCCTGTCGCCCACACTGACGCAAGCGTTTGCGCTTGATGCGCAGGCGCTGGGTCTGCTGGCGGGGGGGTATTTTTTTGGATTTGCCGCGACGCAATTGCCTTTGGGTGCGTGGCTTGATCGGCATGGCCCCAAAAAAGTGATCCTGTATTTCCTGCTGGTTGCCGTGCTGGGCTGCATGGCCTTTGCCATGGCCGAGAGTTTCACCGGCTTGCTGCTGGCGCGCGTGCTCACGGGGGTTGGCGTCAGCGCCTGCCTGATGGCGCCGTTGACTGGCTACCGGCGCTGGTTCGCTGCAGGATCGCAAATGCGTGCCAACTCCTGGATGCTGATGACGGGATCGTTCGGCATGGTGGCCTCCACCTTGCCAGTGCAGTGGCTGCTGCCACTGGTTGGCTGGCGCGCGCTGTTTTGGGCGCTGGCCATCTTGGTGGCGCTGGCCATGCTGCTGATTGCCTGGCAAACACCGCAGTGGCAGAGCCTTGCCAGCGCTGAACCAAACCCGACTGTGGCCAAGCCCAGCTATGCCGAGGTCTGGCGACACCCTTACTTTAGAAAAATGGCCCCCATGGCCTTTTTTATTTATGGCGGCCTGATCGCCATGCAGACCCTGTGGGTCACGCCCTGGATGATTCGCGTGGCAGGGTTTACCCCGCTGCAAGCGGCCACTGGTTTGTTTTGGCTCAACATGGCCATGCTGGGCACTTTCTTTGCCTGGGGCATGGTCTTCCCCGGGCTGGCGCGCCGCGGCCACAGCGCCGACCGCCTGATTGCGCTTGGCCTGCCCTTGAGCTTCGTGCTGCTGGCCCTGATCATTGCGCTGGGCTCGTCCATTGGCGCTTGGGCCGGCCTGGCTTGGGCCTTGTATTGCATGAGCTGCACCTTTATTTCTTTGGCGCAGCCGGCCGTTGCCATGGCTTTCCCGCCCCATCTGGCCGGGCGCGCCCTGTCGTCTTACAATTTGCTGCTCTTCTCCGGCGTGTTTGCCGTTCAGTGGGGTCTCGGTCTGGCCGTTGATGGTTTTCAGGCCCTGGGATGGGCCGATGTGGCGGCTTTCCAGGCAGCGATGCTGATCTATTTGCTGTGCACCATGGCTTCCTACGTATTCTTCATGACTGCAAAAAAGTCATAATCAGCAACCGCGTTGACACAGTTGAGTCAACGCCCAAGCCATCCATGAACTGTAGTTCCCGCGAAAGACATGAATAACGGAATTTTCATCATTGCACATGCGCCGTTGGCCACCGCCTTGCGCCAGTGTGCGCTGCATGTTTTCCCGGATGCGGCAGCAAATCTGGCGGTGCTCGATGTCCAACCCAATACCCCGGTGGATGAGTCCCTTGACAGCGCCCGTTTGACCATGGCGCTGCTCAACACCAGGCGCACGCTGGTGCTGACCGACATGTTTGGCGCCACACCCTGCAACGTGGCGCAAAAACTGGTCGATGGCGTCAACGCCAGACTGGTCGCGGGCGTCAATTTGCCCATGCTGCTGCGCGCCATCACTTACCGCAACGAGCCCATGGATGCCTTGGTGGCGCGCGTGCTCGCTGGCGGTACGCAAGGGGTGATGCAGGTGGCTGTCACAGCGCCACAAAATCAGCAACGAAAACCAAATGATCAAAACCACGACCACCATCAGCAATAAATTGGGGCTGCATGCCCGTGCTTCAGCCAAGCTGACCAAGCTGGCCGGCCGCTTTCCGTGCGAGGTCTGGTTATCGCGCGGCGAGCGTCGAGTTAACGCCAAAAGCATCATGGGCGTGATGATGCTGGCCGCCGGCATGGGCTCGCAGGTCGAGATTGAAACGAATGGCGTGCAAGAGCAGCAGGCCATGGACGACTTGCTGCATCTGGTGGCGGACAAATTCGGAGAAGGTGAATGACGTTTGCCATTCAGGGTTTGGCGGTGGCGCGCGGCATTGCCATCGGCCGGGCGGTGCTGGTGGCGTCGAGCCGACTTGAGGTTGCGCATTACTTTATTGAGCCGGAGCAAGTTGCAGCGGAAATCAACCGGGTGCGCGATGGCCGTGACGCGGTGGTGGAAGAAATTCACCGCCTGCAAGCCAGCATTGCCCGCATGGGGCCCAAAGACACCCCGCATGAACTGTCAGCGCTGCTCGATGTGCACCTGATGCTGCTACAGGACGAAGAACTCTCGTCGGGTGTTCGCCATTGGATCAAGGACCGGCTTTACAACGCGGAGTGGGCGCTGACCACCCAGCTTGAAATTGTCGCGCGCCAGTTCGACGAGATGGAAGACGACTATTTGCGCGAGCGCAAGGCGGACCTGGAGCAGATCACCGAGAAAATTCTGCGCGCCATGCGAGGTGTTTCGTCGCCGTTAATCCAGCCGGTGGGGCGACAGGAGCGCAAAACGTCGCAACAGGATTTGTTGCTCGACGACACCGTGGACGTGCCCCTGATTCTGGTGGCGCATGACCTGTCACCGGCGGACATGCTGCAGTTCAAGCAAAGCGTTTTTGCCGGCTTTATCACCGATGTGGGCGGCAAGACCTCGCACACGGCCATTGTGGCGCGCAGCCTGGACATCCCGGCGGTGGTCGGTGCGCGTCTGAGCAGTCACCTGATTCAGCAGGACGACTGGGTGGTGATTGATGGGGATGCAGGTGTCGCTGTGGTCGACCCTTCGCCGATCATCCTGGCGGAATACGGCTTCAAGCAGCGGCAATGTGAACTCCAGCGCGGCCGCTTGGGGCGGCTGTTGCACACGCCGGCGGTGACGCTGGACGGGCAAAAAGTGGAACTGCTGGCCAACATCGAAATGCCTGACGACGCCATCGCCGCCCTAAAAGCCGGCGCCGTCGGCGTCGGCCTGTTTCGCAGCGAATTTCTGTTCATGGGTCGCCACGGCAAACTGCCCAACGAAGAAGAGCAGTACCAGGCCTACCGGCGTGCCGTGGAGGGCATGCAGGGCCTGCCGGTCACGATTCGCACGGTCGATGTGGGCGCCGACAAACCGCTCGACGACACGTCGCGCGACCACGCCCACCTGAACCCGGCACTGGGTTTGCGCGCCATTCGCTGGAGTCTGGCCGACCCGGCCATGTTTCTGACCCAACTGCGGGCCTTGTTGCGCGCTGCGGCCCACGGTCAGGTGAATGTGATGATTCCGATGCTCGCGCATGCCCGTGAAATTCGCCAGACCATGGCGTTGATCGACCACGCCCGCGTGCAACTGGACAACCGTGGCGTGGCCTATGGCCCGGTCAAGATCGGTGCCATGATCGAAATCCCGGCCGCCGCGCTGACGCTCAAGGTGTTTCTCAAATACTTCGACTTTCTGTCGATCGGCACCAATGATTTGATTCAGTACACGCTGGCCATCGACCGTGCCGACGAGTCAGTGGCGCACCTCTACGACCCGATGCACCCGGCGGTTTTGCGGCTGGTGGCCAACACCATTGCCGAGGGCCGCGCCCAAGGCAAGCCGGTGAGCCTGTGTGGCGAAATGGCGGGCGACGCGAGCATGACCAAATTGCTGCTGGGTATGGGCTTGCGCAGTTTTTCCATGCATCCGGCACAAATTCTGGTGGTCAAGCAGGAGGTGCTACGCTCCGACACAGCCAAGCTGGCGCCTTGGGCCGCGCAATTGATCGACGATGACGAGCCCTTTACCAAGCCGCAAAAAGCGGCTTGATGAAAAGCTAAAACAACTGGAACAGCAGCGGGATCAGCAGCGACGCCAGCACCGCCTGCAGGCCCAGTGCCAATCCGGCAAAAGCACCGGCGTCAGTATTGACCTGCATGGCCCGTGCCGCACCAATGCCATGCGCGGCCGTACCCAGCGCAAAACCACGCGCCATCCAGCCATTGCCTTCTGCTGGAATCTTCAGCAGCCCGAACAAGGCCTTACCGCTGAGCGCGCCCACCATGCCGGTGACCACCGCAAACACCGCAGCCAGCGCCGGGATGCCGCCAATCTTGTCGGCAATGCCCATGGCCACGGGCGCGGTGACTGATTTGGGTGCCAGCGACAGCACCACATCATTGGGCAAGCCAACCGCCCAGCCGAGCAGCAAAGCCGAACCGCTGGCTGCCAAGCCGCCCACCAGGGCCCCGGCCAACAAGGCGAACCAGTGCTGGCGCAGGGCGGCAAGGCGCTCCCACAGCGGCCAGGCCAAAGCGACCACGGCTGGCCCCAGCAGGAAATGGATGAACTGTGCGCCAGAAAAATAGGTGGGGTAATCCACGCCCGTCAGCGTGAGCAGGCTAGCCAGCGTGATGACCGACCACAGCACCGGGTTGGCCCAGGCCGCCTGATGCAGCCGGGCATACAGTGCCTGCGCCAGCACGTAAACCACCAGCGTGGCGGTCAGGCCAAACAGTGGCGTGGCCGACAGGTAAACCCACAGCTCGACAAAATTAGACATCGTTTTGTTCCCTGAAAGCGCGCATGACCAGCACCGTCACAGCCAGCCCGATCCAGGTGGACACCACAATCACCACCAGCATGCGCACGCCGTATTGGCCCAGCAGCCCCAGGTGCGTCATCACGCCGACACCAACTGGCACAAACAACAAGGACAGGTGTGAAAGCAAAAAATGGGCGCATGCCGCTACCGGCTCGCGCACAAAGGGCAGCCGCAGCGCCACCAGCAACAGCAGCATGCCGATCACCGGCCCTGGAAAAGGCAGCTTCAGGCCGCGCGACAGCAGTTCGCCCACAGATTGCATGGCCAGCAGCCAGGCCAGTCCGCGCAGGCCGTTCATGCAGCGTCCACGTTAGAACCGGGGTAAGTCGGGGTGCTTGATCTGGCCGCCGCGCACCAGCATCTTGCCGTACTCAGCGCAGCGGTTCAGCGTCGGAATGACCTTGCCCGGGTTAAGCAGGCCCTGTGGATCAAAAGCGCGCTTGACGCCAAACATCTGCTCGTTCTCAGCGGCTGAAAACTGCACGCACATGCTGTTGAGCTTTTCTACGCCCACGCCATGCTCGCCCGTCACGGTGCCGCCCATGGCCACACTGGTTTCCAGAATGTCGGCACCAAACAGCTCGCAGCGATGCAATTGGTCGGCGTCGTTGGCATCAAACAGAATCAGCGGGTGCAGGTTGCCGTCACCGGCGTGAAAGACGTTGGCACAGCGCAACTGGTATTTCTTTTCCATCTCGGCAATGGCCAGCAAAATGTCGGCCACGCGTTTGCGCGGAATGGTGCTGTCCATGCACATGTAGTCGGGGCTGATGCGGCCGCTGGCGGGGAAGGCATTTTTGCGCCCGCTCCAAAACGTGAGACGCTCCTGCTCGTTCTGGCTCACCGCAATTTTTGTGGCACCGTTTGCCAGCAGCACCGTGCTCATGCGGCCAATTTCTTCCTCCACCTCTTCGGGTGTACCGTCGCTTTCGCACAGCAAAATGGCCGCTGCACTCAGGTCGTAGCCGGCGTGCACGTAGTCTTCGACTGCTGCCGTCATGGGTTTGTCCATCATCTCCAGCCCGGCCGGAATAATGCCCGCCGCAATGACCGCGGCCACGGCATCGCCGGCTTTGCGGATGTCGTCAAAGCTGGCCATGATGCAGCGCGCCAGGATCGGTTTGGGGATGAGTTTGACCGTGACCTCGGTCACCACCGCCAGCATGCCCTCGGAGCCAATCACCACGCTCATCAGGTCGTAGCCGGGTGCGTCCAGCGCGTCCGAGCCGAACTCAACCGGTTCACCGGCCATGGTAAAGCCCTTGAGCTTGACGATATTGTGCAAGGTAAGGCCATATTTGAGGCAGTGCACGCCGCCCGAGTTTTCCGACACATTGCCGCCAATGGTGCAGGCAATCTGGCTCGACGGGTCGGGCGCGTAATACAGGCCTAGCGGCGCAGCCGCCTCGCTGATGGACAGGTTGCGCACGCCGCACTGCACCAGCGCCGTGCGCGACATCGGGTCGAGCTTGAGGATTTTGTTGAACTTGGCCATCGACAGTGTCACGCCCACTGCGTTGGGCATGGCCCCGCCTGAGAGACCGGTACCGGCACCGCGCGCCACCACCGGCACGCTCAGGGCATGGCAGGTTTTCAGCACGGCGGCTACCTGTGCTTGCGTTTCAGGCAGCGCCACCACCAGCGGGCGCTGGCGGTAGGCGGTGAGGCCGTCGCACTCATAAGGTGTGGTGTCTTCGTTGTTCCACAACAGGGCGTGGGCTGGCAAGGATGCCTGCAGTGTTTTAACCACCAATGCCTGGCGCTCTGAGCGCTGCAAGGCGTTCAGATTGTCTTGAGAGAGGGGTGCGTTCATGGATTGGGTCCGATAACGTAAAACAGGGCCTGAACTTTAAGCGAAATTAAAAGCCGCTGGCGCGAGAAAACTTAAACCGATGGTTGAAAAAAATGCGGCCTGCCGGTCAGGGCGCCGCTATCAGGATGGCGCGGAAGTCGTTCACATTGGTTAGCGTGGGCCCAGTCACCACCGCATCGCCCAGCGCCGCAAAAAAGCCATGACCGTCGTTGTTGGCCAGCATGTCACGCGGTTTGAGCCCGAGCGTCCAAGCACGGGCCAGCGTGTCGGGTGTCAGCAACGCGCCGGCAATTTCCTCCTGGCCGTCCACGCCGTCGGTGTCGCCCGCCAGCGCATGGACCCGCGCCAGGCTATCGAGCGCAATGCCCATGGCCAGCAGGCACTCCACATTGCGCCCGCCACGGCCTGTGCCGCGCACCGTCACCGTGGTCTCCCCGCCTGAGAGCAGCACGCAAGGCGCGGCAAATGGCTGGCCGTGTTTGACCACTTGATGCGCCACAGCCGCCAGTACCTTGCCGACGTCGCGCGCTTCACCTTCGAGCGCATCGCCCAGGATGTACGCGGCAATACCGGCCGCGCGCGCCACGGCGGCAGCAGCCTCCAGCGCTATCTGTGGCGTGGCAATCATGCGCACATCGGCGCGCGCCAGCCGCAAGTCGCCGGACTTGACGGACTCGCCTTCGCCACTTTCCAGCAGGTGCCGTGCCCGCTGGGGTAACGCAATGCCGTAGCGCTGCGCAATGGCCAACGCCTCGGCACAGGTGCTGGGGTCGGCCACCGTGGGCCCAGAGGCAATGTTGATCGGGTCGTCACCGGGCACGTCAGAGATCAGTAGCGTCAGCACCCGCGCTGGGTGGCACGCGGCAGCCAGTCGACCGCCCTTGATGCCGGACAAGTGGCGGCGCACGCAATTCATCTCGCTGATGGTCGCGCCCGAGGCCAGCAGCGCCCGGTTGACGTCTTGCTTGTCTTGCAAGCGCAAGCCGGGCAGCGGCAGCGGCAACAGCGCTGAGCCGCCACCCGAAATCAGGCACAGCACCAAATCATCCGCGCTGAGCCCTTTGACCGTTTCCAGCATCCGCTGTGCCGCCTGCAAACCGGCCTGGTCGGGCACCGGGTGCGCGGCCTCGACGATCTCGATGCGGCTGCAAGGCACGGCATAGCCATAGCGTGTCACCACCAGGCCGCTCAAAGGCCCATGCCAATGGTCTTCTAGCGCGCGGGCCATGGCGGCAGACGCCTTGCCCGCGCCAATCACCACCAGCCGCCCTTGGCCCAGCGACTCGGGCGCTGGCAGGTGCGGCGGCAGGCACAGGGCGGGTTGGGCGCTGGCAACAGCCGCATCAAACATCTGGCGTAGCAGGTCGCGCGGCTTCATGATTGGCCGATCTCGAAATTGGCCATGCCCGCCGGCACCCGCACCAGGGCTGGGTGGTGCAAAGCCCCGCAAATCCTTGAGGCGATGCGGTGCTCGGCCCTGGATGCACTCATGATGCCTAGGCCGATATTGACAGAGGGTGTGATCATGATGGGATTCCTTGAAAAAAGACGAGAGGTTCAGGCGTCAAGCGGCTCGCGCCAGCTCAGACTGGCATTGGTCGTGGTTGCGGGTTTGTACTCGCAGCCGATCCAGCCGTTGTAGCCAATGCGGTCCAGGTGGGCGAACAAAAACGGGTAGTTGATCTCGCCGGTGCCTGGCTCGTGGCGGCCCGGATTGTCGGCCAACTGAATGTGGCCAATGCGCGCCAGCTGCTTTTGCAGTGTGCTGGCCAGCTCGCCTTCCATGCGTTGCGCGTGGTAAATGTCGTACTGCACCAAGGCGTTGTCCGCATCCACTTCGTCCAGAATGGTCAGCGCCTGCGCTGTGTAGTTCAGGTAAAAGCCGGGAACGTCAAAGTGGTTGATGGGCTCAATCAGCAGCCGTAAACCTGCGCCCTTGAGCTCGGCCGCCGCAAATTTGAGGTTGTTGACCAAGGTCCTGCGCAGCAGGGTGTCACTCACCCCCGCAGGTGCCTTGCCAGCCAGGCAGTTGAGCTGGTTTACACCGAGCGCGGTGGCATAGTGGATTGCCGTGGCCACGCCCGCGCGGAATTCGCCCACCCGGTCAGGGTGGCAGGCAATGCCGCGTTCACCGGCGTCCCAGTCGCCCGCGGGCAGGTTGTGCAGCACCAAGGCAAGGCCGTTGGCATCGAGGCGCTGCTTGATGTCGGCGGCATCAAATGCGTACGGAAACTGAAACTCCACCGCCTTGAAGTTGGCGCGGGCAGCGGCTGCAAAACGGTCAAGAAAAGGCAACTCGGTAAAAAGCATGCTCAGATTGGCAGCAAATTTGGGCATGGTGCTTTCCTCGTTTATTGACAGCAATTTTGAGCGGGGCTGGATGATTTCAGCAAGCCCGCCATCTCCAGGCCTTGGCAGCTGGCGGCTGGTGCCTGCCAAGGTCGGCACCTTTATGTTCTGGTGAACCGGGCCGGTTAAACCAGCGTCTGTTTGAGCCAATCGGCAAAGGCGACACATTCCCAGCGCTCCATCATGCCGGTGCGCCAGCACAGATAATGCGCGTGCGGGCTGGGGATGTTGCTGGTGTATTCTTCGCTGGTGCCCAAGCGCACCAGCAAGCCGTTTTCCAGCCAGGGCACAGCCAGTTTGACGCGAATCAGGGCAATGCCCATGCCGGCCGCCGCACCGTCGCACATCAGGCCTACATCATTGAACTGCGAGCCCTCGGTGGGTTCGGGCCAATCCAGGCCACGGGCGGCAAACCAGGTGCGCCAGGGCTCCAGCGGGCTGCGCAGCAATTCTTCACCGTCGAGGTCTTGCGCCACGTCAAACGGCCCGTGCTCACGCACAAAGGCGGGAGAGGCCAATGGCGTGACCTCGTCCTTGAGCACGCACACGTGCTCTACATCGGCGTAGCGCCCGGTGCCAAAGCGGATCATCAGGTCGGCATCTTCTGCCACCACGTCGAGCAGTGGAATCGAGATTTGCAGCGTCAGGTCAATCTCGGGGTAGGCTTCGGTGAATTGGCGCAGGCGCGGAATCAAAATGGCGCGGGCAAAGGTGGGCGTGACCGCCAGGCGCAGCTTGCGTTTGCCCGGCATGGCGGCGGCGCCCGGAAACTTTTGCAGCATGCAAAGACCGTCGCGCACATGTGCCAGGTATTCCACCCCCTCGATGGTGAGTGAAAAATCGGCCCGGCCAAACAGCTTGGTACCAATAATTTGCTCCAGTTGCTTGACGCGATGGCTGACCGCGCTGGGTGTTACGCAGAGTTCTTCGGCGGTTTGGGTCACGCTGCGCAGGCGCGCCAGCGCCTCAAACGTCAGCAGGCATTGAATGGGAGGGATGCGGACAATGGACATCATTTGATTGTGGCAGGCATACATCCGAAAACGTCTGCGTAGAATCCCTGACTTGCCCGCCAGTTTTTTGATTTTTCCCACAAACCGTTCTACAAGTAGCCCTTCATGTCCGCCCGTTTTGCTGTGCTGCCGCAGTACCTTTTGCCCAAGCAAGCCATTACTTTGCTAGCCGGACGCATCGCGCGGGCCCAGGGTGGCGCGCTGACAACCCGCTTGATCACCTGGTTTGTGCAGCGTTACCGCGTCAACATGCTTGAAGCGGCCAACCCCGACATCGCCAGCTACGCCAGTTTCAACGACTTTTTCACCCGCGCCCTCAAAACTGGTGCCAGGCCGCTGGCGCAGGCTGCGCTGATTTGCCCGGTTGATGGGGCTATCAGCCAGTTTGGCTGCATCGAAGGCCAGCAACTCTTCCAGGCCAAAGGCCATCACTACAGTAGCACTGCGCTGGTCGGTGGCGACGCGGCTTTGGCAGCGCAGTTCGACAACGGCTACTTTGCCACCTTGTACCTGAGCCCGCGCGACTACCACCGCATCCACATGCCCTGCGCCGGGCGGCTGACGCGCATGATTTACGTGCCGGGCGACCTGTTTTCTGTCAACCCTGCCACCGCGCGCGGCGTGCCCGGCTTGTTTGCCCGCAACGAGCGCGTGGTGTGTGTGTTTGCAGGCGAGCGTGGGCCGTTTGTGCTGGTGCTGGTGGGCGCCACCATTGTCGGTAGCATAGCCACCACCTGGCATGGCGCGGTCAATGCGCCGCGCCCGGGGCGACTCAGCGAGTGGCGCTATGACGACAAGCCCGTGGTATTCAGGCAGGGCGAAGAGATGGGGCGATTTCTGCTTGGCTCCACGGTCGTCATGCTGTTCCCGCAAGGCGGGCTCGAGTTCAACCCGCAATGGCAACCGGGCGGGGCGATTCGTCTGGGTGAGGTGATGGCGACTACAGCCAACGCCAACTGACTCTCTTTTGCGCTTTTTGATGTGTCAAGTTGTAAATCAACTTGACGTTGCAACGTCATGCAGATTGAATCGCATTTTTTCGACCCAACCAAAAAGAGAAACCATGAAAAGCCTCAAAAAATTCGTTTCCGCAAGCATGATCGTCTGCCTTACCACGGCCGGTTTGCCGTTCAGCGCGCAAGCCCGTATCGTGGCGACTGAAGAAATCACGGCGCCTGCTGCTGTCAGCACATTGGGCGACAGCCGCGCCAGCGTGAACCAATTTTTGGCGCGCGACGACGTTCGTCAAGCCATGCTCGGCCAGGGTGTCACCGCACAAGCCGCTCTTGAACGCGTGGCTGCCATGTCTGATGGCGAAGTGGCCCAGCTCGCTGGCCGCATAGACCAGGCGCCGGCCGGTGGCGATGTGCTGGGCATCCTGTTTACCGTGTTCATTGTGCTGTTGATCACCGACATCATGGGCCTGACCAAGGTGTTTCCGTTCACACGATCGGTGCGATGACCGCTTGGCTGCAACGTCTGCGAACCCCCGTTTTGACGGGGGTTTTTGTTTGCTTGGTGTTGCTGCTGAGCGGCTGCGCCACACCCCAGGTGGCGCTGCTTGATGCGCGCTGGCCAGTAGACTTGCCAAAGCAGGCAGAGCTTTCTCAAGTGCCGTTTTTTCCGCAGGAAGACTATGAGTGCGGCCCGGCCGCGCTGGCCATGGTGGCCAATACAGCCGGTGTCAGGGTTGCCCCTGAAACTTTGGTGGAGCAGGTTTACCTGCCAGGTCGGCAAGGCTCATTGCAGCCTGAAATGATGGCCGCCACGCGCCGGCAAGGCTTGCTGGCTTACCCGTTGCAGCCCAGCATCGAAGCTGTCATGCGCGAAGTGGCGGCGGGCAACCCGGTGCTGGTGTTCCAGAATCTGGCGTTTCCAATTTACCCGGTCTGGCATTACGCCGTGGTGATGGGCTATGACCGCGCGCGCCATGTGCTGCTGCTGCATTCCGGGCGCACGGCGCGCATGGAAATTTCGCTGAGAGCGTTTGAGCGCACCTGGGCGCGTGGGCAATATTGGGCCATGCTGGCGCTACAGCCCGGGCAACTGCCCGCTACCGCCGAACCCCAGGTTTACAGCGCTGCCGCCGCCACGCTGGAGCGCACCGATGCACGTGGTGCGCAGCAAGCGTTTGCTGCCGCGCTACAGCGCTGGCCGGATGAGCGCGCTGCCTTGCTGGGCGCGGGCAACAGTGCCTACGCGCTGGGGCAGCGCGAGGACGCCGCAAAAGCCTACCGCCAGACGGTTGTCAAACACCCTGACTTTGCCGACGGCTGGAACAATCTGGCGCAAGTGCTGATGGAACTGGGGCGCCGCGCCGAGGCCAGCCAGGCCATTGCCCGCGCGGTGGCGCTGGGCGGTGAGCGCCTGCCCGACTATCTGGCGCTGCAGGCGCAGATCAACCAGAAGTAGGGTATAGGCTCGTTTCAATCCAGCAAAGCGAGCGATTTGAACGTCAGGGCTTGCTGGCGGGGCGCAGCTTTTAGTTGCTTTGTTAAAAATAATCGAATTGGGCTAACATGATTGTTATCATTTCAATTCGTCAGGTGAGGTCCAGCCGCAAACTGTGCGGTGCGACAAATATATAAATTCGATGAATGACCCTTGCTAAGTGATTTATCCCAAATTTAGGCGCGAAACCACCATGGCGACATGCAACTGTTTCACTCCTGTGTCGGCTATGACGCGCAGCTCAAAGCAGTTGTCCGTCAAATTCAACCCCGCGCTGGGGCGTCTTTTGGCCAGGTTCATCGCACAAGAGGAAATGCTACAGGACCTGGTCACCGGGATGATTCTGTGACCGCAAAGCAAGCCACGCTTGGCAACCGGCTGCAAGGCATCAACAGGCATGTCATGGCGTGGGCGATCGGTTTGGTGGCCTGCATCCTTGTCATTAGCAGTGCGGCGATCGACCTGGTCGATTTGGTGGGCAGCAGCCGCACCGAGGCCCAGTTGTTGGCTGAAAACTCGGCAGCGCCCCTGATGTTCAACGACGCAGACGCCGCCACTTCGCTGTTGAAGTCGCTGCAGCTTTCACCCAAGGTACTGAGCGCCGCGCTCTACGCCAAGGATGGCAGCCGACTGGCCATCTTCTTGAATGCCGACATGGCAACGTCTTTTTTTCATCGGGCAGTTTTTGCCAGGCTCGCGCCCGCGGCCGATTTTTCAAATCTTGCAGCGCTGCCTGGCGGTGCAGGGGCGCGTCCACTGAGCATGTATGTTGACCACCTTCGCCTGGTCGAACCGGTATATTTCAGAGGTGAGTCATCGGGCCAGTTGGTGATGGCGGTCAGTCTGAATCGGGTGTACGAGGCGAGTCTTTTGCGTGGTTTGGTCACCTTGCTGGCGGCCGCGCTGGGTTTGTGGGTCAGCAGCGTGTTGTTGTGGCGTATGAATGCGGTGCTGCTCAAACCCCTTGAAGCGCTGAACGTGCTGATGCAACGGGTGACCAACAGTTTGGACTACAGTGAGCGAGCGCCCCCCAGCAGCATCACAGAGCTGAACCTTCAGGCCGAGGGCTTCAACGCCATGCTGACTCAGATACAGGACCGCGAGGCCCGCCTGGCTCGGCAGCGCGACCAGTTGGAGGACGAAGTGGCGAGGCGCACTGCCGACCTGCAGCGGGCCAAGGAATTGGCCGAAGCAGCCAGTCAGGCCAAGAGCGAATTTCTGGCCACCATGAGCCACGAGATTCGTACCCCGATGAATGGCGTGATGGGCATGACCGAGCTACTCATCAATAGTCCGCTGACATCTGAGCAACGCCTTTGGGCTGAAACGGCGCAAAGCTCGGGGCAACATTTGCTGGGTGTGATCAACGACATTCTGGACTTTTCCAAAGTCGAATCAGGCCACATGACGCTGGAGCACATTGACTTTGACCTGGCCGACCTGGTGGCAGATGTAGTGCAGATGTTTGCGCGCCCGGCGCAGCACAAGGGGCTGGCATTCAACGCGTACTTCACGCCGCCCGAGTCTTCCTGGGCTGTGCATGGCGACCCGCTGCGGCTGCGCCAGGT
Organism: Comamonadaceae bacterium CG_4_9_14_3_um_filter_60_33; assembly: GCA_002789915.1. Lineage (GTDB taxonomy): Bacteria > Pseudomonadota > Gammaproteobacteria > Burkholderiales > Burkholderiaceae_C > Rhodoferax. The sequence goes on along the minus strand of PFUD01000176.1, from coordinate 7,243 downwards.
GCTGGCCAATCTGGTGGGTAATGCCGTCAAATTCACCCAGAAAGGCGAGGTGTCGATTCACATCGCGCAGCGTCAGCCGCCAGATACGCAGTTGCACCTGCGGCTGTCGGTGCAAGACACTGGCATTGGCATTGCAGCCGAGGCCCAAGCCGCAATTTTTGAGCATTTTTCGCAAGCTGACAGCTCCACCACGCGCCAATATGGCGGCACCGGGCTGGGCTTGGCGATCAGCCGACAGCTGACAAGCTTGATGGGGGGGCACATTGAAGTGGAAAGCACGCCTGGCGTGGGCTCCAGTTTTTACTTTGACCTGAGCCTGCCGCTGGCGCAAGCCACCCCCGTGCACCCACTGGCCCTGTATTCAGCAGTCGAATCCCGGTTGTACAACTTGTGCGGGCACGTGCTGTTGGTGGAAGACAACCCGACCAACCAGCTGGTGGCCAAAGCCATGTTGCGCAAGCTCGGGCTGCTTGTTGACGCGGCCAGTGACGGTGCCGAAGCCGTTGATAGCGTGCGCCGAACGGCCTTTGACTTGGTGCTGATGGATTGTCAGATGCCGGTGATGGATGGTTTTGATGCCACCCGGCTGATCCGACAACTCCCTGGTGAACGAGGTGCCAAATTGCCCATCGTGGCACTGACGGCCAATGCCATGCCTGGTGACGAGCAAGCCTGCCTGGACGCAGGTATGGACGCGTTTCTGCCCAAGCCGTTCACGCTGGCCGCGTTGCACGCCGTGGTTGCGCGCTGGCTGGCGGTGAGCCCACGTGAGGCGGCGACACCAGACCAGAACTTGGCCTCAGCACCGCCGCCGGTTGCCGCTTTGCCTGCGCCGATAGCGTCTCCTGTAGTCATTGACCCGGCCCTGTTGCTCACTCTGCGTGAGCTCGATGAGGAGGGTGGCAGCGCCCTGAGCCAGCAGATATTGGGCAGCTTTTTGACCAGCGCGGCAGTCACCATGACCCGGCTGGAGGCAGCTATGCAAGACGGTAATATGTTGGCGCTGAGCCAGGCGGCGCATTCGCTCAAGTCCAGCAGCGCCAATGTGGGCGCGCGGGTGCTTTCAGGTCATTGCAAGGCGCTTGAAAAGTGTGCGCGAGAGGGGTTTAAGCTACAGGCTGACAGCCTGGCAGCCCAAGTCCGGCGCGAATACCCAAGGGTTGTCGACGCGTTAAAAACAATATTAAGGGAACTGACATGATAAGCAACGAAGAGAAGATTTTGGTGGTTGATGACGACGTCACCACACGCTTGTTGTTGCGTGCAGCGCTGCGCAAAGCCGGCTTTCAGGTCAGTCTGGCCGAAGGCGGGCTTGATGCCCTGGCGCAAGCGCGTAGCCAACGGTTTGACCTGGTCATGCTGGATGTGGCCATGCCCGACATGAGCGGTTTTGAAGTCTGTGCCACGCTGCGCGCCGAGCTTGACCCGCTGTTGCCGATTTTGATGGTGACCGGTATGGACGATGTGCCGTCTGTGGAGTGTGCGTTTCAGATGGGCGCAACAGACTTCATTGCCAAGCCCATTTATTGGGCAGTGATTAGCCACCGCGTGAGGTATCTGCTCAAGGGCCACGCAGCGTTGCAGAACCTGGCCGGGGCCAATGCACGTATTGCCGCCATTTTGAACGCCGTTCCCGACTTGTTATTTGAGCTTGACCTGGATGGGCGCTACATCAGCTACCACGCGCCAGGCACAGAATTGCTCGCAGTTCCAGCTCATGAATTCATCGGGAAAACCGTTGCAGAGGTTATGCCGCAAGCGATGGCCAAGATATGTATGGAGGCCTTGCAAGAGGCCAATAGCAAAGGGGTTTCCATTGGTCGGCAGATTGAACTGCAACTTACGCAGGGCAGGGTGTGGTTTGAGCTTTCTGTGTCGAAAAAAGCAGTGCAGCCCGGAGAGTCCACCCATTTCATTGTGCTGTCGCGTGACATAACGCGGCGCAAGGCGGCCGAGCAAGAAATACAAAAACTGGCGTTTTACGATGGCCTGACTGGCCTGGCCAACCGTCATGCGTTTATGGAACGGCTTGGGCGGGAACTCAAGCGCGCCGAGCATAAAGGCTCACGATTTGGCGTGTTGTTCATGGACCTGGATGACTTCAAGCGTATCAATGACACCCTTGGGCACGACGCGGGTGACTTGGCATTGCGCCACACCGCCGCCGCCTTGACGGAAGCTGTGCGATCGGTTGACCTGGTCTCGCGCGACACCAGCACGCTTGCGGACATTGAGATCGCCCGCCTGGGTGGCGATGAGTTCACCGCGCTGATTCTGGAGCTCAAACAACCGGAAGATGCCATGCTGGTGGCCAATCGTATTCTTGAATTGATGCGTCGTCCGTTCCAGGTGGGCCAGCAGCAACTGCGGCTGACAACCAGCATTGGCATTGCGCTCTACCCTGACGATGGGGCCGACGCTGTTACGCTGCTCAAGCACGCCGACAGTGCCATGTATTTGGCCAAGGACTCCGGGCGCGATCAGTGCAAGTTTTACAACGCCGCCCTGACGGAAATTGCCGCCCGACATATGGCGCTGGTGCATGACTTGCAACATGCTCTGGAGCGCAATGAATTTGAGCTGCATTTTCAGCCGCAAGTTGATGCAAAAACAGGTCGACTGGTGGCTCTGGAGGCCTTGATTCGCTGGGCGCGCCCCGGCCACGGCATGGTGCAGCCGAGCGACTTTATTGGTGCGGCTGAAGCCTGTGGCATGATCATTTCGATCGGTCAATGGGTACTGCGCACGGCTTGTGCGCAGCTCGCGCGCTGGCATCAAATGGGGCATCCGTTGCGAATAGCCGTCAACCTCTCGCCGGTGCAATTCAAAGACCCTGCGCTGACGCAGGTGGTACAAGAGTGTCTCACGGTCAACGGCCTGAGTGCTGACTATCTTGAGCTAGAAGTGACCGAAAGCACGTTAATGGACAACATGGCCGCCACGGTGGCCATACTCACCGAGTTTCAGCAGGCCTGCGTGCATATTGCGCTTGACGATTTTGGCACCGGCTATTCATCGCTGAGTTACCTCAAGCGCATGCCTGTGGGCGCGCTCAAAATCGACCAAAGCTTTGTGCGGGGGCTGCCAGACGATCAGGAAGACCTGGCCATGGTGCGGGCCATTCTGGCCATGACGCAGAGTCTTGACTTGTGCACGGTAGCCGAAGGCGTTGAAACCGCCGAGCAAGCCGACCTGTTGACGGCGTTGGGTTGCGACCTTTTGCAAGGCTTTTATTTCAGCAAACCGGTGTCGGCACCAGACATTGACCGAATCCTGAAAATGGGCTTGCCAAATCAGCGCTCTGGTAACAACGGAGAGCTACTTGACGGTCTTGGCAAGCTTGAGGAGTTGTGAGCTGATGCGTAAATTGACCGCCAGAGCCTTGCCAAGATTGATGTCAAAGCGGTAGCGGCCGCCCACGGGAACCAGTCCAATCATGCCACCAGCGTCTACGAAATCGGGGGCGTCGCCAACGGTCAATGCGCCGGTTTTGTAGGCGGCATCCACCCAGGCCGACAGTGGGCCAGGTGCCTCGGCGGGAACGTAGACCGCATGGCAGTTGACAGCATCAGCCGGGCGTGCCAACACCTTGCCCACAATGCTCAGCCCTGCAACGGGTTGCCCGACCAGCTCCGTGAACTGGGCGGTTAAATCCGCATTTCCGGGCACCAGGCAAACGTGCAACGGCGCACCTGGCTTCAAGACTGACTCTGGCCATTCCACATAACGCACGAAGTTGAATAAAAACCCAAGCTGAACCTTGGTCGGCTTGTTTGCCTGCGCCCCGCCCACGCAGAGCAGCCCCAGGGCGACAACAAGCAAGCGCAGCGATGAGTGCATGGGCATTTCAGAATTCGGCGCGCAACTGGGCTGTCAGGCTTCTTGGCTGGCAGGTGGGGATGAGGTCCAACAGGGAAGACACAAGCGGCAGGCCGGTGTAGGCATCACAGGCACCCTGGTTCAGGTTTTGCCCGGTGAGCGACAACTCGATATTTTTGCGCACGGTCCAGCCCACACGAAGGTCGAGTCCGCTGAACGCGTTGCGCTTTATCTTGGGGTTGTATGCCACGCCGGTGCGTGCGCCTGTGTGGCGCAGCCAGGCATCCACACTGAGCCCAGGCTTGGGCGACCAGGACAGCCGTAGCGATGAGATGCTCTCAGGCACGGTGCCCGACGCGTCCGGGATGACGGTGCCTACTTCTGTCACGCTCTGCCAGGCCTGTGCCAACTGGAGGCGCCAATTCGGACTGAATCGCCAGTCGGCGGACAACTCGGCGCCGTTGAGTGTCATCGAGCCGCCGTTCTTGATCTCGATGCTTTCCACCGTGAGCGGAAAACCGGGCGTCAGGATGAAGCTGCCGTTGGTGCGCAAGTTGGCGTAACGGTGGTTATACAGCACGACATCGGTCGACAAAGTGGACCCCCATTGCGAGCGCAGGCCAAACTCGATGGCCTTAAGTTGTTCGCTTTGCTGCGCGTCGTTGCTTTTTAGAACCATCAGAATGTTGGGTCTGAGTGACGCCAAATCGCCTTCAATGTAGGCGAAGTTGCGGTTGAAACCACTGTCAACCCGCGACGGCGCCCGTGCCGTCCGCGACACCGAGCTCCACAGGGTGTGGTTGGGCTGTGTCTTCCACGACAGGCGCGCGGTGGGCTGGTTTTCCCATCCCGAAATCGGGTTATGGTCGGCACGCACGCCCAGGGTCAGGCGCAGGGTCTCAGCCAAGGTGATTTCGTCTTGTACGAACAGGCCAGCGTAGTTCATACGCCGCGACAGCGTGTTCATGTACATGACCGGGGTGGGGCTGACGGTGTCGTCGCTGATGCGGTAGTTCAGTCCCCACATCACGTCATGCTGCTCGCGCAGCCGAAAGCGGTGCTGCATGTCCAGGTCCAGGGTGCTGCGTTCATCACGCACGGCGTACGGCACATTCAGGTCGGTTCGTGCGTAAGCCGCCTGAAATTGCAGGTTGCCAGATTCTTCAAGCCGCTGCTCAAAACGCGCACGCAGCGTTGTGCCACGGTGGCGCTCGGTTTGCTGCTGAATGCTGGTGCCACTGGTCTGGATGACGTAAGCCATGCCATCGCTGCGGTTGCTGAAGGTGTCGGCAGAGATGTCCCAGCGGGCGCCACCATCCAGATACGCATCCACACGCAGGCCTGCGGCTTCATGCCCATAAGGGTCCTGGCCACTGCCGCCGCCCAGGCTGGGCATGGCATCTTGCGCCCTGGCGCGCTGTGTGGACCCGTAAAAGCGATAAAACACATTGCCGTTGGCATTGGCGCCACCCCAGCGCGCACGGCCATAAGCGCCCTCCACCGTGCCTGTGCCGATGACGGCCGCGCTACCCTGCGTGGATGCAGCAGATTTGCTGATGATGTTGATCACTCCGTTCATGCCGTTGCTGCCCCAAATGGAAGCCGCCGGCCCCCGGATCACTTCAATGCGCTCGATGTCTTCTAAAGGAAACTGAAAATCCTGCCATAAAACCCCTGAAAACGCTGGGTTGAAGGCGCTTCTGCCGTCCACCAGCACCAGCAATTTTTCTGCAAACAGCTCGGCAAACCCGCGGGCTGAGATGGCCCAGCGGTTGCCAGACACGCGGGCAGCATCTATGCCTGGCGCCAGTCGCAGCACTTCGGCCAGCGAGTTGGCGCCAGAGTGGCGAATATCGTCTGTGTTGATGACGTGAACACTTGCTGCAACATTTGCCAGCTTCTGCGGCTTCTTTGACACCGAGGTCACTTCCACCTGCATCAGATCCTCAAGTGAAAGCTGCACAGTGTCTGCTGCCGTACCGTCGCCCATATCCGCGCTCGTTGCTGCGCCTGCCGGTACCACCATCACTACCAAAGCCATCGCGCTGATCAGATGCGTGCAAAAGTTGTGATGCATAAAGTTTTCCTTGAGCTAAACAAACTAGGTAGAAGTTTCCCGTCATGTTACAGCCTGCTCCAGCGGCATATTGTCATTTTTGCCCGGTGTGATCAAGGTCAACCCGCAGTCGATAGACAAGATCATCCGGCGTAGTTCCAGCCTGAGTACGTTGGCTTTTTTAGTCAACGAAGCGGGAGTGATTTTGGCGGGCGGATTTACCAGTTTCAAGGTGAATAAAAATTACCGCTTTGTCGGGCGTTCAGTTCATGCCGCCATGATGGCCTTGAGTCCATCGATACCCTGCTCGCGCGAGCCGATACCTGCCTTTACCAAGCCAAGGAAAGCGGACGCAATCGCGTTTTTTCAGACTAGCGTGCAGTGCGTTGCCAACAGCCCATGACAAAAAAACCGAGATCAGTTACCTCTTATGACTGCACTCGAGTGTCGGCTCCCGCTGCTCACCCGAATTACCTTTCGCACGAATGCTGACGCTCAATTTTGACGGTCTGCAGCGGAGCGAGCCAGTGGCCGGTTGAGACCCGTTGCCGCCGCTCACGACAGTCAGCTTACGGATTGCCCAATTCGACTTCTGCGAGGTTGTTGGGGGTGCTGCCCCTTTTGATGGCAGCTCTTGACCGATAGCCCTATTTTTATAGTAAAAAGTGCTATAGTTTTGCGACATGACGGATCAGAAACACGTTTTTAAGACCAAGACCTTTGACAGATGGGCAAAGAAATTACTTGGTGACGACGTATTGTGCCGGGCTGCAAGAGAGATAGAGCAGGGCTTGTTTGAGGCAGACCTGGGTGGCGGCATTTGCAAAAAGCGTGTCGCCATTGCAGGTATGGGGAAAAGTGGGGGCACAAGGACATTGGTAGCCAAACAACATGCTGCGGCGATTTTCTTTTTGCTCGGCAGAGAAAAAAGCTCACCGGGCACCGACTTCTCTGATTCTGCCGTGGAAGCGGTAAAACTTATTGGTGCAAATTTGCAAATTCAACCCATGTCAAAACTTGATGAAATGAAGTTCAACGGAAGCTTAAAGGAGATATGCCATGCCGAAAAGAACCAGTGAAGATGCGCGCATGCTTCAGGAACTGCTGGACACAGCGGCAGACATGAGCGCCTACGGTGTCATGTCTAAAACAGACATGGCTCGCATCCGAGCGCTTTGCGAAGTGCCCCCTGCATACACACCAGAACGCGTTGTGGCCATCCGCACAACAATTGTGAAAGCAAGCCAAGCGGTTTTCGCAACGATGCTCAACGTGAGCGTCTCGACAGTACAGAAATGGGAGTCACCCGCTGCCAATAAGCACCCCAGCGGGACCTCGGCAAAGTTATTGCAAATGGTTGAGGCCAAA
>PFUD01000113.1 GCA_002789915.1 Comamonadaceae bacterium CG_4_9_14_3_um_filter_60_33 | reverse complement strand
CCAACCAGCCGCTGGTATTGGCCGGTTGCCTCGACATCAGGAGCTCGATCAAAGCCGCGCGTTTTGTGCGCTTTTGCGATGCGTTCAACATTCCAGTCATCACTTTTGTCGATGTGCCTGGCTTCATGCCTGGCACTGCGCAAGAGTACGGCGGCATCATCAGGCATGGCGCCAAGCTACTCTATGCATTTGCCGAATGCACGGTGCCAAAAATCACCGTCATCACGCGCAAAGCCTACGGCGGCGCGTATGACGTGATGAGCTCCAAGCACCTGCGTGGTGACGTCAACCTGGCCTGGCCCAACGCCGAAATCGCCGTGATGGGCGCCAAGGGCGCGGTGGAAATCATCTTCCGCGAAGACAAGGGCGACCCGGCCAAGCTGGCAGCCAAAGAGGCTGAGTACAAAGCGCGTTTTGCCAACCCGTTTGTGGCCGGCAGCCGTGGCTTTATCGACGATGTGATTCAGCCACATGAAACGCGCAAGCGCATCTGCCGCAGCCTGGTGATGCTCAAAGACAAAAAGCTTGAGAACCCGTGGCGCAAGCACGGGAACATTCCGCTTTAAGTTTTGAAACTCATGCCGCACCTGTGCGTTCGCCCCTTGCCCGCGCGATGGGCTCTGCTCCTTGCTGGATCGGGTTGCCCGGGCGTTTTGCTCCGTGTCCCCCGGCCTGCGGCCTCCTCCTTGACCTGCGCAAAACGCCCGGGCAGCCCGATCCTGAAACGGCTGTCTGGCTTGAACCGAACAAATCAAAATAACTGATTCCTGAATAGGAGAACTCTATGTTTACCAAAATATTGATTGCCAATCGCGGTGAAATCGCCTGCCGCATCATTGCCACTGCCAAAAAAATGGGCATCAAGACCGTCGCGGTGTATTCGGATGCCGACAAGGACGCGCGCTTTGTGCTGCTGGCCGACGAAGCTGTCAACATTGGCGCACCACCGAGCCGCGAGAGCTACCTGGTGGCCGACAAGATCATTGCCGCGTGCAAGCAAACCGGTGCGCAGGCGCTGCACCCGGGCTACGGGTTTTTGAGCGAAAACGCCGAGTTTGCCAAGCGTGTCGAAGAGGAAGGCATTGTCTTCATCGGCCCCAAGCACTACTCCATGGCGGCGATGGGTGACAAGATCGAGTCCAAAAAGCTCGCCGGTGCGGCCGGTGTCAACTGCATACCGGGCGTCAACAGCGCCATTGAAACCGCTGAACATGCGGTTGAGATTGCCCAGGGTATTGGTTACCCGGTGATGATCAAGGCCAGCGCCGGCGGCGGTGGCAAGGGCCTGCGCGTGGCATGGAACGACAAGGAAGCTTTTGAAGGCTTCACCAGCTGCCGCAACGAGGCGCGCAGCAGCTTTGGCGACGACCGCGTGTTTGTCGAGAAATTTGTCGAAGAGCCACGTCACATTGAAATCCAGCTCATCGGCGACAGCTTTGGCAATGTGGTCTATCTCAACGAGCGCGAATGTTCGCTGCAGCGGCGGCATCAAAAAGTGCTGGAAGAAGCACCGTCTTCCTTTATCAGCGAAGCCACCCGCAAAGCCATGGGCGAACAGGCGGTGCAGTTGGCCAAGGCGGTCAAATACCAAAGCGCGGGCACGGTGGAATTTGTCGTCGGCAAAGACCAATCCTTCTACTTTTTGGAGATGAACACCCGCTTGCAGGTGGAGCACCCGGTCACCGAGTGCATCACCGGGCTGGATTTGGTTGAACTGATGATTCGCGTGGCCGCTGGCGAAAAGCTGCCGCTCACGCAGGCTGAGGTCAATCGCAACGGCTGGGCCATTGAGTGCCGCATCAACGCCGAAGACCCGTTTCGCAACTTTTTGCCCTCCACCGGCCGCTTGGTGCGCTTCGCGCCGCCAGCGCAGACCATGGCGCAGGCCGACACCAGTCGTTGGTTTGGCGTGCGGGTCGATACCGGCGTACAGGACGGTGGCGAAATCCCCATGTACTACGACTCGATGATTGCCAAGCTGATCGTGCATGGGGTCGATCGCAACGACGCGATTGCCAAGATGCGCGAGGCGCTCAACGGTTTCGTGATTCGCGGCATTTCCAGCAGCATTCCATTCCAGGCTGCCTTGCTGGCGCACCCCAAGTTTGTTGCGGGCGACTTCAACACCAACTTCATTGCTGAAAACTACGCTAACGGTTTCAGGGCTGAAGATGTGCCGCATGAAGACCCGCATTTCATGCTGGCGCTGGCGGCTTTCGTGCGGCGTAAATCACGCGAGCGTGCCGCTGGTATCAGCGGCCAGTTGCCAGGTTACGCCGTCAATGTGGGCAGCGATTACGTGGTGGTGACGCTGGGAGAAAGTGGTACCAATGCCTACACCCCGGTGCATGTTGAAGAGTTTGTTGGCCAGACCGGCTCGGCACGCGTCAGACTGGGTGCCGTTAGTTATGAGATCAGCAGTGACTCGCGTCTCAATGACGTGTGCATCACCGGCACGGTCAATGGTGCGCCATTCACCGCTCAGATCGAGCGCGGCACGCCCAAGAACCCGCTGGCGCTGCGCGTTCAGCACAACGGCACACGACTGGATGTGCTGGTGATCTCGCCGCGCATGGCTGAGCTGTATGCGCTGATGCCGTTCAAGGCACCACCCGACATGAGCCGCTATGTGCTGTCCCCCATGCCAGGTTTGCTGGTCGATGTGGCGGTGCAAGTTGGTCAAAAAGTGCAGGTCGGCGAGCGCGTGGCCGTGATTGAGGCCATGAAGATGGAAAACGTGCTGTTTGCCACAGCCGATGGCGTGGTCGGCAAGGTGCTTGCGGCCAAGGGGGAGCACCTCACTGTGGACCAGCCGATTGTGGAGTTTGAATAAAGCGTTGATGTGGTTGAAAAAGATAGAGTAGGCAATACTATTCGTTCGTGCTACGCTTTATATTAGTTCTACTTAAAATATATGTATGACAAGCGTAGCTGTTTCACCCAAGTTTCAAGTTGTCATCCCAAAAGATGTACGCAAGCAACTCAATATACAGCCAGGCAAACACTTGAACGTTTCGCAATTGGTTCAAGCGGCTCATGCCGCGAGCACCTACAAACTTGCCATGGCAGATGCCATCATCTGGCAGTGCGCGCAGGTGCACAAGGCCAGGCTTTACACCCAAGACGTTGATTTGAAAGGCCTGCCGGATGTGGTGTACCAAGCCAAGTCCGGCAAGTCCCCCTGAAAACAGCAAAGAAAGTAACCATCATGACCACTGTCAACCGGCCCTTCAAAGTGCTGGGCATCCAGCAAATCGCGATCGGGGCAACCAGCAAAACGCGGCTGCAAAAGCTCTGGGTTGAGATGCTGGGTCTGGAGTTAACCGGCACGTTTCAGAGCGAGCGCGAAAACGTCGATGAAGACATTTGCGCCATGGGCGTGGGCCCTTTCAAGGTTGAGGTCGATCTGATGCAACCCATGGACATCGACAAAAAACCTGCGGTTCACGCCACGCCGCTAAACCATGTCGGCCTGTGGATCGACGACCTGCCCAAAGCGGTGGATTGGCTCACCGCGCACGGCGTGCGCTTTGCGCCCGGTGGCATTCGCAAGGGTGCCGCCGGGTTGGATATCTGCTTTCTGCATCCCAAAGCTAACGACGAATTTCCAATTGCCGGTGAAGGCGTGTTGATCGAGATGGTGCAGGCACCGCCCGAGGTGGTGGCGGCGTTTGCCAAAATATCGTGAGCAGCAGCAAAATTTAGAGCCTTTGAATACCTGAATTGCTGGTTTTCCCTGTAGAAGTTTGTACAAAGCAGGGGGACAATTTAGACTGATTCGCAAGTTGGTATACGTATAGTGTTTAAATTTTTGCTTCAACCTGGTTGCTGGGTTATTCGGCAGTTGGCAACCGGACAGGTGTTTTTGCTCTTGATTGTGCTGCTGATGCTGCCAATGTTTGTATTGGTCCTGACGCGCACGGTAGAGCACGACGTGGGGTCTGTTGTGGTTTGGCTAGGCACCCTTTGCGGGCTACTTGGCGCTTACCTGGGTCTGGTTTTTTACCGCATGACCACCCATGGCATGCAGCAGTTGCACTGGACGCTGACCGAGTTGGTGGACGGAAATTTGAGCAGCAAAGCAGGCTTACTTCCGGAGCACACGGCATTCGCCAAGCTGTCGACTGAAGCCGTTCGCGTGGCAACCAACATTTCGGGCATGGTGGCCAATGTGCGCAGCAACGCGGCTTTTGTCGCGCATGCAGGCAAGAGTCTGGCGCATGGCAGTTCTGATTTGTCGGCGCGCTCCGAGCAGCAAGCCGCCAACCTGGAACAAACGGCGGCCAGTGTCGAGCAGTTGTCGTCTACCGTTCATCAAAATGCACAAATGGCAGCCCAAGTCAACACCCAGACCTCTGCGGTGCGCGATGTGGCAGAACAAGGTATTGCTGCCATGGCAAACGCGGTTTTGTCGGTGGAAGTCATTGCCAGCAGTGCCAAGCACATGGACGAGATCGTCAGTGTTATCGATGGCCTGGCTTTTCAGACCAACATCCTGGCCCTCAACGCAGCCATTGAGGCAGCGCGGGCCGGTGAAGCAGGGCGGGGTTTTGCGGTGGTTGCCAGCGAAGTGCGCAGCCTGGCCCAGTGCTCGGCTGACTCAGCCAAAGAAATTCGCAAACTGATCAACGATTCATCCGACCAGGTGGCCTCCAGCGTGCAAAGCATCCAAGCGGCCGGTCAACAGTTCAGCCAAATCGTTGCAGGCATTCGTGACGTAGCGACGCTGATGGTTGAAATTTCGGCCTCCAGTGCCGAGCAAAGTGCCGGGTTAACTGAAATCACCACAGCGGTACGGCAACTTGACGACATCACCCAGCGCAACGCCCAGTTGGCAGAGCGCACAGTGGTGCAGTCAAGTTTGCTTGAGCATCGTGCCTCAATTTTGGTCGAAGACTTTGCCATGTTCAAACTGCAACAGGGCGCCCCCGAAGAAGCCGTGGCCTTGGTGCAGCGCGCGACCGGGCACCGGCAACGGTGCAGCGCAAGCGGCCAGTGGGTGCAGCAAGTTACTGATCCGGCACAAAATTTTTACGACCGTGACATGTATGTGTTTGTGCTCGACCGTGCAGGCACATACCTTTCATTTGGCGGCAATCCCAACAAGGTAGGCACCAGGGTGCAGGACATTCCTGGTATTGACGGTCAAGGCCTGGTGGATGATATTTTTGCCCAGGCAGCGCTTGAACCTGGCTGGGTGGAATACGACATTACCAACCCGACCACAGGGAAAGTTCAATCCAAAATGTCTTATGTGATGCAGCTGGACGCTATGGCCGTGGGCTGTGGTGTGTACAAAAATTTGGCCATCAATTGAATGGCTGTATTACTCGCCCGATTTTGGCTGTTGGGCTGCTACAGGTAGCGTTTGGGCGCTATTTTGTTGTTTGGCTCGAGCCCGGGCCAGGGCCAGGGCGGCTTCTATCACGGCGCGTTTCTTATCCAGCACGAGCGGATCGGTGTGTTGCGAGTGCGCTGCCAGGTCGGACAACTTGAGTTCCGCCTTGGCTTGCAGCTTTTGTATGTTTTCAAGACTTTCACGCTCGCTTTTGAACTGGTGAAAGGCATAACGTTGGCGCGCTTCGGCCGCCTGTTGCTGCGACCAGGCGGCCCAGCCAGTGGCTTCGCCGCTAATGTTTTCAATTTCGATGCAATCCACAGGACACACTGGCAGGCACAACTCGCATCCGGTGCAGTAGGGTTCAATGACCGTGTGCATCAGCTTGTTGGCCCCCACAATGGCATTGACTGGGCAGGCCTTGATGCACAGCGTGCAGCCAATGCACCAGGCTTCGTCGATGAAAACTACCGTGCGCGGTGCCTCTTGGCCGTTGTCAGGATTGAGCGCTTGAACTGCTCGCCCGGTTAATGCCGCCAGGCGCAGCACCCCTTCAATACCACCGGGCGGACACTGGTTGATGTCCGCCTTGTCCTCGTGCAGGGCCTGCGCGTAGCCTGCGCAGTCCGGGTAACCGCAGCGCGTGCACTGGGTTTGCGGCAGAACCGCCAAAAGTTCGGCGGCGCTGGGTTTCATTCGTGGCGTTGGGCCCGCCGCTTGCGCGCCGGTTTGGCAACTTCTGCGACGCTGACAACGGCTTTATCGACCGCCACGTTGCTGACGCTTGCCAACGCTACCTGCTTGCCGCGCGGTTTGGCTTTAACCGGAGGTTTTTTTGCTTTAGCTGCTTCTTTTTTGACCACTGCGGGTGCTGGCATACGCAGTTCGATCTCGGCTGTGACGGACGCTTCGGGCAAAACGAAGGCTGGTGTCGGTTCTGGCAGTTCGGGCTCCGGGTTGGTCAGCACAGGCGCAGGCGGGCTGACCAGCATGACTGGCGTTTCGACCACGGGCTTGGGCTGGTAGGCCAGAATGAAGTCCTTGACCTGTGGGTAGACCACTTCACGCCAGCGGCGGCCGGCAAAAATGCCGTAGTGACCAGCGCCTTCAACCTCGATGTGGCGCTGATCTGCCTTGCTGACGCCGCTGCAAATGGTGTGCACCGCAGCGGTTTGGCCAGAGCCGGAAATGTCATCAAGCTCGCCTTCAATGGAGAGCAGCGCCGTGTTTTTGATGTCTTGCGGATTCACGTGCTCGATCTTGCCATCAACGCCCTTGACATCCCAGGTGCCGCTGACCAGGTTGAACTCCTGAAACACGACCTTGATGGTGTCGAGGTAGTAGTGCGAATCCATGTCAAGCACGGCGTTGTACTCGTCGTAAAACTTACGGTGGGCATCGACACTGGTGTCGTCGCCCTTGACCAGGTCTTTAAAGTAGTCGTAATGGCTGCGAGCGTGGTTTCTGGGGTTCATGGCAACAAAGCCGGAATGCTGCAAAAAGCCGGGGTACACCTTGCGCCCGGCACCCGGAAAACGGGTTGGCACACGGTAAATCACGTTGTGTTCAAACCACTCAATGCTTTTGTTCATGGCCAAATTGTTGACCGCTGTGGGCGACTTGCGCGCGTCGATCGGGCCGCCCATCATGACCATGCTCAGGGGCGTGAGTTCACCCCGGCTGGCCATCAGCGACACCGCTGCGAGCACCGGCACGGTGGGCTGACAGACGCTCATCACATGGCAGTTGCCGTAACGGTTTTGCACGTGGCGAATGAATTCCTGCACGTAGTTGATGTAGTCGTCCAGACTGAAATCACCCTCTGAAGTGGGTACCAGGCGGGCGTTGGTCCAGTCGGTGATGTAGACCTTGTGGTCGCGTAGCATGGTCTTGACAGTGTCGCGCAGTAGTGTGGCGTAATGGCCTGACAGCGGCGCCACGATCAGCACCGCAGGCTGGTCCTTGAGTTTGGTCAGGGTGCCAACGTCATCGGTAAAGCGCTTGAAACGGCGCAGTTCACAAAACGGTTTCTTGATTTCGATACGCTCATGCACCGCAACTTCAACGCCGTCCACATCTGCCGTGCGCAGGCCGAACTCAGGTTTTTCGTAGTCTTTGCCAAGTCGGTGCAATAAGTCATAACTCGCAGAAATGCGCTGTGCCAGGGGATGCTGGCCGAACATAGACAGAGGATTGGCGTAAATCTTGGCCGCAGTCTGCGCCAGATCGGTGAACGGCTCCATCAATGAACGCTGCGTTTCGTAAAATTTGTAAAGCACGTGAATTCACCTTTGAAGAATATGTTGCAGTGCAGCATAACATGTATTGAACTGTTACAACTGCTTTCCAATTGACGATTTATATGACATCAATGATAAACGTTCACAGTTCTTGACGTGCTGACATGTTTCTGTGATAGCCCTAATCGATCATCGAGTGGTTTTTTTGCGCTGCGCCAGTTGCCGTGCCAACGCGCTCAGTGCCTTGTAAGCCAGGCCGGCGCTGGCATCCCAGTCTTGCACCGCCTGGCCCTGGTTTGCCAGCAGCGCGGTATCGCCCCGGGATGCCGGGCCAGTCAAGGCGTCTTGCGGCCCCAGCTTGACAATGTTGTTGACGGCGTTTTGCAGCAGGCTGGCGCGCAACTGCTGCACCAGCTGTGGCGGCATGCCAATGTGCTGCCAAAGTTGCTCCGCCAAGTCTTGCAGCACGGGCAAAAAGTTGGTGGCGAATACGGCTCCGGCGTGGTAGAGCAGTTTGTCTTCTGAGCGGACATCAAAGCACTGGGCGCCCAGGCGGGTCAACAGAGGGCGTAGCTCAGCAAGCGCCTGCGCATCGCCTTCGAGCGCGCAGGGCGTGCCGGCAAACTGCTTTAGCGCCAGTTGAGGGCTGGCAAAGCTCAGCAGGCAATGCGCGCTGGCCACTTGCCAGCCTATTGCTTGCAAGGGTTTGAGTTCATTGGCAGCCAAGGCGCCGCTGGCATGAAATGCGAGTGCAGGGGGTAAGGAATCGAGCAGCGCCAAACCGGCAGCGACCTGCGAAATCTGGTCGTCGGGTACCGCTAGCAGCCAGAGATCGGCCGGGCGCATGTCGACCATGTTCAGCACAGCACGACCGGTCCCGATGAACGCCACCGCATCATGGGCTGATGCCGCGCTGCGGGTCAGCACATCCTGAACCTGAGCCTGGCCACACTGCGCCAGCAAGCGCCCAAGCGTCTGGCCGACCCGGCCACCACCAATCAGGTTGATGGTTTTCAAGCGCAGCGGCCTTACATCACCTTGGCAATGCTGGCGCAGACGTGGTCGATGTTTTTGCTGTTCAGGGCGGCCACGCACATGCGGCCGGTATCAGTGCCATAAACGCCAAACTCATTGCGCAGGCGCACCATCTGGTCCTTGGAAAGACCCGAGTAACTGAACATGCCGATCTGGTCGGTGATGAAGCCCATGTTCTGCTTGACGCCTGCGGCTTTGAGGCCGTCTACAAGCTTTTGCCGCATGGCCTTGATGCGCACGCGCATGTCGCCGAGTTCGGCTTCCCACTGCGCACGCAGCGCCGGGGTGCTCAACACGGCAGTCACAATGGCGCCGCCATGGGTGGGCGGGTTGCTGTAATTGGTGCGGATCACGATCTTGAGCTGGCTCAGCACGCGGGCCGCTTCTTCTTTGCTTGTGCAGACGACGCTCAAGGCGCCGACGCGCTCGCCGTACAGACTGAAGCTCTTGCTGAAGCTGGTGGCGACAAAAAACAGCAAACCAGCGGCGACAAATTTGCCGATCACGGCCCCGTCTTCTTTCAGGCCGTAACCAAAGCCCTGGTAGGCCATGTCGAGGAACGGCATCAGGTTTTTGGCCTTGATGACGGCAATCACCTGATCCCATTGAGTTGGCGTGATGTCGTAGCCTGTGGGGTTGTGGCAGCAGGCGTGCAGCACCACGATGGTGCCGGCAGCGGCGGCGTTCAGGTCGGCCAGCATGCCTTCGAAGTTGAGGGCGCGCGTGGCGGCATCGTAATAGCGGTAAGACGCGACGGTAAAGCCGGCGTTGGTGAAAATGCCGCGATGATTTTCCCAGCTTGGGTCGCTGATCAACACTTTGGCACCAGTTTTGAGAAACTTCAAAAAGTCGGCACCCACCTTGAGGCCGCCGGTGCCGCCGAGCGCCTGAATGGTGGCGATACGACCCGAGGTAACAGGCTCGCTGT
>PFUD01000140.1 GCA_002789915.1 Comamonadaceae bacterium CG_4_9_14_3_um_filter_60_33 | reverse complement strand
CTGGGAGCTGCCAGGTGTGAGCACCGTGGGCGGTATGCAAGTGCAGTTCAAGGAAACCGGTGAGGTACCGCAGGGCCCGATTCTGGTGGCTGGCAGCGGGCCGCTTGCGCTGGCCTATGCCGCGCAATTGGCCGCTGCCGGTTACCCGCCAGTGGCGCTGCTGGAGCGCGGCACGCCTTTTGTTACGGCGCTGGTGCAACCCGGCGCGGCCTTTAACAGCTTGCGCCGTTGGCAGCCGCTGGCTGAAGCGCTGGGCTATGCCCGCCAGCTGTGGCGCGCGCGCGTGCCGTACCACACGGGTTGCCGGGTAACAGCCATTGAGGCGCAAGCGCAGGGCCTGCGCGTGAGCACCGTTAATCAGCGTGGTCAGACGCGCCTGTACGAGGTGGCGCACCTGGCTTTACACGACGGCCTGGAAGTCAACCAGACGGGTTTGCCACAGCAATCAGTGGCGGGTGTGCCCGTGGTTTGGGCGGGTGATTGCCGCGAGGTGCTGGGTGCCGAAGCGGCGCTTCTAGACGGCCGTCGGGCGGCACAGCAAGTGGCAGCCGCTCTGGGCCAAGCGTGCCCAGAGGCTGGTTTGGAGGCACCCTTGCAGGCGGCCCGGCGTTTGCAGGCGGCGCTGCGCACGCTGTACCAGCCCCCTACCGGCACCGGCATCAGCCCTGACCTGTCGCCCGAGACTGTGGTCTGCCGCTGTGAGGGGCTGCGTGCTGCGGGCTTTGCGGCATTGCAGGGCGCTGGCTCAGCGCACGAAATTCGGGTGGTCGGCCGCTTTGCCATGGGGGCTTGTCAGGGCCGCTTTTGCGCCCGCAATACCCAAGCGCTGGCCGCCCAGGCAGGGGTGGTGTTTGAGCCGCAAGACCTGCACGGCCGTGTGCCGCGCTGGCCGCTGCGCCCAGTGTCGGTGGCGGCGCTGGCCGCCTACGCCGATGACCAGTAGTCCGTTCCAGCAAAAGGAACCACCAGCCAATGCCATGCCAATGCGCGATCGAGTCAAAAATGTTTGCAACCGGCAATGTGTTTGCCATCACCAGGAGAAGACGATGACACTGAAACAACGACGCCATTTCACCATGGGCGTGGCCGCGCTGGCTGCCAGCTGCCTGGCTGGCACTGCGCTGGCTCAGGCGCCTGATCAGACCACTTGGGAGCGCATCAACAGCAGCAAAATCCTTCGCGTGGGCGCGGTGGCCGGTGCCCCGCCGAACTACCAGAAAAACCTGGCCACCGGTGAATGGAGCGGCATCATGGTGGACTTGGCCAAAGACCTGGCGGCCCAATTGGGCGTGAAATTGGTGGTGACCGAAACCACCTGGGGCAACTCAGTGCTCGATTTGCAGACCAACAAGCTCGACATCTTTTTTGGCCTTAACCCAACGCCGCAGCGCCGCGAGGTGATCGACTTCACCGTGCCGCTGTACCAGAACGCGTTCACGCTGATTGCCAAAAAAGGCTTCGAGGCCAAGACCTGGGACGAGCTGAACCGGCCAGACGTGACGATTGCGGTTGATGTCGGATCGTCTTACGACAACCTGGTGACTGCCATGTACGACAAGGCCAAAATTTTGCGCTTTGAGAAATCAAATGACGCCACTATGGCGGTGCAAACCGGCCGCGCCGACGTGCAGCCGCTGGTGGTCACCGTGTCGGCCGGCATTCTCAAGAAGAACCCCAATATCGGCCACCTGATTGTGCCGGAACCGATCAAGGGCACCACCACCAACGCCGGTTTGCGCAAAGAGGTCGACAAAACCTGGCAAGCCTACGTGGACAAATGGGTCACCGAACTGCGCGCGGCCGACAAGATGAACCCGATCGTGCTGTCGAACCTGGACAAACTGATGGGCATCAAGCCTGCAGAGATTCCGGTGATCGTCAAGTTCTGATACCCGTTTGGCTGCCGCGTCATCGCGAGCCCCCGTATCCGGCCCGCTACCGCACACGGACCATGAGCCTTGTGGGGCGGACTTCAGTCCGCCATGGTCGACTGAAGTCGACCCCACAACAAGCCCAGAAGCTGTGTTCATTGAAAGGAGCGCAGCGACGCGGCCATCGCAGTGACCATTTTTTGATCCTCAGGAGCCTGTGTGTACGAATGGAACTTTGAATTTTTGTGGGACTACCGCAGCCTGTTTGCCATCGGCCTGCTCTACACCCTGGGCTACACCGTGATGTGCATTGGGCTTGGGCTGCTGTTTGGCCTGATTGCCGGCATGGGGCAGTTGTCGCGCTTTGGCGTGGTGCGCTGGCCCATGAAGGGCTATGTGGAGCTGTTTCGCTCGACCCCGGTGCTGGTGCAGATCATCTGGTTTTACTATGCGCTGCCGGTGCTGCTGGGCATTGAAATGTCGCCGGCCATGGCGGCGATCCTGGCGCTGTCGCTGTACGGCGGTGCGTTTTACTCCGAGATCATCCGCGGCGGCATCATCTCGATCGAGGTCGGCCAGACCGAAGCCGCGCGCGCCCTGGGCATGACGCGCTTTCAGATCATGCACCGCGTGGTGTTGCCGCAAGCCCTGCGGCGCATGACGCCGCCGCTGTTGAACCAGTCGATCATGCAGCTCAAAAACAC
The DNA here is from genome assembly GCA_002789915.1 of Comamonadaceae bacterium CG_4_9_14_3_um_filter_60_33. Lineage (GTDB taxonomy): Bacteria > Pseudomonadota > Gammaproteobacteria > Burkholderiales > Burkholderiaceae_C > Rhodoferax. The sequence continues at coordinate 7,250 of PFUD01000140.1, read as the reverse complement.
CTCGCTGGTGTCCATCGTGGCCTTGCCGGACCTGGTTTACCAGGCGCAAGCCGTGGTGCATGAGACCTACCGCCCGCTGGAAACCTACACGCTGATCGCGTTGATGTACCTGGCCGTGTTGTTGCCCGCCACCAGCCTGATCAAGCGGCTGGAGCGGCGTGCCGACACCTGACACCATTTGGAAACCAAGTCATGATTGAAATAAAGGGTTTGCGCAAGCAGTTTGGCGACAACGTTGTCTTGCGCGACGTGTCGATGCGCGTGGCACCAGGCCAGGTGGTGGCGCTGGTGGGGCCGTCGGGGTCGGGCAAATCGACGCTGCTGCGCTGCATCAACCTGCTGACCCTGCCCGACGCCGGCAGCATCCGCGTTGGCACGCACGAATTCAGTTACCAAGGCGACGCCACCAAACTGCCCGGCGACCGCGTGCTGTCGCGCTTTCGGGCCAACACCGGCATGGTGTTCCAGCATTTCAACCTTTTCCCGCACATGACCGCGTTGCAGAACGTGATGGAAGGCATGGTCACGGTGCTGCGCACGCCCAAGCCAAAAGCCCGCGAGCAGGCCTTGCAACTGCTGGCCAAAGTGGGCCTGGCGGACAAGGCTGACGCGCATCCGCAGCAGCTCTCAGGTGGCCAGAAGCAGCGCGTGGCCATTGCCCGCGCGCTGGCCATGCAGCCGCAGGTGATGCTGTTTGACGAGGCCACCTCGGCGCTTGACCCCGAACTGGTGGGCGAGGTGCTGGCGGTGATCCAGTCGCTGGCCAAGGACGGCATGACCATGGTGATCGTCACCCACGAGATCGCCTTTGCCCGCGAAGTGGCCGACGTGCTGGTATTCATGCGCGATGGCGTGGTGGTGGAGTGCGGCCCCGCCAAGGACGTGATTGACCACCCACAGCAGCCGGCTACCCAGGCCTTTTTGGCGCGGTTTCACGACACACCTTAAATGGTTGGGGTCAGAGCACGTCGCTGCTCGAGTGGTCTGACCCACAAGGTCTCAAGTTGGTTGGGGTCAGAGCACGTCGCTGCTCGAGTGGTCTGACCCACAAGGTCTCAAGTTGGTTGGGGTCAGAGCACGTCGCTGCGCGAGTGGTCTGACCCACAAGGTCTCAAGAAACGCACGGGTGACAGCGCCGATAAATCTGGCACACAGTCTTGCCCCAGCGCCCAGTGCGCCACGGCGGCTCCCACCAGCGGCCCCAGGCAAATGCCATCGCCCTGCATGCCGGTGGCCAAAATCAGGCCGTCGAGTTCGGGGTGGCGACCGACGATGGGCAGGCCGTCTTCAGTGGTGGCGCGAATGCCGGCAAAGGTGCGAATCACGCGCTGGCGCGCCAGTGGCGGGTAGACGTCAATGGCCTCGCGCAAAATGGTCGCCACCGTGCGGATGTCGGTCTGCCGGTCCAGCACGCCAGTCTCGCGGCTGCTGCCCAGCAAGAATTGGCCGGTGCGCAGCGGGTCAATCACCAGGGTCACGGTGCTTTGCTGGGCGGTGGGTGTGTGCTTGGCAGCCAGGTAGCTGGCCGACATCAGCGGCCCCGGCAGCGCCGCGTGGCCAAAGGCGGCGCGATCGGTCACGATCAGCTGGCCCTTGCGCGGAATCATCATCTTGTCCAGGCCGACAAAGGCCATCGAATCAATGCCGGCGGCCAGCACCACCACGTCGGCCAGGATGCGCCCGGCGGACGTCTCGACGCCGATCACGCGCTTGTTGGCCGTGACCAACTCAAGCACCGGCGTCTGCCGCAGCGGCACCACGTTGGCGCAGGCCAACAGGCGGTTTGTCACCTGGTAGCCGATGGCATGGCCGTCCCTGGGCACCTTGAGTCCGGCCAGCACACTGCCGCCCAAGCCCGGCACGCGGCGCATCAGCATGGCGCGGTCGAGCCACAGCGTGGCTTCGCCCTGGTGGTCGAGGTCGCGCTGCTGCGCCGCGATCACCGCCACCTCCTGCTCGGTGCGGGCAAACAAATAGGTGGGGCGGGTGTGAAACAGGTCGGTCAGCACCTCCTCGCGCACCAGTTGGGCGTAAAGGTCGCGCGCCTGGCGCGCCAGTTGCATCATCACGCCGGGGCGTTTGCTGGCCACCGACACCGCACCATCCGAGGCACCAGTGGCGCCCGCTGACGGCGCTTGCGCATCAAGCACGGTCACTTTGGCGCCGGCGCGGCTGAGGTAAAAGGCTGTGGCTGCGCCCACAATGCCGGCACCGATCACAACAACATGGGGAAAAGCGCGACTGACAGGCATGTTTGGGAGTGGATGAACTTGCTTCATTATGGCGTCGGGCGCGTGTCATCTTTCGCGTCAAGGCCATCGAAGTGACAAGGCTTCTAAAATCGGTCCGACAGCCAGCTTTGATTGACCCCATCATGACCTTCCCCAACGCCCTAGAAAACCTCAACGTGCTGGCGCAGCACACCCTGCTGTCGCCCAGCGCGCTGCACGATGACGTACCCGCGAGCGAGCGCGCCACGCACACCGTGAGCGCCGCCCGCGCCAGCGTGGTCAACATTTTGCAGGGGCGTGACCCGCGTTTGCTGGTGGTGGTGGGGCCGTGCTCGATTCACGACCTGGCCGCCGCCCGCGACTACGCGCAACGCCTGAAGGCGCTGGCCGATGAGTTGCAGGACCAGCTCTTCATTGTGATGCGCGTTTATTTTGAAAAGCCGCGCACCACCGTGGGCTGGAAAGGCCTGATCAACGACCCGCGCATGGACGACTCGTTCCACATCGAGGAAGGCCTGCACCTGGCGCGCCAGCTGCTGGTGGACCTGAACGACATGGGCTTGCCGTGCGGCACCGAGGCGCTCGACCCGATCACGCCGCAGTACCTGGGCGACCTGATTGCCTGGAGCGCCATTGGTGCGCGCACCACCGAGAGCCAGACACACCGAGAGATGGCCAGTGGCCTGTCAAGCCCGGTGGGCTTCAAGAACGGCACCGACGGCAACCTCGACGTGGCGCTCAACGCCATGTTGTCAGCGGCCCAGCAGCATACTTTCTTAGGCATCAATGGCGACGGGCAGGTGGCGCTTACGCACACCCGTGGTAATGCCTACGGACACCTGATCTTGCGCGGCGGCAGCGTTCCCAATTACGACTCGGTCGCCGTGGCCGAGGCTGAAGGCGCGCTACTGGCCGCCAAACTGCCGGTCAACATCGTGGTGGACTGCAGCCACGGCAACTCGCGCAAAAACCACGCGCTGCAAAGCCTGGTGCTGAAAGACGTGGTGGGGCAGATCGCCGATGGCAATACTGCCATCAAGGGCGTCATGCTGGAGTCCAACCTGCTGGAGGGCAGCCAGAAGCTGGGCCAACCCAATGGCTTGCGCTACGGCGTGTCGATTACCGATGCCTGCCTGGGCTGGGATGCCACCGCAGCGGCGCTGCGCGAAGCGGCGCAGCGGTTGCGCAGCTTGCAGCGCTAACCTGCAGTCAGGATGCCAGAGCGGCTTCGATGTCTTTGGCCAAACTCTCGGGCGTGTCGGTGGGCGCATAACGTTTGCGCACGGCGCCGTCCTTGCCGACCAGGAATTTGGTGAAGTTCCATTTGATTGATTTGCTCCCGAGCAAGCCGGGCGCCTCGGCTGACAGCCACTGGTAGAGCGGGTGGGCGCCCGCGCCGTTGACCTCGATCTTGGCCATCATCGGGAATGTGACGCCATAGTTGCGCTGGCAAAACCCGGCAATGTCGTCGTTGGAGCCTTTGTCTTGTGCGCCAAACTGGTTGCACGGAAAGCCCAGCACCACCAGGCCTTGCGCGCCATATTTTTTGTGCAATTGCTCCAGGCCAGCAAACTGCGGCGTGAAGCCACAGGCGCTGGCCGTATTGACTATCAACAGGGTCTTGCCCCGGTAAGTTTCCAGAGCCACTGGTTTGCCGTCAATGGACAGCGCCTCAAAGTCATAAACCGTGGTCATTGCTTTCCTTTTGGGTAAAAAATAAGCGCAGCTTGATAGCGCGATGGTTGAAACTATCACAAAATCAATTGCTTGGAAGCGGGCGTTGGTTTTGCAAGCCATCGCGCTACAAGGCACCTGAAACCTGGGTTGACCCGAACGCCGAGTCTGGGCTCGAACGTCAACGTGCGCGCCAACGGGCTAAACTGATTTTTCTTTAATGTGTAGGAGTGTCTTCATGGGGCTGCCACAAGGCCATCAAAAAACCGGTTTTACTTACGCAGACTACGTCGCTCGGCCAGAGGGTGAACGCTGGGAGCTAATTGACGGTGAGGCCTACGCCATGAGTCCGGCGCCCACAAATGCGCATCAACTGATTGTGGGTGAGCTGTTCACGACGATTCATGATTATTTCCGTGGCAAGTCGTGTCGCCCTTTTGTCGCCCCCTTTGATGTACGCCTGCCCAAAATGGGCTTGGCAGACCAGCAGATCGACACCGTGGTGCAGCCCGACATCAGCCTGGTGTGCGACCCGGACAAACTCAAAGACAATCATGGCTGCCTGGGCGCACCTGACTGGGTGATTGAGGTGTTGTCGCCCAGCACGGCCATTCACGACCAGCGCACCAAACGGGCACTGTACGAGCGCCACGGGGTGGCGGAGTACTGGCTGGTGCACCCGGGTGACCGCTCGGTGAGCATTTATCGGCTGGCCAACGGGGCCTACGGCCAACCGGCGGTGTTTGGGCCGGAAGATGAGGTTTCAGCGCAGGCCTTTCCCGAGTTGATCGTCCCGGTGGCTGAAATTTTTCGCGACCTGCCGCCGCTGGAAGCCAACGCGTAGCAGCCCAGTTAACCGAGTGCTTTGTCGTTGCGGGCGATGGCCAAAAGGCGTTCAATTTCCTCGCGGTGCAGCACCAGGTTGCGCGCATGCCAGCGGCGAATCAGCCACATGAAGCCGGCAATCACCACGCCGAAGCCGGTGATGGCAGCAAAGGTGGGCAAACCCAGGCCGGTGGACAGGCTGTAGAGCGCGCCCAGCACCAAAATACAGGCTTGTTCGTTGAAATTCTGCACCGCAATCGAGCGCCCGGCGCCCATCAGGTTGTGGCCGCGGTGCTGTAGCAGCGCGTTCATCGGCACCACCAAAAAGCCGCCCAGAGCACCCAGCAAAATCAGGAAAGGTGCTGCTACCCAGACGTTGGTGATAAAGATCAGTCCGATGATCAAAAGCCCCATGACGATGCCAAGCGTGATGACGCGCGGGCCATCTTCCAGCCGCATGCGAACCGAGGCAACCATTGCTCCCACGGCCATGCCAATGGCCACCACGCCCTGTAAGGCCGACGCCTGTGTGACCGAATAACCCAGCGCAGCCGCAGCCCAGGCCAGCACAATAAAGCGCAAATTGCCCGCTACACCCCAGATCAACGTGGTGGCTGCCAATGAGATTTGCCCCAGCTTATCGCGCCACAGGCGGACGTTGCAAGTCCAGAAATCGGGCAGCAGCGTCAGCAGGCGCTTTGGCATGGGGCGCATCAGCCCGCCGGTGAGCGGTATGTGGGTGTTGAACCAGGCCGCCAGCAAGTAAATAAAAATAAGTACCGCAATGCCTGCTTCTGCCGGGCTGTTGATGCCGGTGTCAATGCCGGGGACGTCGATGGCAAGCAAATACGGCGACACATAGCTTCCAACCAGCTGGCCGCCCAGCAAAACCCCCAGAATAATCGAGCCAATGGTTAACCCCTCGATCCAGCCATTGGCTCGGACCAGTTGCGACGCTGGCAAGAGTTCGGTCAGAATGCCGTATTTTGCCGGGGAATACGCCGCAGCGCCCAGGCCGACCACGGCGTAAGCCAGCAGCGGATGGGTGCCAAACAGCATGAAGAGGCAGCCGCCCACCTTGATGAAGTTACTCACCAGCATGACGCGGCCTTTGGGCATAGAGTCGGCAAAGGCACCCACAAAAGGTGCCAACACCACGTAAAACAGCGCGAACATGGGCACCAGCGCAGCCTGTTGCCACTGCGGGGATTGGCTGGTGCGCAATAGCTGCACAGCGGCTACAAACAAGGCGTTGTCTGCCAGCGAGCTGAAAAACTGCGCTGCCATGATGGTAAAAAAGCCGCGTTTCATCTAAATTTGTTGGCAGCCGCTCCAAGCGGCGCTTTGAGGGTGTCTTGTCTCCAAACGGTACGGGGTTATAGCACGCCGGGCAGTGTCAAAATCGCCTCTCACGCTATTTCCCCAGACGTTATTGATTCACAATGCCCCGCCCAATACTCGCCACCATCCATACCGCTGCACTGCAGCACAACCTGGCACGCAGCCGCCAGGCCACCCCCGACGCCCGGGTCTGGGCGGTGGTCAAGGCCAACGCCTATGGCCATGGCATAGAGCGCGTGTTTGAAGGCCTGCGCAGCGCCGACGGCTTTGCCCTGCTGGACCTGGACGAGGCCCAACGGGTGCGCGCTCTGGGCTGGCGCGGCCCCATTTTGTTGCTCGAAGGCATCTTTGAGCTGCGCGATCTGGAGTTGTGCTCGCGCCTGGATTTATGGCACACAGTGCATTGCGACGAACAAATCGACATGCTGGCAGCCTGCAAGACGCATGTCGGTCACCGCGTGTTTCTGAAAATGAATTCGGGCATGAATCGGCTCGGCTTTACCCCGGCGCGTTACCGCAGTGCCTGGGCGCGCCTGAGCGCCTTGCCGCAGGTGGACGAAATCTCGCTCATGACGCACTTCAGCGACGCTGATGGCGGCAAGGGCATTGCCGCGCAAATGGCTTGTTTCAATGAGGTCACGCGCGACCTGCCCGGCGAGCGCAGCATCTGCAACAGCGCCGCCAGCCTGCGCCACGCTGACGCGGTGACGGCGTCCGACTGGGTTCGACCCGGCATCAGCCTGTATGGCAGTTCGCCGGACCATCCCGAGCACGCGTCTGGTGATTGGGGCTTGCAGCCTGCCATGACGCTGGCGGCCAACATCATCGCGGTGCAGGACTTGGCAGTCGGTGCCAGTGTCGGCTATGGCTCGAAGTTTGTCGCCAACACGCCGCTGCGCCTGGGTGTGGTCGCTTGTGGCTATGCCGACGGTTATCCGCGCGTGTGCCCTACCGGCACGCCGGTGCTGGTGGCGGGGGTGCGCAGCCGACTGCTTGGGCGCGTCAGCATGGACATGATCACAGTGGATTTGACGCCGGTGCCCGAGGCCGGCATGGGCGCCGAGGTGACGCTGTGGGGCCGCGCCGCCAATGGCGTGGTGCTGGGCATCGACGAAGTGGCGCAGGCCGCCGGTACGCTCGGCTACGAGCTGATGTGCGCGCTGGCGCCGCGCGTGCCGG
>PFUD01000087.1 GCA_002789915.1 Comamonadaceae bacterium CG_4_9_14_3_um_filter_60_33 | reverse complement strand
AATCAGGTATCGATATTCCCCGCCTGCAGCGCATTGGTTTCAATGAACTCGCGGCGCGGTTCGACCTCGTCGCCCATCAGCATGGTGAACACCTTGTCGGCCTCGATGGCGTCGTCGATCTGTACCCGCAGCAAAATGCGCACGGCCGGGTCCATGGTGGTTTCCCACAACTGCTCGGGGTTCATTTCACCCAAGCCTTTGTAGCGCTGGCGGCTGGTTGTGCTTTCGGCTTGCGCAATCAGCCAGTCCATGGCTTCGCGGAAGTCGCTAACCTTTTGTTCCTTTTGGCGTTCGCCCTCGCCGCGCGTGACTTTGGCGCCCTCGCCAAGCAGGCCCTTCAGGGTTTGGGCAGCCTCGTGCAGAACAGCGTAGTCGGCACCATGGACGAAGTCTTGCGTCAGCACGCTGCTCTTGATGTTGCCGTGCAGGCGGCGGCTGATGCGCAGAATGGGTTTGTCGGAGCGCACATCGAATTCGCCCGCCACTTCAGCGTCGGGCAATTGGGCTTGTAGGGCGATGGCCGAGGCCTCGGCGTCGGCCACGGTGTCGAGGTTCAAGGCCACGCCGTCGGCAATGGCGCGTAGCGCGGAGACGTCCAGAAAGTGCGTCAAGCGGTCGATCACGGCGTGCGCCTGCTGGTGTTTGTGGGCCAGCGTTCTAAGCGCCTCCCCGGTCAAGGCGTCGCTGTTGTCTCCGCCGGTGTGCACCGTGGCGTTGACCAGCGCCACGCGCAGCAAGAAGTTATCGAGGTCAGTGGCGCCCTGCAGATAAAGCTCTTCGCGCCCGGCTTTCACTTTGTAGAGTGGCGGCTGGGCGATGTAGATGTGGCCGCGCTCCACCAGCTCGGGCATCTGGCGGTAGAAGAAGGTCAGCAGCAGCGTGCGGATGTGGGCGCCGTCAACGTCGGCATCGGTCATGATGATGATGCGGTGGTAGCGCAGCTTGGACACGTCGAAGTCGTCGCTGCCGGTGCTGCCGCCGGCCTTGCCGATGCCGGTGCCCAGCGCGGTGATGAGTGTCAAAATTTCGTTGCTGGTGAGCAGCTTTTCGTAGCGCGCTTTTTCCACGTTCAAAATCTTGCCGCGCAAGGGCAGAATCGCCTGGAACTTGCGGTCACGGCCCTGTTTGGCGCTGCCGCCGGCGGAGTCGCCCTCGACAATGTAGATTTCGCACAAGGCCGGGTCTTTTTCCTGGCAATCGGCCAGCTTGCCGGGCAGGCCCATGCCGTCGAGCACGCCTTTGCGCCGTGTCATGTCGCGCGCCTTGCGGGCGGCCTCGCGGGCGCGGGCGGCCTCGACAATTTTGCCGACGATGATCTTGGCGTCTACCGGGTGCTCTTGCAGGTAGTCCCACAGCAGCTTTGACACGATGTCTTCCACCGGGCCACGTACTTCGCTCGACACCAGTTTGTCCTTTGTCTGGCTGCTGAACTTGGGCTCGGGCACCTTGACGCTGAGCACGCAGCACAGGCCTTCGCGCATGTCGTCGCCGGTCACTTCCACCTTGGCCTTTTTGGCGATCTCGGTGTCTTCGATGTACTTGTTGATGATGCGCGTCATGCCGGCGCGCAGGCCGGTCAGGTGGGTGCCACCGTCACGTTGTGGAATGTTGTTGGTGAAACACAGCACCTGCTCGTTGTAGCCACTGTTCCACTGCATCGCCACTTCCACACCGATGTTGGTGTTCTGGTCGCTCTGGCGGTCGCCCGTGGCGTGGAAGATGTTGGGGTTGAGAACGGTTTTGCCCTTGTTGATAAAGTTGACAAAGCCGCGCACGCCGTCGGCGCCGGAAAAGTCGTCTTCCTTGCCGGTGCGCTCGTCTTTCAGGCGAATGCGCACGCCGTTGTTCAAAAAGCTCAGTTCGCGCAGGCGTTTGCTGAGAATCTCGTAGTGAAAATCGTTGTTTTCCTTGAAGATGTCGGTGTCTGGCAAAAAATGTACTTCGGTGCCACGGCGCTCGGTCTCGCCGGTGACGCGCATGGGCGACACCTCGACGCCATTCGCGCTTTCAACCAGGCGGTTCTGCACAAAACCCCGGCTGAATTCGAGCGTATGCACCTTGCCGTCGCGGCGCACCGTGAGGCGCAGCATTTTGCTCAACGCGTTGACACAGCTCACGCCCACGCCGTGCAGGCCGCCCGAGACCTTGTAGCTGTTTTGGTTGAACTTGCCACCGGCGTGCAGCTCGGTCAGGGCGATCTCTGACGCGCTGCGCTTGGGCTCGTGCTTGTCGTCCATCTTGACGCCAGTCGGAATGCCGCGGCCGTTGTCGACCACACTCACCGAGTTATCGGTGTGGATGGTGACCAAAATGTCGTCGCAATGGCCGGCCAGCGACTCGTCGATGGAGTTGTCCACCACCTCGAACACCAAATGGTGCAGCCCGGTGCCGTCACTGGTGTCACCAATGTACATGCCGGGGCGCTTGCGCACGGCTTCCAGGCCTTCAAGGATCTGGATCGAGCCTTCGCCATAGGCCTCGGAAGCGCCAACCTGGTGGGCATCGATGGTGGGCTGAAAGTTGGAGCTGTCAGCCGTGCTTTCGCCCGTGTGAACATTGTTCTCAGGGGGTTGGGCGGGCGTGTTTTCTTCTGTCATGGCGGCGTCAGTGGGGTGTAAAAAGGGCAAGGCAGCAGCGGCTTAGATGCGCATTGGCATCACCACGTACTTGAACGTGGTGTTGCCGGGAATGGTAAACAGCGCTGAGCTGTTGCCGTCGGAGAGTTCGAGTGTCACCATGTCTTGCGACATGTTGCTAAGCGCATCAATGAGGTAGGTCACATTGAAGCCGATTTCGATGCTGTCGCCGCCGTAGTCGATGTCAAGCTCGTCCACCGCTTCTTCCTGCTCGGCGTTGTTGGCGGCCACGCGCAGGGTGCCGGGTTCAATGTTCAGGCGCACGCCCTTGAATTTTTCGCTGGTCAAAATGGCGGTGCGTTGCAGCGTGGCCAGCAGCGCGCTGCGGCCCAGCGTGATGCTGTTGTGGTGGTTGCGCGGAATCACGCGGTTGTAGTCGGGGAACTTGCCCTCGACCAGTTTCGTGACAAATTCCATGCCGTCAAAGCTGAACTTGGCCTGGTTGTTGGCAAATTGCATCTCGATGGCGCCTTCGGTATCGGACAACAAACGCTGCAGTTCCAACACGGTTTTGCGCGGCAAGATCACCTCTTGTTTGGGCACTTCGACATCAAGTGTGGCGCTGGCAAAGGCCAGCCGATGGCCGTCGGTGGCCACCAGGCTGAGCTGCAGGCCTTCAACCACAAACAAAATACCGTTGAGGTAATAACGAATGTCGTGCACCGCCATGGCAAACGAGACCTGACTCAGCAGCGCCTTGAGCGTTTTTTGCGGCACGCTGAAGGCCGGGCCAAAGTTGGCTGACTCCTGCACCAGCGGAAAGTCTTCGGCGGGCATGGTTTGCAGCGTGAACTTGCTTTTGCCGCCCTTGAGAATGAGTTTGGCTGCGCTCGATTCAAGCGACACCACCTGATCTGCCGGCATGGTGCGCAAAATGTCGATCAGTTTGCGCGCACCCACCGTGGTGGTGAAGTCGCCGGTGTCGCCGCCGAGCTCGGCCGCTGTGCGAATCTGGATTTCCAGGTCGCTGGTGGTGAGCTGTAGCGCATCGCCCGTTTTGCGAATCAGCACATTGGCCAGAATGGGCAGTGTATGGCGGCGCTCAACGATGCCCGAGACCGCCTGCAAAACCGATAAAACCTTGTCCTGGGTGGCTTTTAAAACAATCATGTCTTCCTCTTGGGTTCAATGGCAAATGGGGCGAATGGGCTTGGCGCAGCGTTGGCGCGGCCAGGTTCTGAATAAAAGCGCTATTTTCCACTTATTTGACTCAGCGCTTGGGCATCAGCCTTTGAGCGTCTGCTCCAGCACGTGAAGTTGCTGGTTGAGTTCTGTGACCTGTTGGCGCTCGCCGCCAATCTTTCGCACTGCGTGCAGCACCGTGGTGTGGTCCCTACCGCCAAACATTTCACCGATTTCGGGCAGGCTTTTTTGCGTCAGCTCCTTGGCCAGGTACATGGCGATCTGCCGTGGCCGGGCAATGCTGGCGGGGCGCTTCTTGGAATACATGTCGGCGATTTTGATTTTGTAGTAGTCGGCCACTGTTTTCTGGATGTTTTCCACCGAGATTTGACGGTTCTGGATGGAGAGCAGGTCGCGCAGCGCCTCGCGCGCCAAAAGGATCGAGATTTCTTTTTGGTTAAAGCGCGAATAGGCCAGGATTTTGCGCAAAGCACCTTCGAGCTCGCGCACGTTGGAGCGCACGTTCTTGGCGACAAAAAAGGCGACTTCTTCGGGCATCACAATGCCCTCGGCCTTGGCCTTGTTGATCAGGATGGCGACGCGCATCTCGAGTTCGGGCGGCTCAATGGCCACCGTCAGGCCCGAGTCAAAACGCGACACCAGGCGCTCATGAATGTCTGCCAGGCCTTTCGGGTAGGTGTCGCTGGTCATCACAATATGAGATTTTTTGGCCAGCAGCGCCTCAAAGGCGTTAAAGAATTCTTCTTGCGTGCGCTCCTTGTTGGCAAAAAACTGCACGTCGTCGATCAGCAGCAAATCCAGCGAGTGATAGCGCTCCTTGAACTCGTCAAAAGCCTTGCGTTGGTAGGCCTTCACCACATCGGTGACGAACTGCTCGGCATGGATGTAGAGCACCTTGGCGCTCGGGTGGTCAGCCATCAGCTGGTTGCCCACCGCGTGCATCAGGTGGGTTTTGCCCAGGCCAACGCCTCCGTAAATGAACAGCGGGTTATATAGGCGCCCCGGCATGCCGGCCACGTGCATGGCCGCCGCGCGCGCCATGCGGTTGGCGCTGCCCTCGACCAGGGCGTCAAAGGTCAAGACCGTGTTGAGACGGCTTTTCAGCGGCTCAGCGGGGCGAAAATGATCGGCTTCGGCGATTGACTCGGCCAGCACGACGGTGGCGGCGATTTTGGTTTCGGGCTTGCGCACCACGGCTTCGCGAGCGGCTAGCGCCAGCTCGATCTGCACGGTCTGGCCGGTCAGGCGCTCCATGATCAGCGCCAGCCGTTGGCTGTACTGAGCCCGCAGCCAATCCATCTTGAAACGGTTGGCGACAAAAATGGTCACCTTGGACAAGTCATCCGACACCTGAGCCGACAGTGGTTTGATCCAGGTCTGAAACTGTTGTTCGGGGAGTTCCTGCGCCAGTTGATCGATGCACGATTGCCAAAAATCTGCGCCACTCTGATCTTTTGTGGTGGCGGGGGTAGGGTGAAGTCCCTCGGTCATGTTGCGATTAATTTCTGTGGATAATTTTGATTTCTGACCCTGTGGATTCTAATTTATCAAACGCTTATCCACACTACGGGTCTTTCCCTGATTTACTGCCGATCAAAAAGTTTGCGATAATCTGCGGTTCGCCTGAACTGTTTAGGTGAAACAACGTTCGTGCCACTGGCATCAATCAAACACACTGAGGCAGGTTGCCTCCGAGCTTCTTAGGATTTCCAAAATGAAACGCACTTACCAACCCTCCAAAATTCGTCGCGCCCGTACCCATGGCTTTCTGGTGCGCATGAAAACCCGTGGCGGTCGTGCCGTGATCAATGCGCGCCGCGCCAAGGGCCGCAAGCGTCTGGCCGTCTGACTGAACGCTTAACGCAGTGTGCTGCTACGCTTGGCGCACCTTGCAACGGCTCAAAAGTCGGCGCCAGTTCCAGGCCGTGCTGGCGGGTTCAACTCTGGCGCGCACAGCGCACTTCGCCTTGCATGCCGTGGCACTGAACGCTGATCAAGTGGACCTGAGCGCCAAGCCTTTGTTCAACGTGGCAGCAGTCTGGCTGGGTGCCATGGTGCCCAAGCGCTGGGCCAAACGCGCCGTGACACGCAATGCACTCAAGCGTCAGATTTACACCGTGAGCCAGTTGTACCAAGACAAGTTACCCGTGGCCGCCTATGTGGTGCGGCTGCGCAGTGGTTTCGACCGGGTGCAGTTTGTCAGCGCCAGCTCTGACGCCCTGAAACTGGCAGTTCGCGCCGAGGTGCAGCAGTTGCTGGAGCGCGGCACGCGAGCCGCATCCGCCCCCTGCGCGCCAGCGCCAGTACTTGCATGATGACCCGCCTGTTGATTCTGCTGGTCAAGGGCTATCGCCTGTTTTTGAGCCCGTGGCTGGGTTCATCGTGCCGCTTTGAGCCAACCTGCTCTGTGTATTCGCTGCAAGCCCTGCAACGCTTTGGTGCTGCCCGTGGCAGTTACCTGATGCTGCGTCGCATTGGACGCTGCCACCCGTGGTGTGATGGCGGGCTTGATCCTGTGCCCGAAGCGCCTGCCACGGCCGCGCCAAATCTGTTTACCCGGTTGATTCCATCTTCCACTCAAAAGAAGTCTTCATGAACGATATCCGCCGCACCATTTTGTGGGTGATTTTTGGTTTTTCACTGGTCATGTTGTGGGATCAATGGCAGGTGTACAACGGCCGCAAAGCCACCTTTTTCCCTGGCAGCACGCCCGCCGTTGTGCAACCCCAAGATCAAACAGCATCCTCCAGCGTGCCAGGCAGTCTGCCAGGCAGCGTGCCAAGTAGCGTACCCGGCAGCGTGCCGGTTGCCAGCAGCAGCGTTGCAGGTGCGGACCAAATTGCCGGGGCGGTGCCTGCTCTGGCAGCGCCTGTTGCTGCCCCTGTAGCCGGGCAGGAACTGGTGCAGGTCGAGACCGACGTTTTCAAACTCACATTCAGCACCGAAGGCGGCTCGCTGGTCAGGGCCGCGCTGCGCAAGCACGCCGACATGGCGGACAAAAACAGCAATTTTGTGCTGTTCGACAACAGTGTTGACCGCGTCTATCTGGCCCATTCCGGGTTGATTGCCGGCGCCGGAGGCCCGGCCCTGCCAACCCACAAGACGGTGATGACGCTAGCGCCCGGCGAGCGCACCTTGCCTGAAGGCAGCCAAAGCCTGGAGCTGCGTTTTGAGTCGCCCGAGGTGGGTGGCGTCCAGCTCATCAAGACTTACACCCTGACGCGCGGCAGCTACGTGATGGCCGTCAAGCACGAGGTGGTTAATGTGGGCGCCGCAGCGGTCGCCCCGCAGCTTTACCTGCAACTGGTACGCGACGGCAACAAGCCACCCGGTGAATCGTCGTTTTATTTCACCTTTACCGGTCCGGCCGTGTACACCGAGGCCCAGAAATACCAAAAAGTTGACTTTTCCAACATCGAAAAGGACAAGGTCGATATTGAAAAGACGGCACAAAATGGCTACGTGGCCATGGTGCAGCACTACTTTGCCAGCGCCTGGCTGTTGGCCGACGGCATCAAGCGCGACCTGTTCATGCGCAAGGTGGACACCAACCTGTACGCGGTGGGCATGATTGCGCCGCTGGAGTCGATCGCGCCGGGCGCGCGCAAAACGATATCAACCACGCTCTATGCCGGCCCGCAGGAAGAAAAAGTCCTGGAAGCGCTGGCCCCGGGCCTGGAACTGGTCAAGGACTATGGCTGGCTGACCATTCTGGCCAAGCCTTTGTACTGGTTGCTGGACAAGCTGCACGGCTTTATTGGCAACTGGGGCTGGTCCATTGTGGCGCTGGTGCTGTTGCTCAAAGCCGCGTTTTACTGGCTCAACGCCAAAGCCTATTCGAGCATGGCCAAGATGAAGGCGGTGAACCCGCGCATCATGGAAATGCGCGAGCGGCTGAAAGACAACCCGCAGCAAATGCAGCAAGAAATGATGCGCATTTACCGCGAGGAAAAAGTCAACCCGATGGGCGGCTGCTTCCCGATCATGATCCAGATTCCGGTGTTCATTGCGCTGTACTGGGTGCTGCTGGCCAGCGTCGAGATGCGCAATGCGCCCTGGATCGGCTGGATTCACGACCTCTCCAGCCCCGATCCGTTCTACATTTTGCCGATCTTCATGACGCTCACCACGGTGCTGCAGACCTCGCTGAACCCGGCACCACCGGACCCGATGCAGGCCAAGATGATGTGGTTCATGCCGCTGGCTTTCAGCGTGATGTTCTTTTTCTTCCCGGCCGGTCTGGTGCTGTACTGGATCACCAACAACGTGTTGTCGATCGCCCAGCAGTGGGTTATCAACACCCGCATGGGCGTGCCGCCGAAGTTTCACTTTCCCAAGTTCTGACCGCCACCCGACGTGAGCCTGCCACGCCACAGTGACCCGATCGTGGCCATTGCCACAGCGCCGGGGCGTGGCGCAGTGGGCATGGTGCGGGTCAGCGGCCGCGGTTTGCACGATTTGCTGCTGGCGCTGTGCGGGCGACCTCTCAAACCGCGCGAAGCCACTTACACCGCTTTTCTGGACGCCACAGGGCAGGCTATCGACCATGGCCTGGCACTTTACTTTGTTGCGCCGCATTCTTTCACCGGCGAAGACATCCTGGAGCTGCAAGCCCACGGCGGGCCGGTGGTGCTACAGCTGCTGCTGGCGCGCTGCTTGCAGGCGGCAGCCGAACTGAACGCCGCTGGGCAACCACGGCTGGCGCATTTGCGCGTGGCGCTGCCGGGCGAGTTTTCCGAGCGCGCCTTTCTCAATGACAAGATCGACCTGGCGCAGGCAGAAGCCATTGCCGACCTGATTGACGCCAGCACCGAGGCGGCAGCGCGCAGCGCCAGTCGCTCACTTGCAGGGGCTTTTTCGCAGGAGGTGCACCAGCTGCGTGATGCCCTGATCCATTTGCGCATGCTGGTCGAGGCGACGCTCGATTTCCCCGAAGAGGAAATCGACTTTCTGAAAAAGTCTGATGCGCAGGGCCAACTCTCAAACCTGATTCAGAATTTGACCGCGCTGAGGGCGCGCGCACAGCAAGGCGCGCTGCTGCGCGAGGGTATCAAGGTGGTGATTGCCGGCCAGCCCAATGCGGGCAAGTCGTCCCTGCTCAACGCGCTGGCCGGTGCTGAACTGGCCATCGTCACCGCCATCCCCGGCACGACCCGCGACAAAGTGCAGCAAACCATTCAGATCGAGGGCGTGCCGGTGCATGTGGTCGATACCGCCGGTCTGCGCGAGAGCGAGGATGAGGTTGAAAAAATTGGTATCGCCCACGCCTGGGACGCCATTGCACAAGCCGATGCCGTGCTTTTTCTGCATGACCTGACGCGCCTGGAGCAAGCCGCTTACCGTGCTGATGATGATGCCATCGCCCGCACCATCGCCGAGAAACTACCCCGGCAGGTGCCGGTGATCGAGGTGTGGAACAAGCTGGATGCTGCATCGGCGCAAAGCTTGCCGGAAGGTCTGAACCTGTCAGCCAAAACCGGTGCCGGGCTCGATGCCTTGCGTCAAAGACTGCTTCAGGTAGCCGGTTGGCAATCGGGCTCGGAAGGCGTTTTTATGGCCAGAGAGCGCCATGTGCAGGCTCTGCATCAGACCCAAGACCATTTGCAGGCAGCGCAAGTTCACCTGGAAGCCCAAGCGCAGGCGCTCGATCTGCTGGCCGAAGAACTGCGGCTGGCACAAAACGCCTTGGGCGAGATCACCGGCGAATTCACCTCAGACGATTTGCTGGGCGTGATTTTTTCAAGCTTTTGCATTGGCAAATAAGCGCAAGCGATCCGGCCACCGCAGCATTGTGGCTTGCAGGGTCAGCATAGGGGCAGTTTTGTGCATAACCCGATGGCGGCTGGAATTTTCGGCTGGGTCCGGGCTGTAGGGCAAAATATTTGCTGAGACAAGGCCCAGGCAGCGCCGGCACCGTTACAAAAGAAAGAGCTTCGTCATGAGCACCCACTTCGACTACATCATCATCGGCGCCGGCACCGCTGGCTGCCTGCTGGCCAACCGCCTGACGCGTGATGCGTCCAAACGTGTTTTGCTGATCGAGGCGGGCCGCGCAGACAACTACCACTGGATTCACATTCCGGTGGGCTACCTGTATTGCATTGGCAATCCACGCACCGACTGGCTCTACCAGACCGAGCCCGAT
Organism: Comamonadaceae bacterium CG_4_9_14_3_um_filter_60_33; assembly: GCA_002789915.1. Lineage (GTDB taxonomy): Bacteria > Pseudomonadota > Gammaproteobacteria > Burkholderiales > Burkholderiaceae_C > Rhodoferax. The sequence continues at coordinate 14,028 of PFUD01000087.1, read as the reverse complement.
GTCGGCCTGAATGGGCGCAGGCTGCGCTACCCGCGCGGCAAGGTGCTCGGCGGCTGTAGCAGCATCAACGGCATGATCTACATGCGCGGCCAAGCGCGCGACTACAACGCGTGGTCGCAGCTCACTGGCGACGACGCCTGGCGTTGGCAAAATTGCTTGCCTGACTTCATGACGCACGAAAGCCATTACCGGCTTGATGACCAACGGCTTGAAACGCCTGACAAGCTGGGCCAGTTAAAGCAGTTTCACGGTGCCGGTGGCGAATGGCGGGTGGAAAAGCAGCGCCTGCGCTGGGACGTGCTCGACGCCTTTGCCCAAGCTGCGCAGCAAGCCGGCATTCCGGCCACCGATGACTTCAACCGGGGCAACAACGAAGGCGTCGGCTATTTTGAGGTAAACCAGAAAGGCGGCTGGCGCTGGAACACCGCCAAGGCTTTTTTGCGCCCGGCGTGCACCAGCCGCCCCAACTTCACGCTCTGGACCTCGGCCCAGGTGGTCAAGCTTATGATCGAAACGCAAGCCAACGACCAGTTGCGCTGCACCGGTGTCGAGGTGCAAACGCCCGCTGGCAGGTTCGGCGCGCACGCCGCGAGTGAGGTCATCCTGAGCGCTGGCAGCATTGGCTCGCCGCAGATTTTGCAGCTCTCGGGTATTGGCCCGGGCGCGCTGCTACGGCAGTACGGCGTGGCCGTGCTGCATGACGCGCCGGGTGTCGGTGCCAACTTGCAGGACCACCTGCAGATTCGCTCGGTGTACAAGGTGCAGGGCGTCAAAACGCTCAACGTGCAGGCTAACTCGCTGTGGGGCAAGGCCGCGATCGCTCTGGAATACGCGCTCAGGCGCAGCGGCCCGATGAGCATGGCGCCGAGTCAACTGGGCGCGTTTACCCGCAGCGACGCCAGCCAGACCTACCCAAATATCGAGTACCACGTGCAGCCGCTGAGCCTGGAAGCCTTTGGCGAACCGCTGCACAGTTTCCCGGCGTTCACCGCCAGCGTCTGCAACCTCAACCCCACGAGTCGTGGCCGCGTGCAGATCAAGTCACCAGACTTCTCGGCGGCGCCCGCCATTGCGCCCAACTACCTCAGCACCGAGGCCGACCGCAAGGTCGCGGCAGACTCCCTGCGCCTGACCCGCACCATCGTGGCGCAGCCAGCGCTGGCCAGCTACCAGCCGCAAGAGTTCAAACCCGGCGTGCAGTACCAGAGCGACGACGAACTGGCGCGCCTGGCCGGTGACATTGCCACCACCATTTTTCACCCGGTCGGCACCACCAGAATGGGCCGCGACGACGACCCGCTGGCGGTGCTGGACGCGCACCTGCGGGTGCGTGGGCCGGGCGGCTTGATTGCCGGTTTACGCGTGGTCGATGCTGGTGCCATGCCGGTGATCACCAGCGGCAACACCAATTCGCCTACGCTGATGCTGGCCGAAAAAGCGGCGCGCTGGATTGCGGCAGGCGCCTGAGCCATGCTTGACCTGTCAATGCACCAAAGCAGCGCCTGCCAAGGGTAATTCCGAATAGCCAGGCACTTGATTGGCGCATACAGTTGCACCATCACCGAGCAGAGCGAAGCTGTGCAAGGTGAAGGACCCAGGAGACAAGATCCGTCAGGGTCTAACAACACTAGAAAGAAAAGGCACCGGTAACCTCGGTGCTTTTTTAATGGGGCTTGCCCTTTTAACGTGACAGTACGCTTTCATCATTCAGGGCGTCGCTCTTGATTCATGAAGTTAGTGACAATGCCGCTATGGAATTGTTCATTGTGTCTGTCGCCTCGTTGTTTGCCGGTTTTGTCGATTCCATTGTGGGCGGTGGCGGGTTGATACTGGTGCCGGCCCTGTTTGCCACCTTTCCCAACGCCCACCCAGCCACGTTGTTCGGCACCAATAAGGGCGCCTCGGTGTGGGGCACGGGCATCGCCACCTGGCAGTACAGCCGCAAGGTGCAGATGCGCTGGGCCGCGCTGCTGCCTGCTGCGGGCGCGGGGTTGCTGGCGTCGTTCGCCGGGGCCTGGCTGGTGACGGTGATTTCACCCGACTTCTTGCGCAAGGTGTTGCCTTTTGTGCTGCTGCTGGTGCTGCTCTACACGCTGGCCAAAAAGGAACTCGGCCGTACCCATGCGCCCAAGTTTTCGGGTTGGCAGGAACAGTGGATTGCCGCTGGCATTGGCGGCGTGATCGGCTTTTACGACGGCTTTTTTGGCCCCGGCACGGGCAGCTTTCTGGTGTTCTTGTTTGTGCGCCTGCTGGGCTACGATTTTTTGAGCGCCTCGGCGGCGGCTAAGCTGGTCAACACCGCCACCAACGTGTCGGCGCTGGCGCTGTTCATTGCCAAAGGCCACATCTGGTGGCATTTTGTGCTGGCCATGGCGCTGGCCAATGTGCTCGGCAGCCTGGCGGGCACCCGGCTGGCGCTCAAGCATGGCACCGGTTTTGTGCGCATGGTGTTCTTGCTGGTGGTCAGCGCGCTGATCCTGAAAACCAGCTTTGATGCGTTTATGCGCTGAAGCTTCACAGAGCCGACGCGGCCGACGCAGGCGCAAGCGCTTGCCCCGCCACTGCATCGCGCGGCCAAGGCACTTCGGCGGCCAGCAGCGGCTTGCCCACGGGCACTGAAGCCTGACCTGTGCGCACCAAGTCCATGTCTTTGTCGTTGGGATAAAGGCCTAGCAGCCAGTAATCGAACGCGCGCCGCGTGATCGGGGCGGCTGAGGTCGACCCGAAACCGGCGTTTTCGACAATCGCCGCGATGGCAATGGTGGGGTCGTCGGCGGGGGCATAGGCGATGTAAAGCGCATGGTCGCGGCGGCGCTCTGCCATGCGGGCGGCGTTGTACCTTTCATTTTTGCCAAGTGACACCGCCTGCGCCGTGCCCGTTTTACCGCCACTGAGGTAGCCAGCGTCGGCAAACACGCGGCGCGAAGTGCCGTCTTGCGTCACACCGACCATGGCGCGACGAATGATATCCACATGCTCGGGCTTAAATCCCAAATCAGTGGCGGCTTGCGGCGCGATAGGCTCACTGACCTCGCTACCTGGCGCCTGTGTTGCCAGCACCAACTGCGGCGGGTGTTTGATGCCATTGTTGGCCACGATGGCGGTGGCTTGCGCAAGTTGCAGCATGGTGAAGCTGTTGTAGCCCTGGCCAATGCCCAGCGAGATGGTCTCGCCCGCAAACCAGCGCTGCTGCTCCGGGCGCTTGAAGTAGTTACGCTTCCAGTCCGTGCTGGGCAGCACGCCGCGCACTTCACCATGGATGTCGATGCCAGTGAGCTGGCCAAAGCCCAGCGGCGCCATGAAGTCGTGCATGGTGTCCACGCCAAGCTCATTGGCCAGCGTGTAAAAGTAAACATTGCTCGACTCGACGATGGCGCGGTGCATGTCCATGATGCCGCCGCGCTCGTTCTCGGGGCTGCCAAAGCGGCGGCCGCCAAACATGAAAAAACCGGGGTCATTGATCAGCGTGTTGGCGCTGCGCTTGCCGGTGGTTAATGCCGCCAGCGCCATGAACGGCTTGTAGGTGGAACCGGGCGGGTAGGTGCCGCGCAGCGCCCGGTTCAACAGCGGTTTGTCGATCGACTCGTTGAGCCCCTGCCAGCTTTCCTGGTCAATGCCTTCGACAAACAGATTGGGGTCAAAGGTGGGCTTGCTGACAAAAGCCAGCACTTCGCCGGTCTTGGGGTCAAGCGCCACCAGCGCCCCGCGGCGTTCGCCATACATATCTTCGATGAGTTTTTGCAGCTTGATGTCGATCGACAGTTTGATGCTGTTACCGGGCGTGGCGGGCTGGCTCGACAGGCGCCTGATGGCGTGGCCACCGGCCGAGGTTTCCATGGCATCCACGCCGGTGATGCCGTGCAGCTGCCGCTCAAAACTCTGCTCCACGCCGAGCTTGCCAATGTAATCGGTGCCGCGGTAGTTGGCGGTCTCTTCGGACTCGTCGAGCTGCTCTTTTTCTGCCGTGTTGATGCGCCCGATATAGCCGATCACGTGGCTGGCCAGTTCGCCGTAGGGGTAACTGCGAAACAGGCGGGCCTTGATGTCGACGCCGGGAAAACGGTAGCGTTGCGCGGCAAAGCGGGCGACTTCTTCGTCGCTGAGGCGGCTGCGCAGCGGGATCGATTCGAAACTTTTGCCCTCCTCGCGCAGTTTTTTGAAGCGGCGCAGGTCGCGCGGCGTGATGTCAACGAGCTGTGCCAACTCGTCAAGCGTTTGCGTCAGGTTGGCGACTTTGGTCGGGGTGATCTCTAACGTGTAAGCCGAATAATTGCTGGCCAGCACGATGCCGTTGCGGTCAAGGATTTGACCGCGATTGGGCACGATCGGCACCACCGCCGTGCGGTTGTTTTCGGCCTGGGCACGCAAGTCGTCATGGCGCTGCACCTGCAGGTAGAAAAGCCGCGCCACCAGCAAGCCAAAGCACAGCAACACCAGCAGGCTGGCCACCAGCACCCGCAGGCGAAAGCGGGCCAGTTCGAGTTGGACGTTGCGAATGACTTTCATGCAAGCTTTAGCGCAGAGGCAAGGCCAACTGCTTCACAAGGGCCGGTTGGCATCCGGATCGGGCGCGCGCTTTTGCGGCAGCAACAGCAGCACGCTGACCAGCGGCCACAGCAGCGCCTCCAGGGCCGGCGCCAGCAGCAGCGACCAGCCCGGAAAATCGTCGCCTGCCAGCAGGCGCACCAGCAGTGTCAGCGCGTGGGACACCACAAACAGCGGCAACACCTGCGCCGCTTGCGAGGGCACGCTGAACCACAGCAGGCGGCGGTGCATGGCGATGGCCAGGAAGCTCAAAACGGCGTAGGCCAGGGCGTGTTGGCCAAGCACGGCGCTTTGGTGCACGTCCATTGCCAGGCCTAACAGAAACGCCGCGCTCATGCCCACCCGCTGCGGCTGATGGATGGTCCAGAACACCAACACCAGCGCCAGCACATCAGGCAACCAGGCAGCGCGCCCGAACAAACCCATGTTGACCAGCATGTTGAAGCCCAGAGCGCCCAGCAGGCTGCTCCAGATGAAGAGCGAACTGGCAGGCAGCAGCAATTGCTGGCCGCGCGGCATGATCATGGCTGACCTCCGCGGCTGCCACGCTTGGCTTGGGCTTGTTCGACGGGTCTGGCCGGAAGCTGGTCGGTCAGCGGTTTGAGCACCAACACATGCAGGCCGCCATCCAGATTGGCGACCGGCGCGACCGTGATGCGGACAAACGCCGAGTCGGAGCGGTTTTCCAGTTTCAGCACGTGCCCCACTTGCAAGCCGGGCGGGTAAACGCCATCGATGCCGCTGGTGGTCAATAGGTCACCCGCCGCCATATCAACATTGGCGTCCTGGTAGCGCAATTCCAGTGTGCCGCTGCGCAAGCTGGCGCTGCCAAACGCCAGCCCGCGGGCGCCAGTGCGCGCGTTGAGCACAGGGATGGCCTGATTGGGATCGTTGATCAGGGTGACTTCGCTGACCGTTGGATAGACCCGCGTGACCTGGCCCAGCACACCTGACTCGTCAAGCACGGGTGCGCCTGTCGCCACGGCATCAAGGGCGCCCTTATCCAGAATGACTTTGCGGGTGTAGGGGTCAGCGGCGTCGTACAGCACCTGCGCCGCCAGGGCCGGCGTGTTGAGGCGCTCGCGCAGCGCCAGCAAGGCGCGCAGACGGGTGTTCTCAAGCGTGAGCTGCTCGACTTGCTGGGCGCGCTGGGACTGCAGACCGAGCTGGTATTGCGCTGCCGCCTCCCGGGCTTGGGAAAGGTTCAGGGATTCAAAATACTGGCTACCGCCCTGCGCCCAGATGATGGGGCGCAGCACCAGCCATTGCACCGGATAAAGCGCGGTGGCAATCACACCGCGCAGCGGCTGGGTGACCTGAAAGCGCACATCGGCCACCATCAACAAAAGCGCCAGCGCACTGAAAAAAACCAGCTTGGACAGGGCGGACGGACCCTGCCTGAAAAATGGCGGCGGTGTACTGTCCAGCGTACCGAGTGGCATCGCTGTGTGGCCCGCTTATTCGCTGGTAAAAATGGAGCCCAGCCGATCCATCTGCTCCAGCGCCATGCCGCAGCCACGCACCACGCAGGTCAGCGGGTCTTCGGCCACCAGCACCGGCAGGCCGGTCTCTTCGGCCAGCAGGCGGTCCAGGTCGCGCAACAGGGCGCCGCCGCCGGTCAGCATCATGCCGCGGTCGGCAATGTCGGCGCCAAGCTCGGGGGGGGTTTGTTCCAGCGCGTTTTTGACTGCCGAAACGATGTTGTTGATCGGGTCGGTGAGGGCCTCGAGGATTTCGTTGCTGGAAATGGTGAAGCTGCGCGGCACGCCCTCAGACAGGTTGCGCCCGCGGACTTCCATCTCGCGCACTTCGCTGCCCGGAAAAGCCGAGCCGATGTTTTTCTTGATGGATTCTGCCGTGGGCTCGCCAATCAGCATGCCGTAGTTGCGCCGGATGTAGTTGATGATGGCTTCATCAAAACGGTCGCCGCCCACGCGTACGCTGCCTTTGTAGACCATGCCGCCGAGCGAGATCACGCCGACTTCGGTGGTGCCGCCGCCAATATCGACCACCATCGAGCCCTGTGCCTCCGACACCGGCAAGCCAGCGCCAATGGCCGCTGCCATGGGTTCCTCAATCAAATACACGTCGCTGGCACCGGCGCCTAAAGCGCTTTCGCGAATGGCGCGGCGTTCCACCTGGGTTGAGCCGCAGGGCACGCAAATGATGATGCGCGGGCTGGGGCGAAAAATGGAGCGCGGGTGCACCATCTTGATGAATTGCTTGAGCATTTGCTCGGTGACGGTAAAGTCGGCAATCACGCCGTCTTTCATCGGGCGAATGGCCTCGATGTTGCCAGGCACTTTGCCCAGCATGGCCTTGGCCTCTTTGCCAACGGCCTGAATGGTTTTCTTGCCTTGCGGTCCGCCTTCGTGGCGAATGGCGACTACCGAGGGCTCGTCAAGCACGATGCCTTTGTCGCGCACGTAAATCAGGGTGTTGGCGGTGCCAAGGTCGATGGCGAGGTCAGTCGAGAAATACTGACGGAAAGATCCGAACATGGGTAAAGTCCTTTGGGGCACATGGGGCGCTTCGGCACGCATATCGCCGGGTAACGGGTTCAAAATGGGTTAATTTCGGGCTCAAAGTCGTGCTGCCACACGCTCCTGCCCAAGGAGGGGATAATACCCTATTGCCTGTGTATAACTTTTTAACAAGCCAAGTTTTGGCCCTCAATTACACCCTGTTTCGATTGAATACCCATGTCACTTTCTCTTGCTGATATTGACCGACTGGCGCATTTGGCGCGCCTTGGCCTGAGCCCCGACGAGCGCACGCGTCTGGGCGCGCAACTTACTGATTTTTTTGGTATTGTGGGAAAAATGCGCGCTGTCGACACCGCCGGCATCGTCCCGCTGGCGCATCCGGTGGAAATCATGGGCGATGTCGCGCTGCGCCTGCGCGACGACATCGCCAGCGAGGCCAACCAGCGCGAAGCCAACCAGCGCAATGCGCCAGCCATTGAGAACGGCTTGTTCTTGGTGCCGCGGGTCATCGAATAAATTAAAAGCTTCCCATCATGACGCAAATTTCCTCTGATCTGCATGATCTGACAGTGGCCCAACTGGCCACGCTCTTGGGCGAACGCAGGGTCTCGGCGCTGGAAACCGCCCAGCACTTTTTAGCCCGCGCTAAAGCGCACACTGAATTCGGCGCTTTTCTCGACCTGCAACCCGACGCCACGCTGGCCCAGGCCCGTGCAGCCGATGCGCGTCTGGCAGCAGGCAGCGCCGGACCGCTGACTGGCGTGCCGCTGGCGCACAAGGACATTTTTGTCACGCGCGACTTCGCCACCACAGCGGGTTCCAAAATGCTCCAGGGCTACCAGTCGCCGTTTGATGCCACCGTGGTCGCCAAGCTGGGTGCTGGCGTGCCGGGCGCTGCCGCAGGTGCTGGCATGGTGACGCTGGGCAAGCTTAATTGCGACGAATTTGCCATGGGTTCAGCCAACGAGAACTCGGCTTTCGGCCCGGTCAAAAACCCCTGGGACAACACCCGCGTTTCCGGCGGTTCGTCCGGTGGCAGCGCCGCCGCCGTGGCCGCGCGCCTGACACCTGCCGCCACCGGCACCGACACCGGCGGATCCATTCGGCAACCCGCTTCATTTTGCGGCGTGACTGGCATCAAGCCCACCTACGGGCGCGCCTCGCGCTACGGCATGGTGGCCTTTGCCTCCAGCCTCGACCAGGCCGGGCCGCTGGCGCGCAGCGCTGAAGACTGCGCGCTTTTGTTGAGCGCCATGTGCGGCCCCGACCCGGACCGCGACTCGACCTCGCTCGACGTGCCCGCCGAGGACTTCACGCGCAGCCTCAACGCCGACCTAGCCGGGCTGCGCATCGGCATTCCGGCCGAATTTTTTGGTGACGGCCTGGCTCCCGATGTGCGCACCGCCATCGATGTGGCCTTGAAGGAATTTGAGCAGCTCGGCGCCAAGCTGGTGCCCATCTCGCTGCCGCGCACCGAGCTGTCGATTCCGGTCTACTACATCATTGCGCCGGCCGAAGCGTCGAGCAACCTGAGCCGTTTTGACGGTGTCAAGTTCGGTTTTCGGGCCAAGCAATATACCGACCTCAACGACATGTACCTGCAAACCCGCGAGCAGGGTTTTGGCGACGAGGTGAAGCGCCGCATCATGATCGGCACCTATGTGCTCTCGCACGGCTACTATGATGCTTACTATCTGCAGGCGCAAAAAATCAGGCGCATGATTGCCGACGATTTCCAGCAGGCATTCAAAGTTTGCGACGTGATTGCCGGCCCGGTGGCACCCACGGTGGCCTGGAAGCTCGGCGGCCACAGCGACCCTTTGAGCGACTACCTGGCTGACATTTTCACGCTGCCGGCGTCGCTGGCCGGCCTGCCCGGCATGAGCCTGCCGGTCGGTTTTGGTGCCGGCCATCTGCCCGTGGGCATGCAACTGATTGGCAACTACCTCACCGAGGCACGCCTGCTCAACGTGGCGCACCGCTTCCAGCAAGCCACCGACTGGCATACCGCCAAGCCGCAGGGAATTTGACGTGCCGACCATCTGCATGTTCTATGGCATTTTGGTGAAAATGTACTGGGATGATCACCCGCCACCGCACTTTCACGTTGACTATGGTGAGTACCGTGCCCAATACATGATCGAAACGCTTGAGTTAATCCGAGGGACTCTACCTCGCCGCGCCCATGCACTGGTGCTTGAGTGGGCCACAATGCACCGCGTTGAACTGATGGAAAATTGGCAACTATGCGAATCGAAACAGCACCCCAAGATTATTTTGCCTCTGGTTTAGAACCCAGCGCGCCACCTGTTGTCGCAGTGATTGCGACCGGTGCATTGACCTTGCAAGTCGAATTTTTGGATGGTACCAAGGGTGAAATCAGGTTTTTCCCCTCACATTTGACAGGCGTTTTTGAGCCTCTGAAAAATCCGGATTTCTTTGCACAAGCTCGAATCGAACAAGGCGTTGTGACATGGCCCGGCGATCTGGATTTGGCTCCAGACGCAATGTACGACGCCGTCAAACAAAACAAAATTTGGATGCTGCAATGAAAAGCCAGTTAAAAAGGCTGAAAAAATCAGGACTCGTGTTGCCTATTGAAATTTGAGCGCGATTAAGAAATGAGTTACGAAGGGGCAATGCTTAAAACTTTAGAAATGCCGGCGTGCTTGAAGGTTGAGCAAGCTTTGCTCAAGGCGTTATTCAGGCATGAGGGCGTGATAGAGGAATTTGGTGCTGGCGAACATATTGTTGAAGAAATTGCCGATGAATTCAATTTAAGTCAAGCTCAGCGTACCGCTGTGCTTGAAACTATTTATCGCAAGGAAAACAGGTTGAAAAAATCGCAGCTTTGGCATCGGTTGCTTTCTCGTGCGGCTGACTCCCTTGCAAAAGTAGGTCTGATTACTCGACCAACCGAAACATTGAAGATCACCGGAAAAAGAGAGTGGATGCTTACGGAAAGTGGTTTTGATCAATCTCTTCAGTTACTGAAAATTCCGTCAACACAAAAGGAAAAATTCTCTACCAAATCTTTTGAAGTTCAAAAAATCGCCAAACAAATCATTGAAGCTTCCAGACCTGAAAAATCCAATCCTGTGGACGCATCTAAGAAAATCATCAAAAAACTCAAAGAGTCAACCACTAGAGCGAGGGGATTTCGTCAAGCTGTGCTCCAGGCATACGATTTCAGTTGTGCGTTTTGTGGGATGAAACCTCATGCACCAAATGACTCTCTTTGGGAGGCTGAAGCCGCTCACATTGTTCCTCACAGCTCACTTGGAAGAGATGATATTTGGAATGGCATCACATTGTGTCGTACCCATCACTGGGCTTTTGATGTCGGGTGGCTGTCATTACACGACGATTTCGTTATTAAAGTTTCCCCTAAGATAAGTTCTTTGGGATCCCTTTTTGGAAAGATGCAAGACTCCGATTGCATCAGAATCTATTCAGCAAATGACGTTCAGATGAGGTTGCCACTGAATGACAATCTCTATCCACATCAATCTGTACTGGCTTGGCATCGTGAGCATGTATTTTTTACTGGGCCATGATCTTTATGATGAAACCTGAAACTGTTATTTATTCATTAACTGTAGAAGATGTTCAAACCGTTGCCATGGAAACCATGAACAGGAAGTTGACCGAGGCAGAGATCAATAGTCTCATTGATCCTATTCATGAGCGACTGACATGGTTCGACGCGATTGAGGAAGCAATTCGCTGTCGTTTTGAAAGTGAAGTTGAAAAATATGATGCAATTAATTGAAGGCTACGAAGTCGTGATCGGCTTCGAGACCCACGCCCAGCTCTCTACCCAATCCAAGATTTTCAGCCGCGCGCCGACCGCTTTCGGCGCCGAGCCCAACACCCAGGCCTGCGCTGTCGATCTGGCCCTGCCCGGTACGCTGCCGGTGATGAACAAGGGCGCGGTGGAGCGCGCCATCGAATTCGGCCTGGCGGTGGGCTCGCACATTGCCGAGCGCAGCGTGTTTGCCCGCAAGAATTATTTCTACCCCGACCTGCCCAAGGGCTACCAGATTAGCCAGTTTGAGATTCCGGTGGTACAGGGCGGCGCGGTCGAGTTTTACCTCGGCGACGAGAAAAAATCGGTGCGCCTGGTGCGCGCGCATCTGGAGGAAGATGCTGGCAAGTCGCTGCATGAAGACTTTATTGGCCAAACCGGCATCGACTTGAACCGCGCCGGCACGCCGCTGCTGGAGATCGTCACCGAGCCCGACATGCGCTCAAGTGCCGAGGCAGTGGCCTACGCCAAGGAGTTGCACAAGGTCGTCACATGGATCGGCATTTGCGACGGCAACATGCAAGAAGGGTCGTTTCGCTGCGACGCTAATGTGTCGGTGCGCAAGCCCGGTGCCGAACTGGGCACGCGCCGCGAGATCAAGAACCTGAACAGCTTCAAGAACATGCAGCAGGCCATCGACTACGAGATTCGCTGGCAAATCGAGGAGATCGAAGACGGCCGCGCCATTCAGCAGGCCACCGTGCTGTTCAACCCCGACACCGGTGAAACCCGCGCCATGCGCACCAAGGAAGACGCGGCCGATTACCGCTATTTTCCCGACCCCGACCTGCCGCCGCTGGTGATTGCCCGCGACTGGGTGGAGCGCGTGCGCAGCGAGATGACGGAGCTGCCGCGCGTGATGGCGCAGCGCTTCGTGACCGATTACGGTTTGTCTGACTACGATGCCACCGCGCTCACGCAAAGCCGTGAGGTGGCGGCCTACTTTGAAGCCGCTGTCCAGGTCTGCGGTCAACCCAAACTGGTGGGCAACTGGATCATGGGCGAGATTTCGCGCCGCCTCAACCTGGCTGAAGCTGACATCAGCGCCTGCCCGATCACGCCAGCGCAACTGGCGCAGCTGGTGGGCCGCATCCAGGATGGCACCATTTCTAATAATGCAGCACGCCAGGTGCTCGATGCGCTGTGGTCTGAGCCGCAAGACACGGTCGATGCCCTCATCGAGGCCAAAGGCCTCAAGCAGATGAACGACACCGGCGCGCTAGAAAAAATTGTCGATGCCGTGCTGGCCGCCAACCCGAAAAACGTGGCGCAATACCGCGCGGGCAATGCCAAGGCGCTTAACGCGTTGGTGGGGCAAATCATGAAAGGCAGCCAGGGCAAGGCGAACCCGCAACAGGTCAATGCCTTGTTGCTGCAAAAGTTGGGGTGACGGCTGAACTCTCCCGGATTACGCTTCGCTGCATCCGGGCTTCCCGCTGTAATAGCCGGCGCAGAGCTTGACGGCCTCAGCGTGCAGTGGCTGGCGTTGCGCTGACCTGCTTGGCCTGCCACAGTGGCATCAAGCGTTTGCGCTCTTGCACGAAGCGCGTATTTACCCGCTCGATCTCGCTGTCCTGATCGGCCAGAAAACGCTCTTGCGCTGCCAGGGTTTGCGTCAGTTCCCTGACCTGCCGCAGCAACTTGGGTGGCGCTTTGCTGGGGTCTTTGGTGTAAAAAGCCATTTCCTGGTCTAGTTTGGCGCCCTCAGCCCGCAGCACAGTCACACGCGCTGCCGCCGCGTGCTTGACGAGCATGAGCTGGGCCACCGCCTCGTCCTGATCTCTTTGGTGTGCTGCTTGATTGGGGTAACGGATCAGCAGGGAACGGTTCAGGCTCTTCTCTTCTTCCTTGTGGGCGAGTTGCTTCAGCTCAGCCCTTCTGGCTGCCTCGACCTGGCTGCGTTCGACAGCGGTCAGCACGGGGCCCAGCTTGGCTTTGACGGTACCGCTCGGGTTGAGAATGGTCTGCTCGCGATCAAGACATTGCACGATGGGCCGGTCAGAGGTGAGCTTGCGCCCTTTGGCATCCACGCAGGTGTAAATCTGGCCGGTAGTCGCTGATTGGGCCCATAGCGCGGTGCCAAACGCCGCCAACACAACGCCAGCACAGGCACCGCGAAGCCAGACGATGCGCGCTGTGCGTGGGGTCACGGGCATGCCACGGCCTCGCTGACGCCGTAGCGCGCGCGGTAGGTCTGCACGCGCTGGTGGGCGTCGGCCAGCCCGGGAACGGGGTGCTGCGCCAGGTAGTGCAGCAAGTCGTCAAGCCGGGCAATGGCGCAGACCCGCAGGCCCAAGACCTGTTGCACATATTGCACCGCGCTGTGGTTCACATCCGCACCATTTTCAGTGGCCATTTCCTGCCGGTCCAAGGCGATGACCACCGCGTGCGCCCGGGCACCGGCGGCCTCGATCAGGGCGATGGATTCGCGCACCGCCGTGCCCGCCGACATCACATCGTCCACAATCAAAATGCGGCCCTGCAATGGCGCCCCCACCAGGCTGCCACCTTCGCCATGGTCCTTGGCTTCCTTGCGGTTGTAGGCAAAAGGCACGTTGCGACCCAGGCGGGCCAGTTCCACCGCGAGCGCCGCACCCAGCGGAATGCCCTTGTAGGCCGGGCCAAAAATCATGTCGAACTGGAGGCCGCTGCCAAGCAGACGCTGCGCATAAAATTGTGCCAGTCGGCCCAGTTTGGCACCATCGTCGAACAAACCGGCGTTGAAAAAATAAGGGCTTAGCCGCCCCGCCTTGGTCTTGAATTCACCAAAGCGCAGCACCCCGCAATCCACCGCAAACTGCACGAAGTCCAGCGCCAGCGCATCCTGGCCTGGGGTCGGAGCAGCTTGGGGATCATTACGCTCAGTCATGGAAAAGTCCTTGTTCAAATTAACCAGCCTCAACCTCAATGGTATCCGCTCGGCCAGTAGCAAAGGCCTGCAGGCGTGGGTAAACCAGACGGCGTCCGATTGTATTTGCGTGCAGGAAATCAAGGCCCAAGCTGGCGACGTGGCAGCGCGCTTTGACCAACTGGGTGACCTGCGCGGGTACTTTCATTTTGCCGAGAAAAAAGGCTATTCGGGCGTTGGCATCTACAGCCGCCAAGAGCCCAGCGAGGTCATCACCGGCTTGTGCGAGCCCGAGTTCGATGCCGAGGGGCGCTGTGTGGAGTTGCGCTTTGACAGCGCCG
>PFUD01000069.1 GCA_002789915.1 Comamonadaceae bacterium CG_4_9_14_3_um_filter_60_33 | reverse complement strand
CGTCCGTCCTGTCCTCTCCAAAGTTGGCTGTCTGCGCCATGCTTTTCCACTGGTGCAACTGAGGTTCAAGGTTCCAGCGCGATGCGAGTGTGACCAGCAGGTCTTCGTCGAGGAGGTCAATGTCAACGTCAACAGGAGGTGAGGATGTCGAGTTTGTCTGCGTCAGCGGGCTTGGTTGGTGCATTCCAAAGGCGCTCAATCTCTGCCAACGCAGCCTGGTAGCCAAATCGTTATTCAAAAGACCTTATGCGAAGCTGCGTGGCGTCGATAGCCCTCATTACGAACGCGGTCGTCATTGCGAAGGTGGCCATCATTGCGAACGGCGTGAAGCAATTCATGATTGTCGGACTGCAGGGCCCGCCACTATTTGTCGTGGCAGGTTTGGCAAGAAGTCATGCCAAGACCATAGCGGGATAGCTTGGGCAGGGTGGAGCGATGTGGCTCGTGGCAACTGGCGCAATAAAACGTTTTGCCCGGCCGCTTGGGGTCTTCTACATTTTCTCTTATGTTACCCAGTGGATGCCCTTTGGTGCTCAGACCTGAAATCAAATGCTCGCTGTTCTCGATGTCGGAGTGGCAGTTCAGGCAGAGTGCGGCCGGTTTCTTTTTAAGCAGGCCTGGGTAGTTGCTGGAGTGAGGGTTGTGGCACTCCAGGCACAAGCCGGTGTTGACCGGGGCATGCACCATGTTGCCCTCAAACAGGGCCTGTTCATGGCAACTGATGCACAGCGCCGGCACCTCAGCGCGCAGGCCTTTTGGGAAAGGCCCTTTGTTCAGGTGCGGCACTCTTCTGACATCCAGGTTCTCGTGGCAGGTTGGACAGCCCATGTGAACGGCCGCGTGAACCGTCTTGTTCATTGTCATCGGGCGGTGGCAATACAGACAATCTAACGCCGCCGAAACCTCAGATGCCGTCAGCGCCAGCAGTAGCGCGAACACAGTTGCCAAAGCGGCATTTCTGAGTTGCATTTACTGCTTTAGTTCGCCGCCAGACAACTGGATTCGGACTGGCTGGCCGGACTCAGGCTGGCGTCGAGCACCAGCGCCTGCTCAAGGGCCGCCTTGGCCTCAGTGCAATGGCCCTGGGCGGCCAGAATCTGGCCCAGCAGCAGATGCGCGCTTGCCAGCTTGGGGTCTTGCGCAAGGCTCTGGCGCACACTGGTCAGCGCTTTGTCGTAGCTTTTGCTTTTGAACAGCATGGCAGCCATGGCCTGGTAGCGGCGTGCTACTTGCGTCTGGCCGCCCTCGCTGGCGCGCTCGGGGTTCAGCGTGTGCTGCATCTGCGACTCAGAGATTTCGCCCAGCAGCAGGTGTATGCGCGAGCGCAACACCGCACAAAAATCAATCGTCCGGTAGGGTTCAAACGCGGCCAGCTTGTGGTCTGGCCCGATCACCGCCACCACGGGGTGCATGGCCAGGGCCAGACTGCCATAAAGCGCGTCGCCGGGGTCCACCAGCACCGCAGCAGTAAAACCGGTTTCTTGCACCAGCGCGCTGACATCAGGCAGCACTTCTGAGTCTGAGACCACACCTACCAGATGCACTGATATGTCAGCAAACTCGCTCAGACAAGGCACCAGCGTTTGCATCGCCGCGCGTGAGCGCTCCTGGTGCGACCGAAAGAAAAACAGCGCGGTGTTGCCGCTCGCGGCCAGCAGCGGCTGTTTGCCGCCCTGTAGTGTCGTCATCTCAAGGTTGGCCACGGGTGTGCCGATGTCAGCATGGGCGCTGGCCGCCAGACCCAGGCCCGCCAGCGCCTGAAACACGACCAGCAAGAAGATCAAGCGTTTGATGGTTGGAGGCGGCATTTAAGGTGCCTTGCGGTTCTCGTAGCTGCGCTCTTGATGGCAAGTTTTCGCGCACGAGCCACCGGTCGGCGTTTGCTTGTAGTTGAGTTTTAGCACCCAGCCGCCTGAGCCATAAGGAACGCCTTCGCGGATATGTTTGTCTTGCTTGGAGGCATGTACTTCATGGCAGGCGCGGCAGGTACGGCCCCGGCCGGGTTGCTGCAAGTGGACAAAATGCAGGTTCTTGTCGCCATTGCGAAAACGAGTCAGCTTAGTGGTCAGGGCGGTTGAGAAGGCCTTTTCTTTGTGGCAACCAAAACACAGCTCGTAAACAGCCGGATCGTAAGGAGCATAAAACTCTTTTGGGTAGTTTCCATCAAGCAGCCGGAATTGGCTGGCGCCGTGCGGCTTATGGCATGCCACGCAGTCTTTGAATTTCAGCGGGCCATGCCAGTCTGGGTTGTCATCGAGCCAGGCTTTCATGTTTTGCAGTTTTTTGCCGTTGGCGCCGACCATGGTGTCGACGTTGTGGCAGCCCACGCACAGGTCAAAGGGTTGCTGGCGCAGCAGTGCCTCCACCTCGCTGGCGTGCGGGTTGTGGCAATTGAGGCACTTGGCGCCGGTGCTCAGTGCTTTATGCGGCACGGTGGCGGTGGTCAGGATTTCAGCAATTTTCTTGTGGCAACCGGTACACAACTGGCCAGGTTCTTGCAGCAGCAATTTGGGGTAATTGGCGTTGTGTGGGTTATGGCAATTGGTGCAGTTGGTTTGCGCCGGGGGGTGTGCGTGGGCGCGCTTGAGCACATCCGGAAATTCTTCATGGCAGCCCACGCACAGTTCCGTCACGGGTTTGATCAACGGCCCGGGTTGCTTGGGGTCGCTGTTGACATGGCAGAGATTGCATTCGCCCGCTTCAAAAGGCGCGTGGGCTGCGACTGGTTTGCTTGTCAGGGGGGCTAGCACCCCGGGTGGCAGGCCGCGCGCAGCGAAGGTGGGCGATACCCGTATGTTCGCTGGTGCAGTTTGGGCGAATAGCACCGTTGAAAACACCACTGCCCAGGCGAGTAAAACAGAAAAAATATAGCGTGTTGCAGACATGTCCCATCCATTTTGTAAAAAAATCATTTAGTCCGCGCCAATCACACGGCTAAACCTCGTCCGAAGCCAGAAGTATCGCTGCAACAAACCCGGAGTTGTTCACATTTTGTTGCAGATCACTGCGGTCCGCTTCTTGACTTTCTCTTTATTTTATTATTTTAATATTTTGCCAGCCAAGCCACAGTTGCCGCATTAAAACATTGTGACTTTGACTTTTATTTGATGTTACACAACGGATATGAACTTAAACAGCATGAAGCCATGAGACTTCATTGGGGGTCAGGTTCCTGTTAGTCTTTTGATGTCAAATTGATGCTTTGATGCTAGACTGCCAGCATGCGTACTACTTTGGCCCTTGATGATGACGTTTTCTCCTATGCACGCGCTCACGCGCAGCGGGAAAAGATTTCTGTGGGGCAGGCTATTTCACGATTGGCCCGCGCTGGCATACATGCACAAAACCAGCCGCCCGTTGCCGTCCCCCAGCCCAAAAGCAAATATGCACTGCTGCCGGCTCGCCCGGAGGTCATTACCTCTGAGCATGTGCGTGCGTTGATGGATCAGGAAGGCATTTAGAACGTGCGGTATCTTCCCGATGTCAATGTCTGGGTTGCATTGCTTGATGAGGCTCATGTTTTCCACGCCCAAGCGCTGGCGTTTATCGAACGGCCCAAGCTGAAAATGGCGACTTGCCCGTTGGTTGAGAATGGTGTTGTTCGCGTTCTTAACCTTCCCGGCTACAGCAAATTCGGCCCCGTCGGATTTGAACCGGTCAGTCAAAAACTGGCTGCCATTTGCGCCGAGCTAGACCATGAGTTCTGGCCTGATGGCGTTTCTTTACGAACCGCTGGCGTGGTCAACTGGCCCAGGGTCATGGGCCACAACCAGATTACCGATGTTTATTTGCTGGCGCTGGCCGTGTCAAACCAGGGCTGTCTGGCTACGCTGGACCACCGCGTCAGTTTGAACGCCGTTATTGGTGCAACGAGTCGAAATTTGTTATTGCTGTAGGCCAGGTTTAAGGACTGAACCCGTCATTGCAAACGAAATTAAGCAATCCATGACTGCCGGACTGCATGAAATTAATTGGAATCTGACCCCGATTAATCCGATGTCGGTGTAGGCAAAATAGAAGTCGCCAAACAGAAAGCTGTAGAACAGCACCCCGATCAGGATGAGCTGCAGACCAAACAGGATCAGCCATGGCTTGGATGGGGTTGGCTTCATGAGCAATCGGTAGCTTTATGAAGAGGTTTTCCACAGCATCCCAATGATAAGTCAGGGCAGCGCCTTTTTAATGGCAGCCATCACTCTGGCGCGCCCGAAGGGTCAGATGTCGGTAGTTATGGATTACTGATTTACCAAATGACCACTGACAAATTTATGCAACAAACTGGCTGCAAAAGTCTGATAGGGCACACCTTCCTCTAGTGCGCGCGCCTGCAAATTCCGAAGATCCCGGCTTGAGATACGAATGTTCAGCCGCTGGTCTTTTTTAAAAGTTGCCTCAGCCGCCGCCTGATGGGCCTTGATTTGTTTTACCACGCCGCTGACCGGCTTTAGCGTGCCAGCTTCCCAAGCATTGAGTATCTCCAACTCTTCATCGTCATACTTGATGTCTTTTTTCATGAATTGCTCCTGTATTGCCTGGTTGCCTTGCGGCTTGGAATGATGGTTTTCAAAAAAATTTCTGCTTCGGTCTCAATAAATGGCACCGCAAAGACGTAATCGTCAACCTGGACCATGGAAATTTTTTGTCCAGGATACTTTTCCTGGTTGAGATGTTCAAGCACGGCCAGCTCGTTTCCGCCGGCAATTTCAAAAACAATCCGCTCGAACGAAATACCCCGCTCACGTATCAATAACTGGTTTTTTTCTGCATTCCAGTTGAATATTTTTTGAATTTTCATGTGTGCATCTTATGCACACGTAGAGTCAACTGTCAAAGAATTAATTGGGGTCCAATTAAGTTCTATCGGTTGCAATAGGTAACGCATCCGCTGCTCTGGCCAGCACACCCAGGGCGTCGGCCTTGCTGCTTGAGGCTGCGATCTCGCGCAGTCGCATCATATAAAGCATCTGCTCGCTAAAACCGTATTAGTGCCTGAGATGCTTAATTTTAGTCTTGCCTCTTTCGACGAAATTGTCAGTGAGCTGGGTGCCCGGCTCAAGACGTTGCGGCTGGCCCAGGGGCTACAGTAAACAGCACTGGCCCAACAGTTGGAACTTTCCCCGCACAAGCTGCGGCTTGCGGCGCTGGCTTACGGCGATTTTCCCGCGTACTTGCAGCGGCTGCCTGGGTTGGTGAGCGACTCGCTGCCAGACGGCTGGGGCTTGCCACGCAAAGAACTTCTCTTTTCGTCTGATCAAGATGCGGCAGTGGGAGCTGGCGCCCTGCTACGACCTGAGCTTTAATGCCGGGCCGGGGGGAGAACATAAAAGGACGTGCTGGGGCACGGCAAAAACATCACGCGAGCGCTCATGTTCGCGTTGGCCGAAAAAGCCAGCCTGGACAAGGCGTGGGCCACCAGCGCCATCGCGCGCATGTTGAGCGTGCACGCACGCCTGAAGGAAGTGATCAAGGAAAGTGGCATGCAGAAAAACATCCGCCCGACAACCCTGAAGATGGTGCAGGCGGCAATTGCTGGTACCGCCAGGTTACTGAGCTGACCTTGTGCCTGCGAAGGTCCAGAGGTCGGCAGTCATGGATTGCCGCGTCACCGCGAGCGTTGCCTGGCGGCACCCATCAGCCTGGTGCGCCCAAATGTCCAGATGTCATTGAGCAAAAAGTTGAGCACGCTGGTTACACCGATGGCGATGAGGTTGGCGATTTGGTAGTAAAAATGCGGTGCCAGCAGGTTGGTAAACACAATTTGCAAGACGATGCTCAGGCTGCAGGCCAGGGCATACTGACCGAACTGCGCGAGCCATGACACTTGCAGATAGTGCTTGCGGTCGACCCAGGTCCATAACCGATTCCAGCTAAAGTTGTTGAGCGTGGCCAAAAAAATGGCCAGTGCAAGTGACAGGTTGAGCCGCACCTCGGGCGTCTGCACGGTATTGAACAAAAACTCCTGCGCCAGGTACAACACGCCTATGTTCACCACCGTGCCCGAGGCGCCCACGGTGCCAAACTTCAAAAAGCGTCTGGAGAAAATGCGCCGCAGCAGCAACGCCGAGCGCATGCGTAACTTGAACGGGCTAGCCATGCTAGTGGCCACCCTGTAACAAGGCGCGGGCCTGCACCAGCACCTGCTCGGGCGTGATCTGTTGCAGGCACTGGTTGTTGCCGTCGCAGGGCGAACACGACAAGCCGATGAACAGCGTGTGGATGTTGGGCGCCAGCGGGCTGTAGAGCGCAGGCGTCTCGGGGCCAAAAAACACCAGCGTTGGCAAGGGCGTGAGCGCGGCAAACTGGCCC
>PFUD01000150.1 GCA_002789915.1 Comamonadaceae bacterium CG_4_9_14_3_um_filter_60_33 | reverse complement strand
ACTGTGGAAGCGCAAGGTTTTGACATGCTGGAGTAGCCCGGATGCCAATCCGGGATGGTTTTGCTTCACGCATTCCCGGATTGCGCTTCGCTTCATCCGGGCTACATCTTCATGGCTTGATGCGTGACCTCAAGGCGTGTTCAGCGCGTCTACCGTCCACCAGGTCACATCGTCAATGCTGCGCACCACCTGGTAGGCCTCGACCGCCACCGCCACCAGCACGCAATCAGGCGATTGCACAAAAGACGTCAAGTCCGGGTGCCTGCGCAAATGCGCTTGCATTGCAGCATCGTGCTGGTCAGCGGCGATGTCCTGCGCCTTCCCCACGGCAGTCACCACAAAGCCCTCTTGTTCACCACCACGGCTGGCTTTGCAGCCGTCCACCAGCACCGACACCCTGTGGTTTTGCAGCAGATTGCGGTATTTCTTCGTGTCGCGGTAGGTGGCAAACACCAGTTGCCGCCAGCCCTGGAAGGGCGTCACAGCGATCAGGCTGGCATGCGGCTGGCCCG
Organism: Comamonadaceae bacterium CG_4_9_14_3_um_filter_60_33; assembly: GCA_002789915.1. Lineage (GTDB taxonomy): Bacteria > Pseudomonadota > Gammaproteobacteria > Burkholderiales > Burkholderiaceae_C > Rhodoferax. Next base: position 5,805 of record PFUD01000150.1, on the reverse strand, counting down.
CGCCTTCCGTGGCCAGAATGGCAAAACCGGTGGCGCGCAGCAGTTGCTGAATGGTGTGCTTGTCTGTGACAGGGTGGCGCATGGTTTCTCAAATGAGCTGTGTTGCAAAACGAGACGAACACTGGGTGGCTTGGCAAAATTACGGGTTATTGCTGTGCGAGGTCTGAGAGTATCTCTTATGGCTGTCAGGTGTCGGCTGCTTCGCACAGCAAGTCAATGGCAAAGACGGCACCGGGCGAGTCCTCGCCCCAGTCGCGCCGGTTGCCGGCCCGGATGCTACCGCCGTAGCGCTCCACCAACCCCACGCTGATCCACAGGCCCAGGCCGTTGCCGTCGTTCTTGGTGGTGAAAAACGGGCTAAAAACCTGCGCCAGGTTGGCCTGGCTCAGGCCCGCGCCGCTGTCGCAGACCTCAATGCGCACGCCCGTCCGGTGCTGCGCGTCGGTCTGGTCTGCGGTGCGCAGCAGCAGTTCGCCACCCTCGGGCATGGCCTGAATGGCGTTGATCATCAGGTTGATCAGCACCTGTTGCAACTCCTGGCGGTTGATGTGAACCGCGTGGCTGGCCTGCCACCGGCGCTGCACGTGGATGTGGGTGCGGTTCAACAGGTGTTCCACCAGCACCAGGGAACTTGCCAGCGCATCGTTCACATCCACCGCCTCCACATAACCGGCGTAATCATTGGGGCGGGCGTACTGCAGCAACTGCGTCACGATCAGACGCATGCGCTCAATCTGTTGGTCCATCAGCTTGAGTTCGGGGGCGATGGGAAGCGCCTGCGGGCCCAGCGTTTCGCGCATCAGGTCGAGGTTGCCCTGCATCACGGCAATGGGGTTGTTGATTTCGTGCGCCAAACTGGCGGTGAGCTGACCAATGGCGGCCAGTTTTTCTGATTTCACCAGCTGCGCCTGTGTCAATTTCAGCGACTCGTGGCTCTCGGCCAGCGCCCGGGTGCGCTCGGTCACTTTGGCATCGAGCTCCTGACCCCAGCGCTGCAGAGTGCGGGTTTTGTCGTCCACAGCCACCAGCAACTGGTCCAGATGATGGGCCAGCGCACCCAGTTCGTCCTGCTGCGCCAACGGCCCCACGCGCGCGGCCGCATTGCCGTCTTGCACTTGCTGCATGGTGTGGTTCATGCGCTCAACGGGTTGGAAAATGCTGCGCGCCCAGCGCAATGACAGCCATGCCGCCAACACCATGGCCACGGCAAAGATGCCCACGATGATGGCCAGAATGCCGTATTTGGTCTGTCGAAACGGCGTTTCCAGGTAACCCACGTACAACATGCCGATGCGTGCGCCTTGGCCGTTTAGCAGTGGCTCGTAGGCCGAGACATACCAGTCGTTGACCACAAAGGCGCGGTCGAGCCAGGTCTCGCCACGCACCAGTACCGCATCGCGCACGGCTTTTGACACGCGCGTGCCAATGGCGCGCTGGTCCAGAAACAGGCGCACATTGGTGGTCACGCGCACATCGTCCAGAAACAGCGTGGCGGTGCCAACGCTGCCCAGCGGCAGCGAGTCCATGGGGTAAACGATCTGGTTGATGTGGTCGATCAGGTCCAGATTCTGGTTGAGCAACACGCCAGCACGCACCCAGGCCAGTGGCCGGCCCTGTGGGTCAGTGACGGCATGGCTTGCCAGCATCACCAGCGCCTGGTCTTCAACGCTGCGGGTGGTGGGTGCAGCGCCTTGGGTGGGAATCAGCGCAATGTTCAGGCGCGGCGCCAGGTGCGGTGCCAGTGCCAGCAGTTCGGTTTGGCTGAGTCGCTGCAATTGGATGCCCGGCGCGGCCATTGCACTTTGGCTGGCCGGAGCGGGCGCTTGGCCAGCATCCAGCCAACTGGCATTGAGCAATTGACCGTCAAGAGCGTACAGATTGACAAAATCAAACCCCAGGCGCTGGCGGGCTTGGGCCAATTCCTGGTGTAGCGCCAAAAGGTCTTGCGCGGCCAGCGCCAGGTGCAGCGTGTGCGCGTTGGCCAGTGCCTGCGTGCCGGTGCCTACCTCGGCCAGTACCCGACCAAAGTAGCCATGCGCCACCGCCAGGTCGCTGCGCACTTTGGTGATCAGCAAGCGGTCATAGGCCGAACTGCCCCAGAGCACCAAAGCGGCCACCAGCAAGGGCAGCACCACCAGCAGCGGCAGCAATGACAAGGCCATCAGCTTGTGGCGCACCGACAGCTGCTGCCAGCGCAGCCGCAAGCCTCGTGCGCTCATGCGTCGGCCCAGTCGGCGCAGCGGCGCTCCAGCGTGCGCCTCGAGACGCCCAGCAATTCTGCCGCGCGGGTCTTGTCGCCCTGCACGCTGTTGAGCACCGACTGGATGTGCCGTTTTTCCAGGCTTTGCAGGTTAGTGGTGGCGCCCTGGCTGGCCAGCGGACGGCGCGCAGCAGCATCGTAAAGCGCCGACACATTGAGCTCGCCCAGAATGAGCGAACGCTCGATCAGGTTGCGCAACTCGCGGGCATTGCCCGGCCAGTCGTACTGCATCAGGTAGTCCATTTGCGCCGCGCTGATGGTCAGTGGTGCCACGGCCATGCGTTGCGCCAGTTGTGCATTGAAGTGAGCGACCAGGTCGGCAACATCTTCGCGGCGCTCACGCAGCGGCGCCATGGTGATGTCGACCACCTGTAGCCGGTAGTAAAGATCTTTGCGAAAACGCCCTGCGGCCACTTCATCTTCAAGGATGTGGTTGCTGGCGGCCATGATGCGCACGTTCACTGGCACCAGCTGGCCGCTGCCTACCGGGCGAATGTGCAGGTCTTCCAGTGCGCGCAGCAGCGACGCTTGCACGGTGGGTGGCAATTCGGCCACTTCATCCAGAAAAAGGGTGCCGCCCTGGGCGTAATAAAACAGGCCGTCGCGCGCATGCTGGGCCCCCTGGACGGCGCTCTTGGCATAGCCAAACAGGCTGCCCTCCAAGAGTTCGGGCGACGTGCTGGCGCAGTTGACCGGCACAAACGGACCGTGCTGGCGTGGGCTCATCTGGTGCAGCGCGCGCGCCACCATTTCTTTGCCGGTGCCCGATTCGCCTTGCAGCAGCACGGTGCTGTCGACCATGGCCACCCGCGCCAGCGACTCGCGCAGCACCTGCATAAAGTTTGAGCGGCCAAGCAGCCCGGTGCTGGTATCGATTTGTCGTGACAGCGTGTGCCTGAGCACAAAGTTTTCCCGCGCCAATCGGGCGCATTCAAAGCAGTGCTTGATGGCGTTCAGAATCTGCGGCACCCGAAATGGCTTGAGAATGAAGTCGGAGGCGCCCGCGCGCAAGGCCTCAATGGCAGTTTCCAGGTCGGCAAACGCGGTGATCAAAATTACGAAGCCGCGGAAACCCTGTTCGCGCAAACTTTGCAGCCAGGCCACGCCACTTTGACCGGGCAAAGAAATGTCGAGAATGATCAGGTCAACGTGCTGCTGTTGCAGGCATTGCGCGCCTTCTTCGGCACTGCCCGCCACATGCACCTGGTGGCAGCGCGGCGCCAGGCTTTTGAGCAAAAAATTGCACATGCCCGGCTCATCGTCCACCACCAAAATCGACCAGTCCGGCCAGCCCTCAGGATGTGTGGTGAGTGTTGATTCGGAGCGTGTGGGTTGGGACAAAGTAGTCATTTTGCGGCTAAATTCTAGCCACGGACTTGACAAAATCAGTCGGGTATAAATATTTTTTGACTTATTTGCGGGCCATCAGCAATGTGAAAGTGTTCGCTGCGTGGCCGCCCAACCGCCCTGGCCTTGTGACAAGTTGTCGCAAACGCACTGACAATTTGGCGTACCCGGGCGCAGGGTTCACGCATTGGCAGGAAGGCTGCTCGATCGCAAATGCTACCGTACAGACAGGCGCTTCGGCAAACATCTTGTGATAGGCCAAAAACTGGATTGATGGGCTTTGTGGCATGCAATCTGCTTAGGCGCGGGCACAGCCTTGTGGCCATGCAAGCGGCGGCTGAATGCAAGCTGCACATCGCCTGACACCCGATTGACAGGCGCCTGGGTTTACCCTGTTGAACAAACGCTTGCATGTTGTTAGATTAGATTTTATAAAAGCTATGTCGTTGCGTTCATAAGTATTTCACTCAGGAGACTTTTCATGCCCTCATCCCCTTCCACGTTATCGCGGCGTACCCTGTTTGCAGGGGCCGGCACCGCAGGTGCACTGGCCGTTGCGGTGAGTGTCTTGCCCTCGGTCAAGGCGCTGCCTGAAGCGCAGACATCACAGCCCCGGCCCAAGCCTGAAAACGGCGGCGGCTACGCTTTGACCGAGCACGTCAAGCACTACTACCAGACTGCGCGCGTCTGATGAGTTGGGGTCAGAGCACGTCGCTTCGCGAGTGGTCTGACCCACAAAGAATTAATCTTTTTCGGAGACTCTCATGTTGTTAACCAAAAAATCTGGCGGTACCAACGCATCTGCACGCGCGCCGTTTGTGCACAGTTTGCGTCGCGGCCTGAGCCAGGCGCTGCCCACCATGGACCGGCGCGCTTTTCTGCGCCGCTCGGGATTGGGCGTAGGCGTAGGGCTGGCCGCATCTCAGCTCACGTTGGTCAAAAAATCTCAGGCAGCCACCGGCAAAGTGGCCGTGGGCGAAGGCAAGATCGAAATAAAGCGCACGGTGTGCACCCACTGCTCGGTAGGTTGTGCGGTGGATGCGGTGGTGGAAAACGGCGTCTGGGTACGGCAGGAGCCGGTGTTTGATTCGCCCATCAACCTTGGTGCGCACTGTGCCAAGGGCGCTGCGCTGCGCGAGCACGGCCACGGCGAATTCCGCCTGCGCTATCCCATGAAACTGGTGAACGGCAAGTACCAGCGCATCAGCTGGGACAACGCGTTGAACGAGATCAGCGCCAAGATGTTGGAACTGAAAAAAGCCAGCGGCCCCGACAGCGTTTACTTCATTGGCTCGTCCAAACACAACAACGAGCAGTCGTACCTGATGCGCAAGTTTGTCAGCTTCTGGGGCACCAACAACTGCGACCACCAGGCGCGCATTTGCCATAGCACCACGGTGGCCGGTGTGGCCAACACGTGGGGATATGGCGCCATGACCAATTCATACAACGACATGCAAAACAGCAAGTGCGCGTTGTACATCGGCTCCAACGCCGCCGAGGCGCACCCGGTGAGCCTGCTGCACATGCTGCATGCCAAGGAAAACGGATGCAAGATGATTGTGGTGGACCCGCGCTTTACCCGAACAGCGGCCAAGTCTGATGAGTACGTGCGCATCCGCTCGGGCTCAGACATCGCCTTTTTGTTTGGTGTGCTGCACCATGTGTTTGCCAACGGCTGGGAAGACAAGCAGTACATCTTTGATCGGGTCTATGGCATGGACAAGGTCAAAGAAGACGTGATGGCCAACTGGACCCCCGACAAAGTCGAAGAGGTCTGTGGCGTCAAAGAGGAGCAAGTGCTGCGGGTGGCTCGCATGATGGCTGAGAATCGCCCCAGCACGCTGGTGTGGTGCATGGGCCAGACCCAGCACAGCATCGGTAACGCCATGGTGCGCGCCTCGTGCATTTTGCAACTCGCTTTGGGCAACATCGGCAAGAGTGGCGGTGGTACCAACATTTTCCGCGGACACGACAATGTGCAAGGCGCGACCGACGTGGGCCCCAACCCCGACTCACTGCCCGGCTACTACGGCATTGCGGCCGGTTCGTGGAAACATTACGCCAAGGTCTGGGGTGTGGATTACGAATGGATTGCCAAGCAGTTTGCCAGCCCTGCCATGATGACCAAGCCCGGTATCACCGTGTCGCGCTGGATTGACGGCGTGCTGGAAAATAATGAACTGATCGACCAGGAC
>PFUD01000083.1:12829-13331 GCA_002789915.1 Comamonadaceae bacterium CG_4_9_14_3_um_filter_60_33 | reverse complement strand
TCCATGGCGGCACGTGTCTGCGCGTTGGGCACTTTGAGTTCAAGTGGAAATGCCTGGTCTATCACGACACGGCGAAGAAACAAGCGCACTGCGTCTGATACCGACAGCCCCATGGCCGTTAAAGCCTGGGTGGCTTGCTCTTTAATGTCGTCTTCCACTCGAATGTGGAGCATGGAAGTTTGTACGGTCATGTCGTTGTATCCTGAGTTAAGATATTATTATGTATCTCATTTGAGATTAAAACGCGACGAATTGCCGAAATAACCTTGCAGATTCGAATGACGGCTATTGGATGGGCACATTCAGTTGGGGGGGCTGACTCCAATGAGCACGTTGCCGAATGCGACGAACGGTGTCTGACTGGAGTTGAACTGGATAACCGGAAAGCTGACTGTCGTGGTCGGCAATGGGTCTAAAGCGGTCAGCGGTTTCATTGCATTGCCTGGGCGTGACAATGTTTCTCAAGCAGGCCTTTAGACCCTTTCATACTTTGGCAAGAAGT
>PFUD01000083.1:0-12822 GCA_002789915.1 Comamonadaceae bacterium CG_4_9_14_3_um_filter_60_33 | reverse complement strand
CTTTGGCAAGAAGTTATTACTTGGGAAGCAGTTTAAAGATTTCACGCGCTGCCGCCACGGTCTCGGCAATGTCGGCATCGGTGTGCGCGTTGCTGACAAACCCAGCCTCGTAGAGTGCCGGCGCAATGTAAACACCACGGTCGAGCAGGCCGTGGAACAACTGGTTGAATTTAGCGCCGTCTGATTTCATGACCTGGTTGTAGGTGCTGGGCAGGGTGTCGAGCAAATAAAAGCCCATCATGCCGCCTTCAGAATCGCCGCAAAACGGCACGCCTTCGGTCTTTGCGGCTTCGCTCAGGCCACTGATCAGGGCGCGGGTCTTGCGGCTCAGTTCATCGTAAAAACCGGGCTTACTGATTTCTTTCAGGGTGGCCAGACCGCAGGCTGTGGCCACCGGGTTGCCGCTCAGCGTGCCGGCCTGATAGACCTTGCCCAGCGGTGCCAGTTGTTCCATCACTGCGCGCTTGGCACCAAAGGCGGCCAGCGGCATGCCGCCGCCGATGACCTTGCCCATCACCGTCATGTCGGGCTCGAAACCGGGGATTTCCTTGGCATAAACGCTTTGCGCGCCACCCAGCGCCACCCTGAAGCCGGTCATCACCTCGTCAAGCACCAGCAGCGCGCCGTATTGCGTGCACAACTCGCGGCAGCGCTTCATAAAGGGCACGCTGGCGCGCACAAAGTTCATGTTGCCGCAGATCGGCTCCATCATCAGGCAGGCGATTTCATTGCCCTGCTCGGCAAAAACGACTTCTAGCTGCTCAATGTTGTTGTACTCCAGCACCAGCGTGTGCTGCACCACCTCGGGCGGCACGCCGGCGCTGGTCGCGTTGCCAAAGGTGGCCAGGCCCGAGCCGGCTTTCACCAGCAGCGCGTCAGCGTGGCCGTGGTAGCAGCCCTCGAACTTGATGAACTTGCTGCGCCCGGTGGCGCCGCGCGCCAGGCGGATGGTGCTCATGCCGGCTTCGGTGCCGGAGCTCACCAGTCGCACCATGTCCATGCTCGGCATCAGCTTCAAAATGGCCTCCGCCAGTTCGATTTCGCGCTCGGTCGGGGCACCAAACGAGAAGCCTTCGAGCAGGGCCTTTTGCACCGCTTCAACCACGGCAGGATGGCCGTGGCCCAGAATCATTGGCCCCCAGGAGCCAATGTAGTCGGTGTAGCGCTGGCCGTTGGCGTCCCAAATGTAGGCGCCTTGCGCGCGGGTGATGAAACGTGGTGTGCCGCCCACGGCGCGAAAAGCGCGCACCGGAGAATTAACGCCGCCCGGGATCACTTTGGAGGCGCGGGCAAACAGGGTGGCATTGAGGTCGGTGGAACTTGTCATGGTGTTATTCAGGCAAAATTGGGGGATGGGTACCGAGGTTGATTGCTGAAATCAGCCTGAGGTGTATGTGACTGGATATTCTATTGGAAGGCCTTGGACGCTGTGACGCAATCAACAACCTGGATGTGCCTGATTTGTGGCTGGATTTACGACGAACAAGTGGGTGACCCAGAACATGATGTGCCTGCAGGCACCGCCTGGCGCGATGTGCCGCTCAACTGGACCTGCCCCGAATGTGGCGCGCGCAAGGAAGATTTCGAGATGGTTCAAATTTGAGGTGGCTGTGGGTTGGACTTCTTGACCACCGCATACCGCTGCAAAGTTTTGGCTCGCGCCTCGTCGTGCGCCACGCTGGGGTGAGGGTAGTTCTTACCCAGCGTCACATTGGCCATTTGTAATTCAAGCGGTTTGGCCAGCCAGGGCGCGTGGATGGCCTTGTCTGACAGCTTGGCCAGTTGCGGTAGGTAGCGGCGGATGAACTTGCCTTGCGGGTCGAACTTTTCGCTCTGGCTGACCGGGTTGAAGATGCGAAAGTAGGGCTGCGCATCACAACCGCTGGACGCTACCCATTGCCAGCCGCCGTTGTTGGCCGACAGGTCGAAGTCATTGAGCTTTTCGGCAAAGTAGCGCTCGCCCCAGCGCCAGTCAATCCCGAGGTCTTTCACCAGAAAGCTCCCTGCCACCATGCGCAGGCGGTTGTGCATGTAGCCGGTCTGGTTGATCTGCGCCATGGCGGCATCGACCAGCGGGTAGCCGGTGTGCCCTTCGCACCAGGCTACAAACAGTTCGTCGGCGTGTGGGCCGCTTTCCCATGAAATAGCGTCGTATTCGGGCTTGAAGGCTTGCCGCGCCACATGCGGAAAATTGGCCAGAATGGCAAAGTAAAAATCGCGCCACACCAGTTCACTGAGCCACACCGCCGCGCCCGCGCTACCTGCGGCTTGACGCTGTAGGGCGATGCGCACCAGCTGGCGTATCGACACCGTGCCAAAGCGCAGGTGCACGCCCAGGTAGCTTGGCCCCTTGACCGCTGGGAAATCGCGCGTGGCGTGGTAGTCGTCCATGCGCTCGAAGAAACTTTCAAACAAGGCCTGCCCACCGCGCTCACCGGTGGGAATTTTCAGGCTGGCCAGGTTGGTGGGCTCGAAACCGATGTCGCCCAGGCTGGGAACGGGGCGCAGGAATTCCAGCGGACGTTCACGCAATTTTGAAGCCAGCGGTGCGCTGTCATGCTGCGCCAGGTCTTCGGGCGCGACGCGTTTGAGCCAGTTGTTTTTGTAGGGGGTGAAAACACCATAAGGCGTGCCGGACTGGGTCAGGATGTCGCGGCCTTCAAAAATCACCTGGTCCTTGCAGGTAAAAAACGCGCAACCGGCTTGTGCCAGCGCCTCGCGCACCGCTTCGTCGCGCGCCAGCGCTTGCGGCTCGTAGTCACGCGCGGCAAACACCGCTTGCGCCTGGAGCTCGGCCGCCAGCTTCGGGATGTCTTCACTGGCCAACGCATGGCGCACGATCAGGCCGGCGCCAGGCTTGCCGCTAAGTTGGCGCAAGGCTGCGTCGATTTCCACCAAAGATTCACGGATAAATTCCACGCGCCGGTCGGCCCGTGGCAGCAGGCCCAGAATGGCCTGGTCAAAGACAAAAACGCAGTGCACCTTACGGCATTGGCTCAGCGCCAAATGCAGCGCGGTGTTGTCTGCCACGCGCAAATCGCGCCGAAACCACATCAGACCAGTTTCAAAATTTGGGGTCATGTTCATCGCTAAAATTGTTGCATGTCATCCGATTCTGCCCCCATCAACCTGACGAATCATTTTCTGATCGCCATGCCCGGTCTGCAGGACCCGCTGTTCGGTCAAAGTGTCGTGTACCTGTGCGAACACAGCCCGCATGGTGCCCTGGGGCTGGTCATCAACAAACCTTGCGAGATCAACCTCAAGGGTTTGTTCGACAAGGTGGACCTGCCCTTGACGCGCCCCGACCTGCAGGCGGCGCTCGTGTTCTACGGCGGCCCGGTGCAGACCGAGCGCGGCTTTGTGCTGCATGAGGCTACCTTTGCCGACGACGACCAGCCCGAGCAACCGGTTTATACCAGCACCATGGTCATCCCGGGTGGCCTGGAGATGACCACCTCGCGCGACGTGCTGGAGGCCATTTCCACCGGCAGCGGGCCGCGCAAGTTGCTGATTTCCCTGGGTTACGCCGCCTGGGGTGAGGGCCAGCTGGAGTCCGAGCTGGGCGAGAACAGCTGGCTCACGGTGGCGGCCGATGCCCGGTTGATCTTCGAGACGCCGGTGGCCGAGCGCTACACCCAGGCGCTCAAGCTGCTCGGGCTGGAGCCCTGGATGCTGGCACCTGATGCCGGGCACGCATGAGCCCTTTGGTCGACAGTTCAAGCGTTAACGCACAGCCTGTGGTGCCGCCCAATTTGCAAACTTTCATGGCGCTCGATTTCGGCCTCAAGCGCACTGGCTTTGCCGTGGGCAACCGCATTTTGCGCACCGCCCAGCCGCAAGGCACCATCGCCGCCGAAGGCAAGGCGCGCTTCGAAAAAGTGGCGCAGCAGCTCAAGACCTGGCAGCCCGATGCGCTGGTGGTCGGCGTACCGTTTCACCCTGATGGCGCCGCCCACGAAAACACCGTGCGGGCGCGCAAATTTGCCCGCCAACTCAATGGCCGCTTCAACCTGCCGGTGTTCGAGGTGGACGAGCGCTACACCACCACCGAGGCCCACTCGATGGGCGCACGCGACGCCGATGCGGTAGCGGCATGCATTATTCTGGACCAGTTTTTTAGGAGTCTTCCATGAGCACAATGGCACTCGATGCCGAGGCACTGTATGCCGATCTGGCGCACCAACTGCGCCCGCTGCTGCAGCCCGACACGCAACTGCTGGGCATTGCCTCGGGCGGTGTCTGGCTGGCCGAACGTCTACAGCACGACTTGGGCCTGGCGCAGCCTTTTGGCGTGATCTCGTCGGCCATGCACCGCGACGACTACGCCCGCCGTGGCATGACCAGCAGTGCGCAGACGCAAATCCCGTTTGACGTCAACGGCGCCCATGTGCTGCTGCTCGACGATGTGCTGTTTACCGGACGCACGGTGCGCGCCGTTCTCAATGAGCTGTTTGATTTTGGCCGCCCGGCCAGCGTCAAACTGGCGGTGCTGGTGGACCGCGGCGGCCGCGAGTTGCCAATCAAGGCGGACCTGTGCAGCACGCGCGTCACGCTGCCGGCCAGCCAATCGCTCGCGCTAGTGCGTGAAGAGAGCGGTCGCTTTAGTTTTAACGTGAAAGAAATTTAGTCATATGCTCTACCAGCGTAACCCGCAGCTCAATAAAAACGGCGAGCTGATCCATTTGCTCTCAACCGAGGGCCTGCCCAAAAGCATTCTGACCCAGGTGCTCGACACCGCCTCCAACTTTGTCTCGGTGGGCAACCGCGAGGTCAAAAAAGTGCCCCTGCTGCGCGGCAAAAGCGTGTTTAACCTGTTCTTCGAGAACTCCACGCGCACCCGCACCACCTTCGAGATTGCCGCCAAGCGTCTCAGTGCCGACGTCATCAACCTCGACATTGCCAAGTCGTCGGCCGCCAAGGGCGAGTCGCTGCTCGACACCATTGCCAACCTGAGCGCCATGGCCGCCGACCTGTTTGTGGTGCGCCACAGCGAGTCCGGCGCGCCCTACCTGATCGCCCAGCATGTGGCGCCGCATGTGCATGTGGTCAATGCCGGCGACGGCCGCCACGCCCACCCGACGCAGGCCTTGCTCGACATGTACACCATTCGCCACTACAAGGGCGACTTTGCCAACCTGACGGTGGCCATCGTGGGCGACGTGCTGCACTCGCGCGTGGCGCGTTCCGACATTCATGCGCTCACTACGCTGGGCTGTGCCGAGGTGCGCGTGGTCGGCCCCAAAACCTTGGTGCCGTCCGACATGGCGCCCATGGGCGTGCGCGTTTGTCACACGCTCGAAGAAGGCATCAGGGGCGCTGACGTGGTCATCATGCTGCGCCTGCAAAACGAGCGCATGAGCGGCGCCTTGCTGCCGTCGAGCCAGGAATTTTTCAAGAGCTTCGGCCTGACGCCTGCCAAGCTGCAACTGGCCAAGCCCGACGCCATCGTGATGCACCCGGGCCCCATCAACCGCGGCGTCGAGATCGACTCGGCGGTGGTCGATGGCCGCCAGAGCGTGATCCTGCCGCAGGTGACTTTTGGCATCGCCGTGCGCATGGCGGTGATGAGCATCGTGGCTGGGAATGAAGCCTGAATTGAATTGAAGCCTGAACCTTTTTGAGAGTCGCAGATGAACAAGCAAAATAGTGTGTTGATTCAAGGTGGCCGGGTCATCGACCCCGCCAGTGGGCTGGATGCGCAAGCTGACGTCGCCCTGGCCAATGGCACCGTCCTGGCGCTTCAAAAAATTCCCGCAGATTTCCATCCGGATGTCACGATCCATGCCGCTGGCTGCCTGGTTTTGCCGGGCTTGGTGGACCTTGCGGTGCGGCTGCGCGAGCCGGGTAATGAACATGCCCGCATGTTGGCGTCTGAAATGGCGGCAGCTATGGTCGGTGGCGTCACCAGCCTGGTGTGCCAGCCCGACACCGACCCGGTGCTCGACGAGCCTGGCCTGGTCGAGATGCTGCGCTTTCGCGCTGAAAAGCTGGAGCAGGCGCGCGTTTATCCGCTGGGCGCGCTCACGCGCAACCTCAAGGGTGAAGCGCTGACCGAAATGGTGATGTTGACCGACGCCGGTTGTGTCGCCTTCAGCCAAGCCGAGATGATGCTGGGCAACACCCAAGTGTTGCAGCGCGCTTTCCAGTACGCCACGACCTTTGGCTTCGCGGTGTGGCTGCGCCCGCAAGATGACCACCTGGGCCAAGGTGTGGCGGCCAGTGGCCCGCTGGCCACGCGCATGGGTCTCTCGGGCGTGCCGGTGATGGCCGAGACCATTGCCCTGCACACCATTTTTGAGCTGATGCGCGCCACTGGGGCCCGCGTGCACCTGTGCCGCATCAGCAGCGCAGCTGGCGTGGCGCTGGTGCGCCAGGCCAAGGCAGACGGACTGAAAGTGACATGCGACGTCAGCATCAACTCGCTGCACCTGACCGACACCGACATTGGCTACTTTGACAGCCGTGCCCGCTTGAACCCGCCCCTGCGCCAGCAGCGCGACCGCGACGCGCTGCGTGCCGGCCTGGCCGACGGCAGCATCGACGCGCTGGTGTCAGACCACACGCCGGTGGATGAAAACGCCAAAACCCTGCCGTTTGCCGAGAGCGAGCCCGGCGCCACAGGGCTGGAACTGCTGTTGAGCCTGGCCTTCAAGTGGCACCAAGACAGTGGCGTGCCCCTGCTGCGGGCGCTGCAAGTGGTGACCGACGGCCCGGCCCAAGTGCTGGGCGCGGCACTCGGCCCCCGGCTTGGCCGCACAGGGCGCTTGCAGGCGGGTGGTCTGGCTGACGTCTGTGTGTTCGATCCGCAGGCCACCTGGACGGTGCAGGCCGACACCCTGGTCAGCCAGGGAAAAAACACGCCGTTCTCAGGCTATGAGTTGCCCGGGCGCGTGCGCTGCACGCTGGTGGGCGGGCGCGTGGCGTATCAGGCTGGGGTTTGATTTGCACAGTTGGTTACATCTTTTGCCCCGATCAGATATTTGCGCCAATGAGGTATTGAAGGGCTTGCTCAATGCCATCGATTGTTCGTTGAATTCTTGTCTGGGCAATCGGAAAGCTTCCATACCTCCCCGCGTTTAGAGAGTCTGTTGGTGCCATTACAGATTTTGACAAAGGCTGCCGCTTTTAAGCATGGGACTCACTCTTTGTTGGAAAGATTTGAGGCCGAACGGAGCCGGTCCAATTTGCTCGCTAGCGAGGCGGCTGACAGTTCACCCAGATGGATATCAACCAACTGCCCGCTGGCGCTGTAGAAAAGGGTGGTTGGCAACGACCCGGAGCCAACCTCGCGGCCAATGGCGTTGCCGGGGTCGACCACCACGTTGGCAAGTTCAAGTTTGGCACCGACGCCGTTGATAAAGCGCTGGGCCGTCGTCAGGTGCTCTCCCTGGTTGACAAAGACAAATTGCATGCCGGTTTCCTGTTTTTGCGCGGCGGCGAGCACCGGCATCTCACGCCGACAAGGAGGGCACCATGTGGCCCACAAATTGACCACCGTGGGCTTGCCCTGAGCCAATGCAGCAAGCGTGGTTGGCTCACCCGCAAGCGTTGTCAATGGGGCTTGGGGCATGGCAGTGTTCTCCATCAGGCGTATCGCGGCAAACAGCCCTGCCCAGGCGACCGCCCCGGCCGCCAGACCAAAAGCCAGCGGTCTGCGCAACGCCGGGCGGCGCCAGGCGCGCCAGAACGCCAGCAACAGGGCTGCAATCAACCCGGCCCACGGCGTAAACCCACCGTCACGGATATCGAGCATCGACCAGGGCGCGCTGCGGTAAGTGTCAAACCAGATGGCAACAAAGGCAATGCGCGCCACCAGCACAGCGGCAATCAGCATATCGATCAGGATGTTGGCTACGCCGGTGCGCTGACCAGCGCCGAACAGGCGGCCGACACCCGCCGCCACCAGCAAAGCCACCAGGATGAGAAAAAAGGTGATCGGCAAGGATAGGGGGCCGATAGGCAATGTATGCATGTTTACCTTTCTGTTTTTGCACGCGCGGGTCGCCAAAAAGCTCGCCTTTGATCACATTGAATCAAGGGTGGCTCAGCCGCGGTTGAAGGTCACCACATGATCGACCTGGGCGCGAATGCCGATCCATTCGCCCAGCGCATGGTCATGGTGGCTGGGCACCAGCGCCATCACCGTCTCACCGCTGGCCAGGCGCAGCGTGTACAAAAACGCAGCGCCGCGAAACGCCTTGCGCATGATTTGCGCCTTGACCGGCGCATGGTCGTCGTGCACGATGTCGTCGGCGCGCAGCAACACGTCGCAAGCGCCACCCGGGTAAGCGCTGGGCAGCGGGCATTCGCTCATGTCGGCGAGATCGCCCAGCGGGGTTTGCACCACCACCTCACCCGCCACGTTGCGGATCACCGATGGGGTGAATACGCCATGGCCAATGAACTCGGCGACAAAGCGCGAGGCTGGGCGGTGGTAGAGCGTGTAGGCGTTGTCCCACTGGTGCAGCTCGCCCTGGTCCATGACGCCGATGATGTCGCCCACGGCAAAGGCTTCGAGCTGGTCATGGGTGACAAACAGCGCGGTGGCGTTGGCGGCTTTAAGGATGCCGCGCACCTCGTAGGCCAGGCGTTCGCGCAAGTCCACATCGAGGTTCGAGAAAGGCTCGTCAAGCAGCAGCAGCCGTGGCTTTGGGGCCAACGCCCGTGCCAGCGCCACGCGCTGCTGCTGGCCGCCTGAGAGTTCATGGGGAAAGCGCTCCTCCTGCCCTTGCAGCCCGACCAGCGCCAGCACCTCGGCCACCCGCGCCTGGCGCTCGGCGCGCGGCAAATGGTCGATGCCGAAGGCCACGTTGCGACCAATGCTTAGATGCGGGAACAGCGCGTAGTCCTGAAACACCATGCCCACCTGGCGCGACTCCGGCGGCAGCGACACACCGGCCTGGCTGACCACCTCGCCACCCAGGCGGATGACGCCGGCGCTGGCGCGCTCGAGCCCGGCCACGGCGCGCAACAGCGTGGTCTTGCCGCAGCCCGACGGCCCGATCAGCACGCCAATGTCGCCGGCGTGCAGGCCAAAGGACACACCGTGCACGGCAGGGCTGGTTTGGCCTTCGTAGGTGACGCTGAGTTGGGAGATTTCTAAGTACATGGAAAATATTCTAAATGATTACAATTCTCATTTAGATTTTTGACTCTGCTACCCATCCATGCGTTTGCTCAGACTGCGTCAGTTGTTGTTTTTGGTGTTGACCGCGGTCTTCATGCTGCCGGTGCTGGCGGTGATGGCCTCCTGGCTGTCGCTGGGCGAGGCCGATGGCGCGGCATGGCAAATTTTGCGCGAGATGTCGCAAACCGTGCTGCCCGATTACCTCGGCACCACGCTGTTGTTGAGCGTGCTGGTGGGGTTTGGCGTGGTGGCGGTGGGGCTGTCGTGCGCCGCAGCGGTCACGCTGTTTGACTTTGCCGGGCGCCGTTTCTTTGAGTGGGCGCTGCTGCTGCCGCTGGCCATGCCAGCCTATGTGGTGGCTTATGCCTACACCGACTTTTTGCAGTTCAGCGGCCCGTTTCAAACCACGCTGCGCGAGTTCACGGGCTGGGAGGGCAGGGTGTTCCCGGAGGTGCGCAACCTGGGCGGCGCCGCCTGGGTGTTCATCTTTTCGCTCTACCCCTATGTGTATCTGCTGGCGCGTACCGCCCTGAGCGAGCGCGCCGCGCATTTGATGGAGGCGGCCCGCCTGCTCGGCGCGCCGATGCGCCGGCGCATGTTTGAGATTGCCCTGCCCTTGGCGCGCCCGGCGGTGGCTGCTGGCACCGCGCTGGCGCTGATGGAAACGCTGGCCGACTTTGGCGTATCGAGCTACTTCGGCATCCAGACCTTTACCGCCGGCATCTACAAGGCCTGGTTGTCGATGGACAACCGCCTGGCTGCCGCCCAATTGGCCACCGTGTTGCTGGCGCTGGTGGCGCTGCTGCTCTGGTTGGAGCGCCGCTCAAGGCAAAAACTGCGCTTTGCCGCCAGCCGTGGCGCCCGCGCCGGTTCCATGGAGGCGCGGCCCTTGCGCTTGTCGGACCAGCGGCAGTGGGGCGTCTGGCTGCTGTGTGGCGTGCCGGTGCTAGCCGGGTTTGTGCTGCCGGTGCTGTTCATGCTGCGCCCGCTCGTGGCCGACTGGTCGGTGTTGTCCTGGGGCTCATTTTTGGGCTGGACCTGGAACAGCGTGCGCCTGGGCGCCATCAGTTCGGTGCTGGCGGTGGCGCTGGCTTTGGCGCTGGCTTTCAGCGTGCGCCGTCGCCCCGATGCCACCACCCGCTGGGCGGTGCAACTGGCGGGCCTGGGCTACGCCGTGCCGGGTGCCGTGATCGTGGTCGGCCTGCTGCTGCCGGTGGGATGGCTGCAAGCCCGGTGGCCCGAGAGCGGCGCGGGTTACCTCATGACCGGCACGATGCTGGGTTTGGTGTGGGCCTACCTGGTGCGCTTTTGTGCGGTGGCGCTACAGTCGGTGCAAAGCGGTTATGCGCGCATTCCGACCAGCTTTGACGACTCGGCACGCATGCTCGGCAGTGGTGAATGGGGGCTGTTAAAGCGGGTGCACTGGCCGCTGCTGCGGCGCTCCACCGCGGTGGCTTTGTTGCTGGTGTTTGTCGATGTCATGAAAGAATTGCCAGCCACGCTGGTGCTGCGGCCCTTCAACAGCGACACGCTGGCGGTGGTGGCCTACCAGTTGGCGCGCGACGAGCGGCTGGGCGAGGCGGCGCTGCCGTCACTGGCGCTGGTGCTGGTGGGCTTGGTTCCGGTGATCATGCTCAGCCGCACGCTCAGGTCAGACACGCGCTGAACGTAAAATGAAGTTTTGCTAATGAATCAGAGCAACCCGTCCAAAGCAGCGGATTGACAAGGAGACACCAACATGCCGTATCAGACGTTTACCGCAGACAAGCCAAGAACGGCCAAGACCGACGAAACCTTCGAGTCGGCGGCTGATCTGTTTCGTGTGATGTCGGCGCCTGTGCGGCTCAAGATCATCAATTGCCTGTGCGATGGCGAAAAAAATGTGAGCTACCTGCTGACCCAGGTCAACACCACCCAGCCCAACATGTCGCAGCATCTCAACACCTTGTATCAGGCGGGTATTCTGGGCAAGCGCCGTGAAGGCGTGCAAATTTTTTACCGGGTCATCGACCAGCGCATTGTCTCTATCTGCGAAGCGGTGTGCCACGAAATCAACCGCAAGACAACAAGCCCTCTGGGTGAAGATTCAGTCGCTACATAACCCATATGGGCTACCCGGTGCCACCCTTCGCGGTGATAAACGCTGGCAACCGGGTCAACAAAAATCAACAGGTCGCAGCGCAGTGTTGCCTTCACGGGGCAGGTGTTCGGAATTCATCTTGGCTGCAAGCCATCAACTTACGGAGACGTCTCGTGGAATTTAACAAAGAATTTGACGCGTCCGGCCTGTCCTGCCCGCTGCCCATCGTCCGCACCAAAAAAGCATTGGCAGACATGACGTCAGGGCAAGTGCTGAAGGTGATCGCCACCGATCCTGGTTCAGTCTGCGACATGGCCGCCTTTGCCGAGCAAACTGGCAACGGCCTGCTGGAGCATGGCAGTGAACGCAGCAAGTTTGTGTTTTTCCTCAAAAAAGCCTGATACTGCCGGATCTCCCAACCTTATTCAGAGCGCACACATGGCAGCTAAAAAAATGGCCCTGATCGCCACCAAGGGCACCTTGGATATGGCTTATCCCCCGTTCATTCTGGCCTCCACCGCTGCTGCGCTGGGCTGGGACGTGCAGATATTTTTCACCTTTTACGGCCTGCAGTTGCTGCGCAAAAGTCTCGATGACATCAAAATCAGCCCGCTGGCCAACCCGGCCATGCCGATGCCGGTGCCCATGCCCGTGATGGTGCAAATGCTGCCCGGCATGGAGTCCATGGCAACGATGATGATGAAGAACAAGATGAAGTCCAAGGGCGTGGCTTCGTTGCAGGAGTTGCGCGACATCTGTCTAGAGTCCGATGTCAAGTTTGTCGCCTGCCAGATGACAGTTGACTTGTTCGAGTTCGAAACCAGCGAATTTATCAAGGAAGTGGAATACGGCGGCGCCGCCACCTTCATGGAGTTCGCTGGTGAATCCGACGTTTGTCTGTACATCTGAGTCATGCTGAGGGAACTGCTTTTGGGCGCCGCCCTGGCGTGCGCGGCCCAGTTCAGTCTGGCCCTGTCGCGGCGGGATTCGTGTTGGCCTCAGCAGCGACGGCAGCGTCTCGTGCATGAGCCGAGATGGTTCATCAGGAATTTTCAAAGTGAGGCGACCAGGTTAGCGGGTTCACCGGCACTAGCCCATAGCCCCTCAAACCAAGGCCTTCGCTTGCGTCCCACTGCCAGATGAAACGTCTGCTTTTCTGATTTCTCGAGTTTGCTATCCCAAAACGTCCCCACTGCCAACACCTTGTGGTGCGTCACCGCGTGGCGAAACACACGCAACAGCTTATAGGCCAGCATCGTCACCCCCAGCGCAGCCTTTGTCGCCCAGCCCACGATGGTTTGCTGCAGCGGCTGTGTCAAGCGAGCACTGATGATGTGGGTGATCTTCTTGTCCACCAGAAAGTCAACAACGACCTTGTTGCAGAAGCCGCTATCTGCACGAAACAGACCGACTTTGGTGGCTCCCAGGTTATTCAGTGTGGCCTGCAGCAAGCCAGCGGAGAAGTCCATGCCTTCGAGCATGCGTTTGAGTAAGGCCAGTGCGCCCCAGGCGGTGACTTCATGTGAGCTGAACTCGGAGAAGTCCATGCCTTCGAGCATGCGTTTGAGTAAGGCCAGTGCGCCCCAGGCGGTGACTTCATGTGAGCTGAACT
>PFUD01000112.1 GCA_002789915.1 Comamonadaceae bacterium CG_4_9_14_3_um_filter_60_33 | reverse complement strand
TCGCGCGCGCGCAATTGGCAACTGATGTGGGTCTGTCCTGTCCGTCATCAAGACAGCTCAAGTGCTGCTGGCTGACCTAGATACCAAGGGACAGGCACTTCCCCATGTGCGCGGAATTTTTACGCTCAAGCAAGGGGAAATCTGGACTGCCGGTGAGCACTCAAACAGCCTTGATTCACGGTATTTCGGGCCGGTGATATTTCCAATAGGAGAACCCCACCACAGGACACGCAAATTTTCGTTCGGATTTGTCGAAGAGTGATCGGTTTGCTGTGCACGTGTGTCACGCCGGGCGAATTGCGTAATCCGAGCAAAAAAGCCAGCCATTCCGATCCAACGAAACCACTGATTCCGGTGTCAGCGTTGCCAGTCATTCGAATTCAAAACCGCAATCTGTGCGTTCTCACACTGGCTAAAAACAAAATGCACCGTTCAATCATGGGTGAAAATGTCGTCGCTATATTCCCACAGTGAAATTTACCCAAGCATCCGGCAACCACTGCAATACCTGCGCTTCAAGCCATTTGTCACCACCCGTCAAAATGGCGACACCCATGGCACCGAGTAGCAGAGCAAAGCTGTATCGTACTTTTTCAATTCGGTTTAAGACCCAGTCGCGCACTTTCATAAAACCACTGCGCGATGCGTAGGCTACCGCGACCAATGGAATAGCTGCGCCCAAACCAAAAATACCAAGCACCATGCCACCGCGAGCGACACCGCCCTCGCTGGCGACCAGCGTCAGGGCGGAGCCCAACAATGGTCCGGAACATGGACTCCAGACCAGACCCAGCACGCCACCCAGCAGCAGCGCCCCCAGCAAGGAGCCACCGTCAAGCTTGACCGACGCAGCGTTTGCCGAGCTGGCAATCGGCATCATCCATTGCGTAAACCGCTCGCCCAGGGCAGGTATCAACATCACCAGGGCAAAGGCAATCAACATGGCAGCGCCACCGGTGCGCACGCTATCACCGTCAATTCCCAAAGCCGGGCCCAGTGCCCCAAGCAACATGCCAATCAATGCAAAAGAGCCCGTCATACCTAGTCCCATGGCGACCGGTGCAAAACGATTGCCTTGCAAGGCACCTCCTAGCACCAGCGGCAAAAGCGGAAATACACAAGGCGACAACGTCGTCAAACCTCCTGCAAACAAACTCAAACCTACCTGAGGTACGGACAATGCGAGGGACATAGCCGCGTCCGTTCAGAGTGCTGACTTTAAAGCAGCGCGAATGCCACCTGGTGAGGTATCACCTACCACGCGATAAGTTTCTTTCGTGCCATGCAGCACCACCAATGTGGACTGAGCGCGTATGTTGAAGCGGCGCTTCAGGTCTTTCTCGGTGTCGTAATTCGCCACCAGCACTGTCAGATCCAGACCGGCTTCTGATTTCAGATCTTTCAGCACTTTTTCCTGGGCGCGACAGGTTGGACACCAGCCTGCGTGGAAATGCAAGGCCACGGGCTTGTTAGCGCTCTGCGCCTGAGCCAACGCTGCGGCTGAATAAGCTTGAATGTCGAGCGCTTGCGAAGCCATCGCGCCAAGGGAAAGAAGTGTCGATAGGACAAGTTTTGCAATTTTCATAAAAGGCTCTCAAGTGATTTTTTTAGACCGAAGTTAAATTCTGGTTGGCAACATCGTTGGGCTAATTGGCACGTCGAACAGACTCTGCCTCTAAGGCATCGATGTCGGCCGCCCAATCAATAGGTGTCAGACTCAGCACTTCCAAAGTCTGATCTTGCAGGGCTTTTGATAAATTGGACCTGCGGGCCATGCGCTTGTCACGCAGCATGAGCAGTTCACTGATCAATGGTCGATACAGGCGGACAAAACTCGTCAACCAACTGCACGAGTGCTCGTACCCTGCCATGTTGCCCAGCGCGAACCGATCGACACAAGCCAGAGTGGTGGCGGCATCAAACCAGTGACCATCTGTCACCCATTGGTTCACGGTGAACAAGCCAACAGGAAGGCCCCGTGCATCCAGCGAGATAGCAAAAAGATGTGTCGGCTCTGTTTGATTCCACCTGGGCTTGCCTGGTTTCAAATACCGCCTGCGACCTGTCGCTGTGGCGTGCCAAAACAAGTGCAAATGCCCGTGCTCTTGGTCACCATCACGATGTGAATGGTAGTAAAACTGCGAACCTTTACGCAGGTCAACCAGATCATCGGGTGGATAGTGCTCAAACTCCAACACCTTGCGGCCAGCAATCCAGTTCTGAATCAAAGACCCGTGCTCTGCGGTAGCTGCAGAAAATGCCGCCACACTGGCGCGCGCGCTGCCAATTGCCAGATCAATCTGTGCATTGGAAGCAGCGCGCCAGTGACGTCGCAGAAGTGATGAAGCTGTCATGGCTCAAAGTATCAAATCCGGTAGCTGGCCAGCCGGTTACCGTAAGACAACAGAAATGAAAACTATTGCTTGGCAGCACAAGCACCGCATTTGGCTTTACAAGCGCCACATTTCTGCATGGTACTTTTGGCGCCACATTTGTTGCCCGTGCAGGCGCGACACATCATGGAACAGCCGCCCAGAGCTGCTGTAGTGACCACAGCCATAGCCAGAGCTTTGGCGAGAGTAGATGACATCGAATTCATGGTGTTTCTCCTGAAGAATATGAGATGGGAAATAGCTCTTATTGCTTGACGGCTGCGCAGCCACCACTTTTGGCACCGCATTTCGTTTTGGATGCGCCGCACTTTGCTTTCATTTTCTTAGCCTTGGCTTTGCTGGCAGCGCATTGAGGCGCAGTTGCGCCACACTTGGCTTTGCATGCACCGCATTTCGCCATGCTTGATTTTGGGCCACATTTGGTGCCAGCGCAGCCAGCAGCAAACGCGCCGCCGGAAAGGGCTGCGGCGGTCACAACAGCGGACGCGAGGGTTTTGGCAATCTTGGACGAGAGATGGTTCATGGGAAAATCCTTGGAAAGAGCAAAGGGCAACATGGATGAAAAGACTTTGAAGGTCAAGTTAAAACAAGACTTTCACGGACATAGTCGGTGGACCCACATCAATGCTTACACCGTCATTGATATTTTTTTGACCCATGAAGTCGCATGGCCAACTGCCACGCCCTTGAGTCATTGATGTGTAACAAATCTGGGGGCTGCTGCGACTAAACCTCTTATCGTCACACCAGAGAAGCGCCCCATGTCTAAAACCGTTCTTATCGCTCGCCCGCACACCTTTATCGTCTCGGTCATGAAACCATTCCTGGAGGAAGCTGGATTTAGCACTGTCAAACTAGAACACATCAGTGGCCTGACAAGTCAGACGTCTGGCATTGCGGGGGCAGTCATTTCGCTGGCCTTGTCGTCATCTATCCCTGAGTCAGCCGAAGAAGTTTTTTTACAACTAAAGAACGTGTCGCCTCGTGTTCCCGTCCTGTTTGCGGCCATGCTGTCGTTGGAGCAAGCCCGTTCTGCGCTGGAACGTATCGCCAAGCGGGCCAGCATCCAGGCCAACATCATGGGCGTTGACCTGACACCTGCAGCGGCTGCCCAATTAGGTCATCCAGACACTTTTTTCTACCTCAGTAAAGACGATCTGACTTCACCTGAGCGCAGCAAAGCGGCTGCGCGTCTGGTTCAACGCCATTTTCTGTAGGCGAACGCGTGACAAAAAGACTCGTTTTGGTCGGTGGGGGCCATGCGCATCTGTCAGTCTTGCGTGCATTGGCGAAGCAGCGACCTGCGGGAATTGATGTTGTTCTGATCACGCCCTCAAAGCATCAGAATTATTCCGGCATGTTGCCTGGTTGGGTTGCGGGGCATTACACACAGGCCGAGTGCTGGGTTGACCTTGACCATTTGATTCAAGCTGCGGGCGCCCGAGGGGTACTCGACCACATCGTGGGCATCGACGCTGCCAGGCGCAGTGTTCGCTTGGCACAAGGTCAATGGATTGAGTACGACGTGTTGTCACTCGACATTGGCAGCGAAACAGATACCTCGTGGCTACAGTCCCTCGGCGACAAGCTGTTGCCGGTGAAACCACTTGACGACTTTTTTGCCAGTTGGCCGCGCATTCTGGCTGCAGCCAAGGCGAAGAAGAACTACAAATTGGTCGTGGTGGGGGGTGGCGCCGCTGGGATTGAGCTGGCACTGGCCGCACAACAGGCATTCAAACAAACGGGTGTTGACGGGTGTGTTGACCTGGTCGCGTCAGAGTCAGGGCTGCTGCCCGGACACGCCAAAGGTGTTCAAACCCGTGTGCAACGGTTTGCAGAGCGTGTCGGGCTGGGTTTGCACTTGGCACGTGGTGTGGGTACACCAGACGGTGTTTTATTGGCGACTGGCCAGCTTGTGCCAGCCGACTTGGTGATCGCTGCCACTGGCGCACGCCCCGTCGCTTGGTTGGCGCACTCCAAACTCGGGCTCGATGCGCATGGCTACATCCTGGTGGACAAGTACCACCGCAGCGTGTCGCACCCGAATGTGTTTGCTGCGGGTGACATATGCGCCCGCGCGGATGCCGTCATGTCGCGCTCTGGAGTCCACGCAGTTCATGTGGGCCCTGTGTTGGGTCAAAATTTGTTGGCTGCGCTCAGTGGTGGCACATTGCGGCCCTATTTACCTAAGCGCCGCTCGCTGTATCTGTTGGCTTGCGGTCCATGTTATGCCGTGGCATCCTGGGGGCACTGGTCGGCTGAAGGACAATGGGTGTGGCGCTGGAAAGACTGGATTGACCGGGGCTTTATCAGGCGGTTTTCTGAAAACCCACAGACGCAGATAGCACCCATGGTGGAAAACAACTAATGCAAAAACTCTTTCAAGTGGCTTGCTCTAGCAAGATTGTCAAAAACTCACTGCGCATTGCCTTGGTGGTGGGCAGCATCCTGAACCTGGTCAACCAGGGCGGTGCCATATTGGCGGGCGCTGATATCTCCTGGATTCATGTGGCGTTGAATTATTTGGTGCCCTACTGCGTGGCAAGTTACAGTGCCGCCAAGAATGAAATGACGCCGCGAGGAAATCAATGAAAGACACACCCGCAACTGACGCAATGGCCTTGGATGCGCCCGATACCTCAATTTTGTCTGACACGGCATTTTTAAATGACTTGCGCCGTCAGATGGTGAAATTTGCAACGCTACAACTCTCCAACAGCCATGCCGCAGAAGATGCCGTGCAAGAGGCGCTCATTGGGGCGCTGAAAAATGCCCGGTCTTTCGCCGGGCGGGCCGCACTGAAAACCTGGGTGTTCGCCATTTTGCGCAACAAAATTGCCGATGTCTTGCGCCAAAAACAGCGCATGGTCGATGCCAGCAGTCTGCTGCGCGAAGACGAAGAGGCAGAAGACTTTTTTGAATTATTCGATCGCAAAGGCTTTTGGCAGGCCGATGAAAAACCGGCCACTTGGGGTAACCCCCAAAATGCCCTGCATCAAAACCAGTTTTGGAAAGTGTTTGAAGCCTGCCTGGAGGGCCTGCCTGGCAACCAGGCCAGGGTGTTCATGATGAAAGAATTTATTGAGCTCGAGACAGCAGAGATTTGCGCCACGGTGGGCATCACCACCACCAACCTGAATGTGATGCTGCACCGCTCGCGACTGCGTCTGCGCGAGTGTCTGGAGAACACATGGTTCCTTAAGGGAGAACACGCATGATGAATTGCAAGCAAGCCACCAAACTGATCTCCGAATCCCAGGAGCGATCACTCTCGTTGGCTGAAAAGGTGAATTTAAAGGTGCACGTCATGATGTGCTCGGGCTGCAAGAATTTCAGTTTGCAGGTGCCGTTTTTAAGTCAGGCCATGAAGGCCTATGCCAAGGGTTTTGACGAGCATCACGACACTCAGGACAAGTAGTAGATGATTTCGAATCACTGCATACCTGCCCCATTCAACCCACCGCAACTGTAGGGCGTCAATCAAAGGCTGAATCCGTCAACCCACCTGCTCACCCCACTTCAACGCATGAAAATCAAACCCCGCCTCGATGGTGGGCTTGATCACCTCAAAGTACGGCGACACATCAAAGTCACGCGGCGCAAAAAGACTGTGGTGGCGCACACTCAAAATTTCATTGACGCAGGCGGGGCAATCAGGCCTGTCATCGTTTTGGATGCTTGTGATGGGCAGGATGGGATAGCGAATGGATTGAAACGCCTGGGCAATCAAGGTTGAGCAAATAGCGCGTGTCGGGTCGCCGCTGCCAAGCGCCAGCATGTTGCGCCGAAAGCGCAACGGCACCGGTGGTGTGGGAAACAGGTAGCGGGCCAGATCAATTACGTTGCGCAAATCGTACTGGCTGCCAAGGCGGGAGATGGCAAAGGTGCTCAGCTTCTGGCGGTCTTCAGGGGTCAAGCCCACCGGGCGACAAATGCGTGAATGCAGCCCGGTAAACGCTTTGATGCCCACACTGCGAACCCCTTCTACGGTGTCGGCTTCGACAAAACAGTGCTCAGGGTTTTTGCCGGCATCGGCCAACGCATGGCCCACATACAGCGCCGCATGAGACCAGGTGGACTGTGTCAGGTATTTGATGGCGATGCTGACCCGGCTGTGGCCCTCCACCAGCAACACGTCGCCGGGCTGCAAGGTGGCCAGCAAGCGCTCAGGGCGGGTAGCAGGTACGGCAGAGTGAACATGTACCTCTTTGGCCAGATAGCGTGCCAGATGACCACCCAACCAACCCAATGCGGTGTTCATCTTTGGGGCTCAGGCGTAACGCCGGGCAATCCAGTGGTCTAAAGACAGCTTGCCTGGCCCATGCACCATCAGATACAGCAGCACCGCCGCCCACGTGCCGTGGGTGGGGTAAGCATCTGGATAGACAAACAACTGGATGGTCATCGTCATGCCCAGCAGGGCCAAGGCCGACAGCCGGGTGGCAATGCCAAACAGCAACAGGATCGGGAAAAGGTGTTCGGCAGTGGCCGCCATGGTGGCCGCAATCTCGGGCGGAACCAGGGGCAGTTGGTATTCATCGCGGAACAAATCCACGACCGAGTCCGACAGGCGTGGCCAGCCCAACGTGAATTCGCGATTGACGATATCAACGGCAAAGCCTTGAATCTTGGTCTCGCCAGATTTCCAGAACACGGCGGCAATGGAAAAGCGCGCCACAAAGGCCAGCAGGGTGTTGGGGATGCGCTGGGCGATGTCAACGAACCGCAGAACCAGGCTGGTCAACAAGCCGTCGCCAGTGGGCTGATTTGGGGCATATTTTTCAGTGCGTGTGTTCATGGGGCAGGTCTCCGATACT
>PFUD01000099.1 GCA_002789915.1 Comamonadaceae bacterium CG_4_9_14_3_um_filter_60_33 | reverse complement strand
CCCGGCGGCCCATGTCGATGGCCTGACCAGTGCCCAGAGCCACCACTTTCACATCTATGCCGCTGGCCTTTTTAAACTCGGGCAGCAGCACCGAGAACAGCCCGGACTGCTCGGTGGAGGTGGTGGATGCCACCACAATCGATTGCGCCTGCGCACTCAGCGATGCCCCCAGACAGGCCACCGAGATGGCGACCGCCTGCGCATACTTGATGAGGGTGCGGGGTTGAATAAGATTAACAGCATTCACGGTTTTCATACAAGTTCTCCTTTGACAAACAAATGGGCCGCCGGGAACTGCTGTTGCAGCAACGGCCCGCTAAAAAAATCATCCACGGGCAAATCAGCCAGCACACGACCATGCTCCAGGTAAACCACCCGGCTCGCCAGGCGCTTGACTTGACCCAGGTTGTGGCTGGCAAAAACGAGCGTCATGGCTTTGGGGCCGCTGGCAAAGTCGTCGATCAGCGCCTCGACTTCACGCTTGGCGTGCGGGTCCAGGCTGGCAGTGGGCTCATCGAGCAGCAGCACTTGCGGCTGCAAGGCCCAGGCACGCGCCATGGCTACGCGCTGCTGCTGGCCACCCGAGAGCTGGCGCGCGTTGCGCTGCGCCAGTTCTGACAAGCCCACTTTGGCCAGTGCCACCAGCGCCTGTGCCTTGGCCAGGCGCCAGGCTGTGCCTTGCAGCCACAGCCCCAACGCAATGTTGGCTTGCACCGACAGACGCATCAGGTGCGGCTTTTGGAACAGCATGGCCTGGCGCAGGGTCGTTTCGCTGTGGATTTGGCCCGATGTTGGCTGGGTCAGGCCGTGCAACAGGCGCAGCAAAGTGCTTTTGCCGCAGCCGTTGGCGCCCACCAGCGCCACCCGTTCAGCAGCATGAATTTGCAGGCTGACGTCGGACAAGGCCCGCACCGCCCGCGCCGAATGGCCAAAATGCACGCTGGCTGCTTGCAAGGCAAATACCGGCTGCAGCAAAGTCGGCCCAGCGCTCAACAAGTCACAAGCCGAAGGCAAAGACTGGTTCGCCACATCATTTCCGGGCAAGTCTCTGCCCATCCAATCCTGATCCAACACATTCGCCGGCTTCAAATCGAAACTCCCAAAGGCAAGCGCGTGTCAACGCCGTTTTCCTGGTGTTCGCGCCAGCGCCGCACCGCAGCAATCAGCACATTGAGCAGCAGCACCACACTCAGCAAAATCAGCCCCAGCCCCAGCGCCAGCGGCAGGTCGCCCTTGCTGGTTTCCAAAGCAATCGCCGTGGTCATGACGCGGGTAAAACCGTCGATGTTGCCGCCCACGATCATCACCGCGCCTACTTCCGACACGGCGCGACCAAAGGAGGCGATCAACACCGTGAGCAAGGCATAGCGCTCATCCCAGGCCAGCAGCAGGCTGCGCAGCAGCGGCCGGGCACCCATCGACTGCAATTGCTCGCCATGCAAATTTTGCGCATCTTCCACCGCCTGGCGCGTCAGCGCCGTGACCACCGGCAGCACCAGCACTGCCTGCGCAATCACCATGGCCTTGAAGCTGAACAACCAGCCCAAAAAACCCAGCGGCCCGGTGCGCGACAGCAGCAGGTAGATGACCAGTCCGACCACCACCGATGGCACGGCCAGAAACGTGTTGAGCAGCGTCAACAATGCCCCGCGTCCTGCAAAGCGCGCCACCCCCAGCCAGGCACCCAGCGCCAGCCCCAGGCTGCAAGCCAGCGCGCAGGCTGTGGCGCTCACGGCCAGCGAGCGGCCCACAATAGTGAGCAGTTCGGCGTCCATGGAAGCGATGAGTTGCAGCGCGGTGGAGGCGCTTTCGGTAAAAGTAGCCACAGTGTTTTTATTTGCTCGTAATCTTCGTGCCCCGGCATTGCAGTCCACGCAAAGTCTCAGTTTGTCGGGGCGATTTTTATTTGCGGTATCGTAGCCACTGATCTAATTACTGGCGATATGAACCAACGTGCATAGGCTTCAACTCCACTACACCCTGTCAAGAGACAACAGCCCGGCGCTGGTGCGCAACCCTTTGATCGACTTGCTGCAGGCGGTCAGCAGCCAGGGCTCGATTTCTGGCGGTGCGCGGGCACTGGGTTTGAGCTACCGCCACGTCTGGGGTGAGCTCAAGCGCTGGGAAAACGAGCTTGGCAATGAGTTGGTGATCTGGGAAAAGGGCCAGTCCGCGCTGCTCACCGACTTCGGCAACAAGCTAATGTGGGCCGAGCGCCAAGCGCAGGCCCGGTTGGCGCCGCAAATCGAGGCCTTGCGATCCGAGCTTGAGCGCAGCTACGCGCTGGCCTTTGACAGCAGTGTACATGTGGTCACGCTCTACGCCAGCCATGACGATGCGCTGTCGGCCTTGCGCGAGCACGCGCTGCGCGGCGACGCGCTGGCGCCAGGCCATGAGCCCTGCCAGGTGCATCTGGACATCCGCTTTACCGGCAGTGTCGATGCCATTCGCGCGCTCAACGAAGGCCGCTGCGTGATGGCCGGTTTCCATACCCTGCTGGGCACCGGCCCGCTCACCAAGCGCAGCTACAAACCACTGCTGCAACCCGGCCAGCACAAGATCATCGGTTTTGCCCAGCGCACCCAGGGCCTGATGGTGGCCCGTGGCAACCCGCTGGGCCTGAACAGTCTGCAAGACGTGGTGTTGCGCCGCGCCCGCTTTACCAACCGCACACTGGGCAGTGGCACGCGCGTGGTGCTCGACGAACTGCTGGCGCAGGCCAGCCTGCTGGCGAGCGACGTGAATGGCTACGCGCACACGGAACCGTCGCACGCGGCCGTGGCGCAGGCGGTGGCGGCGGGGCAGTGCGATGTTGGCCTGGGCATTGCAGCGGCAGCGCGGCAGGTTGGGCTTGACTTTGTGCCGCTGGCCGATGAACGCTACCAACTGGTGTGCCTCAAGTCGGCGCTGGCGCAGCCTGGCATCATGGCCTTGCTGCAATTGCTGCAAACCCGGGCCTGGCAAGACAAAATTGCATTGATTGCGGGCTACGCGGCGCAAGACAGCGGCCAGGTGCTGTCGCTGCGCAAAGTCTTGCCTTGGTGGGATTACAGGCGCAAGAAGACGGCATTGATGGCTTAGATCGCGGGTACGAACCCGGGTTGACCCTCTGAGCAATAGTGCAAGTTTCGCCTAAAATCCGGCAACTGTCGGACAGGCGCAAACCGCTAAACTTCGATGGCAAAAAATTGCAGTCAACCCTTACCCTGGTTGACTTGCAAAAAATCAAATCGACGGAGACACCATGACCCCACTGCTCGCCTTGTCCCGGCTGATCGACAAGATCACCACCGGCGTTGGCAAATTCACCATGTGGCTGATTTTGGCCACCACCCTGATCAGCGCCGGCAATGCCATCGTGCGCAAAATCTTTAACGTCAGTTCAAACGGTTTGCTTGAAATCCAGTGGTACTTGTTTGCCGCCGTGTTTCTGATGGGGGCGGGTTACGGTTTTTTAAACAACTCGCATGTGCGCATCGACTTTATCGCCACCCGCCTGAGCGCACGCACGCGCAACTGGATCGATGTCATCGGTATCGTGGGGGTGTTGTTTCCCTTTTGCATTTTGTCTGTCGCGCTGTCGTGGCCGCTGTTTACCAACGCGTTCGCCTCTGGGGAGATGTCGCAAAACGCGGGCGGTCTGATCCGCTGGCCCGCTTATGGCCTGATTCCGCTGGGTTTCGGGCTGTTGATGCTGCAAGGCGTGTCCGAGCTGATCAAACGTTTTGCTTTTCTGTTTGATCGTGGCCCGGATGTCTTGTCCCATGAAGAAGGTGGCACGTCCGAAGAAAGAGAACTCAGGGAACTTGAAGCCCTTGCTGCACGCAAACTGGCAGGAGAGCACTGAATGCAAACCACTTTTCTGGCACAGCAGTTTGTGCCCCTGATGTTCGCCGGGCTGTTTGTGTTTTTGCTCAGCGGCTTTCCGGTCGCGTTTGCCTTGGCTGCCACCGGCCTGGGTTTTGGTTTGATTGGTATGGAAGCGGGCATCTTCCCGGCTTCGTTGTTCCAGGCTCTGCCGCTGCGCGTCTTTGGCATCATGCAGAACGACACGCTGCTGGCCATCCCGTTCTTTACCTTCATGGGGATCATTCTGGAGCGCTCGGGCATGGCCGAAGACCTGCTTGAGACCGTTGGCCAGGTGTTTGGCCCGCTGCGTGGCGGCCTGGCGATTGCCGTGATTTTGGTGGGTGCGCTGCTGGCGGCAACCACCGGCGTGGTAGCGGCCGCTGTGATCTCGATGGGTTTGATCTCGCTGCCCATCATGTTGCGCTATGGCTACAGCCGGGTTATTGCAACCGGCGCCATCACCGCCTCGGGCACACTGGCGCAAGCCATTCCGCCCTCGCTGGTGCTGATCGTGCTGGCCGACCAGTTGGGCCGCTCGGTGGGCGATATGTATGCCGGCGCCTTGCTGCCGGGCTTGATGCTGGTGGGCGTCTATGTGCTGTTCGTGGTGCTGGTGGCCATGTTCAAACCGGCCCTGGTGCCGGCCCTGCCCGAGGAGGCACGCATTTACCGTGAAACCAGCGGCAGTTCGGGCCATCGCTCGCTGCTGGTGCTGTTCCTTATTTGCGCCGCGGTGGGTTACACCTGGTCGCAGTTGCACGACGGCCTGATGACACAGTGGCTGGAGCGCCCCATGCCCTCGGCCAAGGATGAAATCATCATCATGTCAATGACGCTGGCCTCGATCACCGGGCTGGTGCTGGCCATCTTCAACCGGGTGACAAAAATGGCGTTGTTGTCGCGCCTGGCCGAGCAGGTGACGTTTGTGCTGATGCCGCCGCTGATCCTGATTTTTCTGGTGCTTGGTACCATTTTTCTGGGTATTGCCACGCCGACTGAAGGCGGCGCCATGGGAGCCGTGGGGGCCTTGATACTCGCCAAGGGCAAGGGCCGTTTAAGCATGAGTATCCTGACGCAAGCACTGGAAAACACCGCCAAGCTGGCCACCTTTGTGATGTTCATCCTGATCGGATCTACCGTGTTCAGCTTTACTTTTAATGCGGCCGACGGCCACATCTGGGTGGAGCACCTGTTCACCAACATGCCCGGTGGCGGCTGGGGCTTTTTGATTGTGGTGAACCTGCTGGTGTTCTTTTTGGGCATGTTCATCGACTTCTTCGAGATCGCTTTCATCGTGGTGCCGCTGCTGGCGCCTGTGGCCGAGAAAATCCTGCCCGGCCTGGTGCCCGGCATGACGCCCGATGCAGCCATGATCTGGTTTGGCGTGATGATTGCCATGAACCTGCAAACCTCGTTCCTGACGCCGCCTTTTGGCTTTGCGCTGTTTTACCTGCGCAGCGTGGCAGCCAAGTCAAGCTACAAGGATCGCATTACAGGCGCCACCATCAAGGCCGTCACCACCAGCGAAATTTACAAAGGCTCGGTGGCCTTCATCGGCATGTTGGTCATCATGTTGGTCACCATCATCGTGTTTCCAAAACTGGTGGTGGGCGACTTGTCTGTGGATAAGGGCTTAAGCGACGCCGCAGTGATGGATCTGTTGCGAATGCCCGACGAACAGCAACCCACAGACGAAGCGGCAGAGCCTGGCACACCCACCGATGCCACACAGCCTGACTCTGGCGCGGTGCCCACTGCCGAACCGCAAGGCGAACCGCAAGGCGCAATACCCGCCGATGACGACCCCATGAAAGCCATGCTGGAAGCTGTGGCAAAAGATGCCAAAAAGGCCACACCGTAGCGCGTTCTGGTGGCTGTGAAACTCAAAACAAAACCGCGCCGAAGCGCGGTTTTGTTTTGTTCGGCGTGAATCGATTACAGTTTTTGCGACTGCATGAAGCCGTCAAAGCGCGCTTCGGTAAAGCGGGCCCACAGGTTGGCGTCAGCACGGAAGGGTTTCATGTCGCCGTAAATCTTTTTCCAGTTCGGGTTCTTGGCGTTGAGTTCAACGTAAACGTCCTCAGTGGCTTTGAAGGCGGCCTTCATGATGTCGTTGGAGAATGGGTGCAACTTGGCACCTTGGCTCACCAACTGTTTCAGCGCAGTCGGATTCTTGTAGTCGTAATTTGCCTGAATCATCACGTGGGCGCGTGACGAAGCCGCCTGCAAGAGTGCCTTGTTCTCGGCCGACAAACCATCAAAAGCTTTTTGGTTCACGTACAAGGAGAACTGGGTGCTGCCTTCCCACCAGCCCGGGTAGTAGTAATGCGGCGCCACCTTGTACAGACCCAATTTAAGGTCATCGTGTGGCCCGATCCACTCGGCAGCGTCCACTGTGCCCTTTTCTAGCGATTGGTAAATTTCGCCCGCCGGGATGTTTTGCGGCACACCGCCCAAGCGCTCCAGAATGCGGCCACCAAAACCGCCAATGCGCATTTTCATGCCCTTGATGTCGGCCAGTGTCTTGATTTCCTTGCGGTACCAGCCGCCCATTTGCGCGCCGGTATTGCCCATTGGGAAATTCACAATGCTGTAGTTGCTGTAGAACTCGCGCATCAGTTTCAAGCCATTGCCGACGAACATCCAGGCCGTCATCTGGCGCGAATTGAGACCAAACGGAATCGAGCAGTCCAGCGCAAACGCCTCGTCCTTGCCAAAGAAGTAGTAAGGCGCCGTGTGGGCGCATTCCACGGTGCCGTTTTGTACACCATCCACCACCCCAAAGGCGGGCATCAACTCGCCGGCGGAGTGCACGGAAATGGTGAACTTGCCGCCCGACAGGGCGCTGACCTCTTTAGCGAATTCTTCGGTGCCACCAAAGAGCACATCCAAAGACTTCGGAAAACTCGATGCCAGTCGCCAGCGGATGGTGGCTTGAGCATGAACAGCAGGCGCTACACCAGCGGCCAGAACACCGGCAATGCCGGCATGTTTGATAACGGAACGACGATCCATCAAATTACTCCTGTTTAAATAGCATGATTCACGGCCTCTAGAGAGGCCGTCATGACTTTTTGGGCCATTCGGCATTCTAGAAACAGGACAGCGCAAAACCCAGCAGGGTTTTCCCTCAAACCGCGTTGCAAAAACAATACCCCCGACCACGCACGCATGGTTGGGGGTATTGGGTGTGACGCGTGAAAAAAACTTAAATTTTTGCAGTTGCCATGTAGTTGTCAAAGCGCATTTCCGAAAAACGCAGCCACAACAACTGGTCGCGTTGGAATGCACGCATGTCCTGGTGAATTTTCTTGAACTCTGGCGACTTGGCTTCGTGCTCGGCAAACACTTCCATGGAGGCTTTGAAGCCAGCATCCATGATGGCCATGGGGAAGGGTTTGAGCTGGGTCTTGTCGGCCACCAATTTTTTCAAGGCAATCGGGTTGAGGGCATCGTACTTGGCCGTCATGTCACGCGCTGCCACTGCCGTGGCAACGTCCACCATCGCCTGGTACTCTGGCGACAGCGCGGCATATGCTTTGGTGTTGATGAAGAATGCCAACTCAGCGCCGCCTTCCCACCAGCCTGGGTAGTAGTAATACGGCGCCACCTTGTTGAAGCCCAGTTTCTGGTCATCATAAGGACCGACGAACTCGGTGGCGTCGAGCGTGCCTTTTTCAAGCGCCAGGTATACCTCGCCAGCAGGCATGTTTTGCGACACCACGCCGAGCTTTTGCATGGCTTCGCCGAACAGGCCGCCACCCATGCGCATCTTCAGCCCCTTGAGGTCTTTCACTGTTTTGATTTGCTTGCGGTACCAGCCGCCCATCTGGGTGCCGGTGTTGCCCGCACTTCGGCTCTTGATGTTGTACTTGGCGTAAAACGCGTCCAACAGCTTGCGGCCGTTGCCGTGCTCGGTCCAGGCGTCCATCTGGCGTGCGGTCAGGCCAAAAGGCACGGCGCAGCCAAAGGCGAAAATAGGATCCATTCCGGTGAAGTAGTATGAAGCCGTCTGCGCCATCTCAACCGTGCCATTCTGGATAGCATTCACCACGCCAAACGCGGGCATGAGTTCGCCAGCGGCATGCACCGACACTTCAAACTTGCCACCCGACAAGTCCTTGATAGTCTTGGCAAACATCTCGGCACTGCCGTAAATGGTAGGCAGCGACTTCGGGAAGCTTGAAGCCAGGCGCCAGCGCACATTGGCGCCCTGAGCATACACGGCCGGTGCAGCACCTGCTGCCAAAATACTCGCGATACCTGCATTTTTGATAATCGAACGACGATCCATTGATTTACTCCTGGTTTGCAAACTGAAATTCTGTCATGCAGCGCTGCATGATCACGAAGCTTAAGTCGCCAGCTGATATTTTAAGAAGTGCTCCGGCCGCGAACGCGTGGGCTTACCCTCAAAAAGGCGCAACGTCTTCACAAAGCTTGTGTCATCGCAAACCGCTCGCGAATAGCCGCTTCAATACCGGTCGCATCCAACCCCTGCAGCGCCAGCAATTTCGCCGGATCGCCATGCTCGATGAACTTGTCGGGCAAGCCCAGCTGCAATACCGGCTTGGTGATGCCGGCTGCCGCCAGGGCTTCGAGCACGGCGCTGCCAGCACCGCCCATCACGGCACCCTCTTCCAGGGTGACAAGGGCTTCGTGACTGGCCGCTACCTGCAGCAGCAAGTCCGCATCCAGCGGCTTGGCCCAACGCATGTTGACCACCGTGGCATCCAGCGCTTGCGCGGCTGTCAGCGCCGGATACAGCAGCGTGCCAAAGACCAGAATGGCCACGCGCTGGCCGGTGCGGCGAATTTCACCCTTGCCGAACGGCAGCGCATCAAGCGTGCAGCCTGCCGGCACCCCAGCCCCCGCGCCGCGCGGGTAGCGCACAGCGACCGGGCTGCTTTGGGCATAAGCCGTGCTGAGCAACTGGCGACACTCGGCCTCATCCGCCGGGCACGCCACACTGATGTTCGGAATGCAGCGCAAATAGGGAATGTCATACGCGCCCGCGTGGGTGGCGCCGTCGGCCCCGACCAAGCCGGCACGGTCAAGCGCAAACACCACCGGCAGATTCTGGATGGCCACGTCGTGGATCAACTGGTCGTAGGCGCGCTGCAAAAAGGTGGAGTAAATCGCCACCACCGGCTTCAGGCCTTCACAGGCCAGGCCGGCGGCAAAGGTCACCGCGTGCTGCTCGGCAATACCAACGTCAAAATAGCGGTGTGGAAAGCGCTGCTCAAAAGCCACCATGCCCGAGCCTTCGCGCATGGCTGGCGTGATGCCCACCAGCCGGTCGTCGGCGGCAGCCATGTCACACAGCCAGTCGCCAAACACCTGGGTGAAGGTGGGTTTGCTCACTGCGACCGATTTTTGCAGCCCCACGGCCGGGTCAAACTTGCCCGGCCCGTGGTAGGCCACCGGGTCGGCCTCGGCCAGCTTGTAGCCTTGGCCTTTTTTGGTGACCACATGCAAAAACTGCGGACCCTTGAGGTGCTTGATGTTTTCCAGCACCGAGACCAGTGTCTGCACGTCGTGGCCGTCAATCGGCCCGACATAGTTGAAACCGAATTTCTCGAACAACGTGACGCGACTGACCATGCCCTTGGCCGACTCTTCGAAGCGGCGCGCCAGCTCCAGCAGCGGTGGCGCACCGCGCAGCACGTTTTTGCTGGCGCTTTTGGCAGCCGCATAAAACTGGCCACTGAGCAACTTGGCCAGATAGCGGTTCAGGGCGCCCACCGGCGGGCTGATCGACATGTCGTTGTCGTTGAGGATCACCAGCAAGTTGCAGTCTGACACGCCGGCATTATTCATGGCTTCAAACGCCATGCCGGCGGTCATGGCGCCGTCGCCAATCACCGCGATCGCGTGACGGTCTTCACCCTTGAGCCGGGAGGCCATCGCCATGCCCAAGGCGGCGGAAATGGAGGTGCTGGAGTGCGCTGTGCCAAAGGCGTCGAATTCACTCTCGGCGCGCTGCGGAAAGCCGCTCAAGCCGCCCAATTGCCGCAGGCTGCCCATGCGCTCGCGCCGGCCGGTGAGTATTTTGTGCGGATAGGTCTGGTGGCCCACGTCCCACACCACCCGATCATAGGGCGTATTGAACACATAGTGCAGTGCCACCGTGAGTTCGACCGTGCCCAAGTTGGAGCTCAGGTGACCGCCAGTTTTGGACACGCTTTCCAGCAAAAAGGCGCGCAGTTCGGTGGCCAGGGTGTCGAGTTGCTCGCGCGGCAGATGGCGCAGGTCAGCCGGGGCATGGATGGTCTGCAGCAGGGGATAAGGAATATTCATCAACATAAGCTTTGATTTTGACAGCAGGAACCGCTTCAGCTCGAACGCTGCACCATCAGGCTTGCCAGCCCTTGCAGCGCCCGCGTGTCCGCCAGGTCGCTCGACGCCAGCGCTGCGAGCGCCTGCTGGTAAAGCGTCTGGGCATAAGCATGGGCGCGTTCCAACCCCATCAGCGAAACATAGGTGGGCTTGTCTTGGGCTTGATCCTTGCCGGCCGTTTTGCCCAGGGTGGCTGAATCGGCGGTGACGTCGAGGATGTCGTCCACCACCTGAAACGCCAGGCCGATGGCAGCACCGTAGGCCTGCAAGGCTTGCTTCGCCCGTGCCGTGGGGTCACCACAGGCGGCGCCCATCATCACACTGGCTTGCAGCAAGGCACCAGTTTTGAGCTGGTGCATCTGGCGCAACTGGTCCTCGGTCAGGGGCTGTCCGACGCTGGCCAGGTCAATCGCTTGGCCACCGGCCATACCGGCACAACCCGCAGCGCGTGCCAGCAAGCGGCACAAGCTAGCCTGGCGTTTGGCCGGCACAGCGTCGTCGTCCGGGGTCAACAACTCAAAGGCCAGAGCCTGTAGCGCATCACCCGCCAGCAAGGCACTGGCCGAGCCAAACTGCACGTGCACGGTGGGCTTGCCGCGGCGCAACACGTCGTTATCCATGCACGGCATGTCGTCGTGCACCAGCGAGTAAGCGTGAATCAGTTCAACGGCGCAAGCGGCGCGCAAGGCGGCATTATTGTGCAGCTCGAGGCCACCACCAACCGCTTCAAAGGCGGCCAGCGCCAACAAAGGGCGCAGGCGCTTGCCGCCATCTAGCACGGCGTAACGCATGGCCAGCATCAGGTCGGCGGGCGCAGCGTGCGCCAGTTCGGAAGACGCATCGACGCTGACCCAGGTGTCCAACGCCTGCTCGACACGCTGCAGATGCTGGGTGCACCATCCGTCCAAATCAAAGGTGTCGCTCATGCCGCGTCGCCGCTCCATGGCTTGAGCGTGCCCTGGTCGAGCACCTTGATTTGCGCGTCAACGGCGGCCAGGCGATCGCGACAAAACTTCAGCAACTCCGCACCACGCTGGTACTGGGTCAGGAGCTGTTCCAGCGGCATGTCACCGGATTCGAGCTTGGCCACCAATTGCTCAAGTTCCTGCAACGCCACCTCGTAGTGTGCCGGCGCGGCGGGTCCATGTTTGGAGGCAGTAACCATAAAACGCAATACTCCCGGAGTCAAAATGGCGATTTTAGGCGTTGTTGGCTGGCACATGCCGCTCTGGGTTGCGGTTCAAAGTGATGTGCAATCCCAAAAACTCAAGGTCCCTGGTTAAACCCGGCGTGGCGACCGTGCCTGAGCGCCTGCGGTTTTGGGGTGCAAGCAAACCAACAGGCTCATCAAAACAGTCGGGTGATGCGCCCTGCGAAGGTAAAGGAGGAGGCCGCAGGCCGGGCACGTAGCAAAGCGCATCGCCCGACTGTTTCATCAGCAACCGTGATGTCAGCTTAGGCTTGGTATCTCTCGCACCACGCTTTGCATCGCACCCGCCGCCCCGCAGGTCAAAGGTACAATCTTCGCTCCTTATGCCAGCCCAGGTTGGTTTCTTTTGTCAGCGCATGGTTTTCTTCAGGCGCATCTCCCTGTGGGGAGTCTTTAGGTCAGCTCATCCATGTCTGATTTAAGTCTTCAACTGCAGCGGGCCACCGGCCAACTACCAGTTTCAAGCTATTTCGATCCCGCGCTCTACCAGCGCGAACTGCAAACCCTGTTTCAGCGGGGACCACGCTATGTGGGTCACGCCGCCAGTGTGCCCAATGTGGGCGACTACGCCACGCTGGCGCAAGAGGCCGAGGGCCGCGCGCTGTTGCGCACGCCCACCGGCATCGAGCTGATCTCCAACGTCTGCCGCCATCGCCAGGCCATCATGCTCAAGGGCCGTGGCTCCTTGCAAGGCGGTGCAGCTGGCAACATCGTCTGCCCGATTCACCGCTGGACTTACAGCTCGGGTGACAGCGCTGGCCAAGTGCCAGCAGGCAAGCTCCTTGGCGCGCCCCACTTTGCCACCGACCCCTGCCTGAACCTGCACAATTACCCGCTACGCAAGTGGAACGGCCTGCTGTTTGAGGACAACGGCCGCAACGTGGCGGCTGATCTGGCAGGCATGGGCGAACAGGCCGCACTGGATTTTTCCGGCTATATGCTCGACAAGGTGGAACTGCACGAGTGCAACTACAACTGGAAAACCTTCATCGAGGTTTATCTGGAGGACTACCACGTCGGCCCGTTCCACCCCGGCCTGGGCCACTTTGTCACCTGTGATGACCTGCATTGGCAATTTGGCGACCAGTTTTCGGTGCAAACCGTGGGTGTCTCCAAGGCCTTTGGCAAGCCCGGCACACCCGCCTACCAGCGCTGGCACGATGCGCTGCTGGCCTACCGCAATGGCGCTGCGCCTGAGCGCGGTGCCATCTGGCTCACTTACTACCCGCACATCATGGTCGAGTGGTACCCGCATGTGCTCACGGTGTCCACGCTGCACCCGATGGGACTCAACAAAACGCTGAACCAGGTGGAATTTTTCTACCCCGAAGAAATTGCCGCGTTCGAGCGTGAGTTTGTCGAAGCCCAGCAGGCTGCCTACATGGAAACCTGCCTCGAAGACGACGAGATTGGCGAACGCATGGACGCTGGTCGCCGGGTGCTGCTGGCGCGTGGCGACAACGAAGTCGGTCCCTACCAGAGCCCGATGGAAGATGGCATGCAGCACTTCCACAACTGGTACCGGCGCGAAATGGGCCAGTGCGGCCTGTAACAAATCACAAACCATGCAAGCGTTGTGGATGGTGTGGGCGGCCTTCTTTTTTGCCACCATGGCGGTGGGCATCAAGGTTGCATCGGTGAGCTTCAGCCTGCCCGAACTGGTGTTTTACCGTGGCGTGGTCAGCGTGATTTTTATGGCGATGGTACTGCGAGCGCGGCGCACACCGCTGGCTACCAAAGTGCCCATGATGCACGCCTGGCGCGCGGCAATCGGCGTGTTTTCACTGGCCTCCTGGTTTTATGCCATCGCCCATTTGCCGCTGGCCACCGCCATGACGCTCAACTACATGAGTGGCGTCTGGGTGGCAGCTTTTGTGGTTGGCGGCGCGCTGCTGTACGGCCAAAGCAGCCGCCAAGGGCCTCTGATGGCCACCGTGCTGGCGGGTTTTGCCGGTGTCGTGATGATGCTGCGCCCCACGCTGGACCAAAACCAGTTGTTTGCCGGCTTGGTGGGCTTGCTCTCGGGCATGGGCGCCGCGATGGCTTATTTGCAGGTGACGGCTTTAGGCAAAATGGGCGAGCCCGAAGGCCGCACCGTGTTTTACTTTTCGGTCAGCACGGCGTTGGCCGGGCTGGTTGGCGTGCTGTGGAATGGTTTCACGCCTTGGGACAGCGTGACCTGGCAAGCGGCCGCCTGGCTGATTCCTGTCGGCGTGCTGGCGTCCCTGGGCCAATGGTGCATGACACGCGCCTACAGCCGCGGCGCCACACTGTTGGTGGCCAATTTGCAATACACCGGCATTGTCTTTGCCGCTTTTTACAGTCTGGTGTTGTTCGACGACCCCATTGCGCTGCTCGGCTGGGCCGGTATGGCGCTGATCGTGGTCAGCGGCATCGCCGCTACGGTGCTGCGCACCCGCGCCCTGCCCAACACACCCGCCGAAGAACACTGAAACCAAAAGGACCCCATGTACAGCACCCTGATTTCCGCCCCCCAGCTGCAAAATTTGATGGCCAGCCAACAACCGCTGCTGGTGTTTGACTGCAGTTTTGAGCTGATGCAGCCCGCCGCAGGCGACGCCCAGTACCTGGACCAACACATTGCCGGTGCCGTGCGCGCCAACCTCGACCGGCACCTGAGCGCCCACGGCGAACCAGATGCCGCCAGTGGCGGACGCCACCCGCTGCCCGCGCGTGAGCACTTTGCCAGTTGGCTTGGCAGCATTGGCTTGCGGCCGGACATGCAGGCCGTCGTCTATGACCGCCAGGGCGCGAACTACTGCGGACGCTTATGGTGGCTGCTGAAATGGGTGGGCCACGAAGCAGTGGCGGTGCTCGACGGCGGCCTGCAAGCCTGGGTTGCTATCGGCGGTGCAGTTGAGTCCGGGGCGGGTGAAGAACGATCCGCTGGCACTTACCCCTTGGGTTCACCAATGGCAACCTTGACCAGCACCGATACTGTTTTGCGCCATCTGGGGCAGTCCGGTCAAACCATTGTGGATGCCCGTGGTGCGCCGCGCTTTCGCGGCGAAGTCGAACCGCTCGACCCGGTGGCAGGCCACATTCCAGGCGCACTCAATCGCCCGTTTGGCGACAACCTGGATGCCAATGGTTTGTTCAAAAGCGCCAACGTTTTGAAGACCGAATTTGAGCGCCTACTGGCGGGCCGCGACCCCAGCACAGTGGTACACCACTGCGGCAGTGGCGTCAGCGCTGTGCCCAATCTCATCGCCATGGAAGTGGCGGGCTTGGGGCGCACAGCGCTTTATGCGGGCAGCTGGAGCGACTGGTGCAGTGACCCGAGTCGGCCGGTGGCGCAGTCTTAATCAGTTGGGGTCAGAGCACGTCGCTGCGCGAGTGGTCTGACCCGCAAAGTATCAGACCAAGTTGGGGTCAGAGCACGTCGCTGCGCGAGTGGTCTGACCCGCAAGTTTTTAAGCGACGCCGTTGGCTTTGAACCAGGCCAGCGCGCGCTTGAAACCATCTTCGGCGGCGTCCTTGCGGTAACTTGGGCGGTAGTCGGCATGGAACGCGTGGGGCGCATCCCGGTACACGACGAACTCCGAGGCCTTGGCAGCGGTATTGCCCTTGGCGCCAGCCTCGGCCAGCGCGTCTTTCATCTGGTTGATGGTGGTCAGCGGAATGCCACCGTCCTGACCACCATACAAGCCCAGCACCGGCGCTTTCAGGTCGGCCGCCAAATCCAGCGGGTGCTTGGGTGTGAGCGCCGTGGACGTACCCACCAGGCGGCCGTACCAAGCCACACCGGCCTTGACGTTGTTGCTTTGCTGGGCATAGAGCCAGGTGATGCGGCCACCCCAGCAAAAACCGGTGATGCCCACTTTTTTCAGGTTACCACCGTTGGCGCCGGCCCAAGCCACGGCGCCATCGAGGTCCTTCATCACCTGCGCATCGGGCACCTTGGACACCACCTCGGCCATCAGCTTGGCCATTTCACCGTAGCTGCCAGGGTCGCCCTGGCGCGCGTACAACTCGGGCGCAATCGCCAGATAACCGGCCTTGGCAAAGCGGCGGCAGGTGTCGGCAATGTACTCGTGCACGCCAAAAATTTCCTGAATCACCAAAATGACCGGCAGGTTCTTTTTGCCAGCGGGCGCGGCATAAAAAAACGGCACCGAAAAGCCGTCTACGTTAAAAGTTGCCTCGCCCGTGGTCAGCCCTGTGCTCGGGGTCTTGATGGCCGCTTGGGCCATGATAGGCATGGCAGCGGCGGCATAACCGATACCCAAAGTCACTTTCAGGGCGGTCCGGCGGCTGGCACCATTTACCGTGGATTGCCCTGGCAGCAAAGCATCGAAGTCTTGGGTTTGATCTTGGTTGAGCATGTACGGTCTCCTTGGGTTGAAAGTTGGTTAGCTTAATTGTGAAATCCTTGTCAGGTCGATCAGACAAGCGAGAATCCTCACAAAGCGCACAGATGTTGGGTTGTGCTGTTGCGCTATGATTTGCAGGGATGTCATGCGCCATGGTGACCCCGTGACTTTGGCATCAACGTGTGGCCTAGATGCTTTACCCAATGCACGCCAGGCCGCGTTTAACGTATTCTTTGCTGGATCACAAGTCCGCCAGGAGAAAGCCACCATGCCACAGCGCAAGCCTTTGCACCTGCACGTGCCCGAGCCTACCGGGCGACCCGGTCACGACACAGACTTTTCTTACCTCCCGCTGTCCGCCGCCGGTGCCAAGCGCCGCCCACCGGTCGATGTGGCCGCCGCCCAAACCAACGACCTCGCTTTTGCGCTGATCCGTGTCCTTGACGACGACGGCCGAGCGCTTGGACCCTGGGCACCACAGGTGGATGCAGCGCTGCTGCAGCGCGGCCTGCGCGCCATGCTGCTGACGCGCGCCTTTGATGCCCGCATGCTGATTGCCCAGCGGCAGAAAAAAATGTCGTTTTACATGCAATGTCTGGGCGAAGAAGCCATTGCCTGCGCCCATGCCCTGGCCATAGGAGACGGCGACATGTGCTTTCCCACCTACCGCCAGCAGGGCTTGTTGCTGACCCGTGAAGATAACAACATGGTGGAGATGATCTGCCAGCTCTACAGCAACGAGCGTGACCCGATGAAGGGGCGACAACTGCCAGTGATGTATTCCAGCAAAAAACAAGG
The DNA here is from genome assembly GCA_002789915.1 of Comamonadaceae bacterium CG_4_9_14_3_um_filter_60_33. Lineage (GTDB taxonomy): Bacteria > Pseudomonadota > Gammaproteobacteria > Burkholderiales > Burkholderiaceae_C > Rhodoferax. The sequence continues at coordinate 3,406 of PFUD01000099.1, read as the reverse complement.
CTTTTTTTCCATCAGCGGCAATCTGGCCACCCAAGTCATTCAGGGCGTCGGCTGGGCCATGGCCAGCGCCATCAAGGGCGACGACAAGGTGGCCAGCGCCTGGATTGGCGATGGCGCCACCGCCGAGGCCGACTTTCACACCGCGCTCACCTTTGCCCATGTCTACCGCGCCCCTGTGATCATCAACGTGGTCAACAACCAGTGGGCCATCTCCACCTTTCAGGCGATTGCCGGCGGCGAAGGCACCACCTTTGCGGCACGCGGCGCTGGTTGCGGCATTGCTTCGCTGCGCGTCGATGGCAACGACTTTCTGGCCTGCTTTGCCGCCACCAAATGGGCGCTGGAGCGCGCACGCAGCGGTTTTGGCCCGACGCTGATCGAGTGGGTGACTTACCGCGCCGGGCCGCATTCCACCTCCGACGACCCGAGCAAATACCGACCCGCCAACGATGCCGCCCGCTTTCCGCTGGGCGACCCGATCGAGCGCCTGAAAAAACATTTGATCGGCCTCGGCGCCTGGTCAGACGAAGAGCACGAAGTCACCAAAAAAGCCATGGAGGCGCAAGTGGCCGCAGCGCAAAAGGAAGCCGAACAATTCGGCACGCTGACGGACGCCCACGGTCAAAGCGCGGCCAGCATGTTCGAAGACGTGTATGAGCACATGCCAGCGCACTTGCTGCGTCAGCGTCAAGAACTGCAACTCGGACAGGGAGCCTGATCATGCGCGACACCAACTCGATGAACACGGCGCCGATGACCATGATCCAGGCGCTGCGCTCGGCCATGGACGTGATGCTCACGCGCGACCCCAATGTGGTCGTTTATGGCCAGGATGTGGGCTACTTTGGCGGCGTCTTCCGCTGCACCGAGGGCCTGCAGCAAAAGCACGGCAACCAGCGCGTCTTTGATGCGCCCATTTCTGAGGGCGGCATTGTCGGCACGGCGGTCGGCATGGGCGCCTACGGCCTGCGCCCGGTGGTCGAAATCCAGTTTGCCGACTACGTTTACCCCGCCACAGACCAAATCGTATCGGAGGCGGCGCGCCTGCGTTACCGCTCGGCGGGCGACTTCACCTGTCCGCTAACCATCCGCATGCCCTGCGGTGGCGGCATTTACGGCGGCCAGACGCACAGCCAGAGCCCCGAGGCCATCTTCACCCAGGTCTGCGGCTTGCGCACCGTGATGCCGTCCAACCCCTATGACGCCAAAGGCCTGCTGATCGCGTCGATCGAAAACAACGACCCTGTCATTTTCCTGGAGCCCAAGCGGCTCTACAACGGCCCGTTTGACGGCCACCACGAGCGCCCGGTGGTGCCCTGGAGCAAGCACCCGTTGGGTGAGGTGCCCGAGGGCTATTACACCGTTCCGCTCGACAGTGCCCGCATCACCCGCCCCGGCGCAGCGGTGACCGTGATTGCCTACGGCACCATGGTGCATGTGGCAGAGGCCGCAGCCAACGAGTCGGGGGTGGACGCCGAAATCATCGACCTGCGCAGCCTGTGGCCGCTGGACCTCGACACGCTGGTGACTTCGGTCAAAAAAACCGGCCGCTGCGTGATCGTGCACGAGGCCACGCGCACCAACGGCCTGGGCGCTGAACTGATGTCACTGGTGCAGGAGCATTGCTTCTACCATCTTGAGGCGCCCATCGAGCGCGTCACCGGTTGGGATACGCCCTACCCGCATGCCCAGGAGTGGTCGTATTTTCCGGGGCCGGCGCGCGTGGGCGCTGCCCTGCAACGCGTGATGGAGGCCTGACATGAGCATACAAACCATCAAGATGCCCGACATCGGCGAAGGCATTGCAGAAGTCGAACTGGTGGCCTGGCATGTGCAGGTGGGTGACAGCGTGGCCGAAGACCAGATTTTGGCCGATGTGATGACCGATAAGGCCACGGTCGAGATCCCATCGCACGTGGCTGGTACCGTACTTGCGCTGGATGTGGCTGTGGGTCAGGTCGTGGCGGTGGGCACCGAGATCATTCATATTGAAGTGGCTGATGCCGCCGACTCTGGGTTGCCTGAGCCTGAAGCCCCTTCCATCAATAGCCCTGTCATTGCGAACGAAGTGAAGCAATCCATGACTTCCGAACCCCATGGACTGCCGCGCTACGCTCGCAGTGACGAAGTCCCTGTTGTGGGGTTGACTTCAGTCGGCCATGACAGACTGAAGTCTGCCCCACAAACGGCCGGCAACAAACCCATCGCCGCGCCTGCGGTGCGCCACCGCGCCTGGAAACTCGGCATTGAACTGGCCGGCGTCCAGGGCACCGGTCCGGCCGGGCGCATCACGCAGGCTGATCTGGATGTGCAAGCGCAACACAGCAACGCCAGCCCGGGTAAGGCAGCCAACGACCCGCGCTACCTGCAAGGAACAACCGAAGTCGCCATTCCCGTCATCGGCTTACGCCGCAAAATCGCGCAAAAAATGCAGGACGCCAAGCGCCGCATACCGCATTTCACTTACGTTGAAGAAATCGATGTGACCGAGCTTGAGGACCTGCGCGCGCGCCTCAACGCCCAATACGGCAAAACGCGCGGCAAGCTCACGCTGCTGCCGTTTTTGATCCGCGCCATCGTGCTGGCGGTACGTGAGCACCCCGAGGTGAACGCCCGCTACGACGACGAAGTCGCTGTCGTGACGCGCTTTGCTGCGGTGCATCTGGGGCTTGCCACACAAACCAGCGGCGGCTTGATGGTGCCGGTGATCCGCCACGCCGAGACGCTGGACTTGTGGGCCTGCGCCGCCGAGATATTGCGGCTGGCAGAAGCCGCCCGCAGCGGCCGTGCCACGCGCGAGGAACTCAGCGGCTCGACCATCACCGTCACCAGCCTGGGGCCGCTGGCCGGCATTGCGCACACCCCGGTCATCAACCACCCCGAGGTCGCCATCGTCGGTCCCAACCGCATCGTCGAGCGCCCCATGATCAAGGGCGGCATGGTGGTGGCGCGCAAGATGATGAACCTTTCGAGTTCGTTTGACCACCGGGTCGTGGATGGCATGAACGCGGCCGAATTCGTTCAGCAAGTGCGCGGCACTTTAGAGTGCCCAGGGACGCTGCTGCTGGACTGAACGCCATCCATCGGGCATTGCTGATCCGTGATTTCAATGCGCTGCTGTTGACAAAAATCACGGTAAGGCTCTATTTGATTTTTACACTTTGCCTAATTCTGCGGCGCATCGATGGCTGATCAGCAAACCTGAGCTTGAAAGGCAAACGCAATGAACAAGTCTTCCTTACCCAAATTGGTGCCCTCGGCCATCGCCATCGGCATCGCTCTCTTGATTTGGTTTGGTATCCCCGTGCCGGAAACAGTCACTCCGGAAGCCTGGCATTTGCTGGCCCTGTTCATCGGCACCATCGCCGCCATCATCGGCAAAGCCATGCCGATCGGGGCACTGTCG
>PFUD01000146.1:2273-4111 GCA_002789915.1 Comamonadaceae bacterium CG_4_9_14_3_um_filter_60_33 | reverse complement strand
CACCCCAGTGCCACCGACGAGGCCTACACCTGGTGGAGCAACCGGGGCCAGGCCTACGCCAAGAACGTCGGCTGGCGTCTTGACTATCACCTGGCGACCCAGGGGCTGGCCGCTGGCGCCAGGGCGGTTTCGATCTACAAAGCCGATAAGTTTTCAGACCACGCGCCCATCACGATCGAATACGACTGGGCTCTGTGAAGGGTGCACCGCCCGTCGGCTACCCGATGCATGCGCTGCAAATTTGTACTTAAGTCCAATAGCCAGAGCGCTCGGCGCGCATTAATCTCCAGTCCATACAAATTCAAACATTGAGCGCACCCGCTCTATTTGCTTCTCTCACTGGAAATCATCATGGCCCAAATCGCAACCGTCGCAGCCATCACCGGCACAGGCACTGCCTACGCAGTCAACGAACAAGGCGTCAGCCGCGCGCTCAAGGCTGGCGACGTCCTGCAAAAAGGCGAAATCATCCGCACCGTGGGCGATGTGCAAGTCGAACTCCTGATGGAAGACGGCCGCCTGCTGGCCGTGGCCCCGGGCCAGGTCATGCGCCTGGACGACAACGTGACCGAATCAGACCAGCGCCCCACCGCCCAAGACAGCGCCGTCACCACCCCCGGCGCCACGGCTGAGACCGTTTTGCAAGCCCTGGAGCGGGGCACCGACCTGAGCACCGAACTGGAAGCCACGGCGGCTGGTTTGGGAGGCGGTGGTGGTAGCGATGGCGGCCTGAGCTTTGTGCAGTTGCTGCGCATTGTTGAAGGGGTGGAGCCGCTGGCTTACGACTACGGCTTTGAGCCAGAGCCAGGGCTGGTAAGTTTGGACCCTGAGGCAGACATCTCGATCACCTCAACCCTCACACTCACCGCCGACCCAGATGTGTTTGAAGGCAGCCCCGGCATTGCCTACACCGTCACCCTGGGTGAACCGACCACTTCGGATATGACCGTTACCCTGAGCAACGGTGCGGTCATCGTCATCCCCGCGGGTTCAACCACCGGCTCGGTGCTGGTGCCCGTGCAGGGCGACGACGTATACAAAGACGGCGAGACCATCCAAACCACGGTAGACACAGTGCAGGGAGGCGACTTCACCCGCATCACGGTCAACGATTCCGGCGTTGTCACAGTGGTCAACGACACCCCCGATGTGGTTACGGTCGGTATTGCTGGCGCTGCCACTGTAGAAGAAGGCAACAGTGCTACTTACACCGTCACCCTGAGCGCCCCTGGCCAAACCGATGTTGTGGTCAATCTGACCTACACGGGCGTGGCGGTAGATGGCAGCGACTACACCGGCGTCATCTCGGTCACCATTCCGGCAGGCACTACAAGCGCCAACTTTACTATTCCGACCATCAACGACGCGCTGGTAGAAGGTCCTGAAGTTTTCAACATTCAAATCAACAGCGCCACCGGCGGCAATTTTGAAGACCTGCAAATCAGCGAGACAGCTGGTAGTGTCAGCACAACCATTGTCGACAACGACGTAACGCAACCGCCCATCATCATTCCAACAGTGTCAATTGCAGTAGACCCCGGTACGATGAACGAAGACGCATCTGGCGTGCTCACCTACACCGTCACACTCAGCAGCGCCACAACCGCTGACACCACCGTTACCTACAACCTCAGCGGCACAGCTACAGACGGCACCGACTACACCACCACTGCCACTGGCACCTTGATCATCGCAGCAGGAGCCACCACCGGCACCTTTACCGTTGATCCCACCGCAGACAACTTCCTGGAAGGAAGCGAAACGGTGGTTGCCACCATCACCAGCGCCACCAGCAACGGTACAGCGCTTGCGGTAACCACCCCGGTGGCCACAGGCAC
>PFUD01000146.1:0-2254 GCA_002789915.1 Comamonadaceae bacterium CG_4_9_14_3_um_filter_60_33 | reverse complement strand
CGCCGGTGGCAGGGGAACTGCCTGCCCAGACCAACCTGGACTCGGACACGGGTATTTCAGTGGCTACGGCGGGCGCCTTCAGTGATCCTGAAAACGACACGCTGACCTACAGCGCCACAGGTCTGCCACCCGGCCTGACGATCGACCCGAACACGGGCGTGATCAGCGGCACGATCACGTCGAACGCATCGGATGCGACGAACGACGACAACAACACCCAGGCCTACACCGTGGAGGTGACGGCCAATGACGGCACCGAGAACACCATTTCGCCGGCCAGCTTCACCTGGACGGTGAACAACACGGCGCCTGAATTTGTCTCGGGCAGCGACACGACGAGCACGCCGGCCAACGCTGACGTCTACAGCTTCAGCGCCAACGAAAACGACACCACAGGCAAGCTGGTGGGCACGGTCGTCGCGAGCGACGCGGACGCTGACGCCAACAAGGTCTACAGCATCACGGCGGGCAACGCAGCTGGCTTGTTTGCGATTGATGCGGCTACGGGCGCGATCACGCTGACCCAGACCATCGACGATACCGATCTGGGCAACTACAACCTGACGGTGAAGGTGGACGACCTGGAAGGCGGCACCGACACGGCCACGGTCAACATTGCGTTGAACAACGTCAATGAACCACCGTCTATTGCAACCGATGACGGTGTGAGTGGCGCTAATGACTCGGTTTACGAGTCTGGCCTGGCCACAGGCTCGTCACCGAGTCTCACGACCAAGGTTGCGGAAGGTACTTTCACGGTAGGCGATGCAGACGGATTGAGTGATATCAAGGCTATCAAATTCGACAATACCGGCGGGACCGATACGACGCTGTCAGTAGGTGCCGGCGGGTTGGCTGCTCTGGTGGGCTCGAGTTTCACGACGGCCAATGGAGCGGTAGTTCTGAACAGCTACGGCATTGTGGATGGCAAAGGGCAATTTGGATATCAATTCACATTGGCTACTCGCACACAGGACATTCCCGCATCGGTTGAGACAAACAGCTTCAGGATTACGGTCACTGACAGTGGTCCGACTTCAACTAATGCAACAGTCACCATCGATATCGTGGATGATCTGCCCACCATCACGGCGAACAGCTTGGGCATTGCCAACGTTGCCAATACCTATACAGGCCACTATGAGTTCAACGTCGGGGCCGACAGCCAGCCCTTTGCGAGCAGTTTTGATTCGGCCGCACTGCAATGGATAAATCCGGGCAGTGGCTATACGCTGCAATACGACTCTGGCGCGTCAAACGCAACCACGCGGGTTTATGCGGGAGTGGATGGCTCCAGCGCTACCTTCTTTACGGTGGCCGTACACAGCGATGGAACATATGACTTCAATCTGGTGAATCCAGCTCCAGTAACCACGACCAATGTTGCCAGCGTTTTGGCGGGAATTTCAGGTGGCAGCAATCTCGCAAGTCACACGATCGACAGCACACATTTTGGTGGTGTCTTCAGTCTGGTGTTGACCGGCTCTAGTGCTGCTCACCCAAAAGACACGCTGACTATTTCGTCAACCGAGTTGGGTGTTGGTGACAATGTCATGCAAGGCAACAAGAGCGATGTGTTGAGATTTGATGTGCAGCAAATCAACCCGAACGCATCGCTTGCAAGCCTGGATGTTCATGTTGCTTCCACGGGCGGTTTCAAGGCGACCGACTCCGCTAACGTCAACGTTCACTACACCAATGGTGATGACGTCTTGTCACATCAGGCAATTGGCGCTGATCAGTTGGTGCAAATCACTTTTGACGCGAGCAAGACGGTGGACTGGGTCGAACTCACACCGTTCGATTCGACGGTTTCCTTCAAGATCGATGGCGTCGCTCTGAGCTACACGGTGCCAACCTATCCGCTAAATTACAAACTTGATTTTTCACTGACGGGCAGCGATGCCGATCAGGATTTTGCAAGCGCGAATTTCTCGGTGGCGGTCAACACCAAGAATTCAAGAACCTATTCAATTCAAGGAACCAGTGGCGATGACGACGTCTATGGGACCACTAATGACGGAGTCCACGCCGCCTCTGGAAATGACGATTTGTATGGTAACGGCGGGTCTGATACCTTTGTCTGGCGGCTGGGTGAAACCGGCATTGACACGGTCAAAGACTTCCATATCAATGGCATCAACGGTTCACCCACAGACAACGATGCCTTGAACCTGAAAGACCTGCTGACCGATGAGCATGCGAACAGTACCAGCCTGGATGCCTATCTTGACTTCAGTGCCAACAGCAATGG
>PFUD01000157.1 GCA_002789915.1 Comamonadaceae bacterium CG_4_9_14_3_um_filter_60_33 | reverse complement strand
GCCAACTTTTACCTGGCGCGCTTGCAAGCCGCCTTTCCCGAAGCCTATGCCGACTGGCGAAAAGCGCACGGAGTAGTTGACCAATAAGCCGCCAGCAGGCTCATGCTATTCTCGCCAACTCAGTCGCCTCAAACCAAAACCAATTCGGTATGCCAACTTCCACCGCAAAGCTCAATGAAGTCAATCGCCTGGAGGAGTTGCATACCTTGCAGTTGCTCGATACCGTCGCCGAGCCCGATTTTGACAACCTGGCGCTGTTGGCCAGCGAAATTTGTGACACGCCTGTTGCCCTGATTTCGTTGGTTGATCAAGACAGGGTCTGGTTCAAGTCCCGGGTAGGTTTTGCTGACGCTTACGCGCGGCGCACGCAGTCTATTTGCAGTCGTGCCATTGCAGACGTTGAGCCCCTGGTGGTGGAAGATGCTGGCGCAGACCCGCGGTTTCAGAATTTGGAAGTTGTTCTGGCGCCTCAGGGGGTTCGTTTTTATGCAGGTGTTCCGCTGGTGCTTGCCTCTGGCGCTGCGCTGGGCTGCTTGTGTGTGATCGACCACACGCCAAGAACGCTTTCAAGCAAACAACTCAACAGCCTCAAACGGCTTGCTGGCCAGGTTGTTGCCTTGATTGAAGCAAGACGTGCCCAATTGCGATTGCTGGCACAAGAGAAAAATCGCCTGGAAACTGAGCAGCGCCTGAACTTTGCACTGGATGCGGCTGACATTGGTGACTGGGACATGGATTTGCGCACCAACGTGGCCCGCCGCTCGCTGTTGCATGACCAGTGTTTTGGCTACACCGAGCCAGTGCCAGTATGGGGCTATGACACTTACCTGGCGCATATTTTTGAAGCGGACCGCACCCGCGTGGACGACTGCTACCAGCGCGCCATGGCGGGTGATGGCGCCTACGACGTTGAATTCCGGGTGGTTTGGCCCGATCAAACCTTGCATTGGTTGTGGTCAAAAGGCCGTTTTTATTTTGATGACCACGGCAAGCCCTACCGGGTGGCCGGCATACTGATTGACATCACCGAGCGCAAGCAGGTTGAAGCTGCGCTGCAAGCCGGCAACACCCGGCTTCAGTTGCTCGAAACCTGCGTGTCACGCCTCAATGACATTGTGCTGATCACCGAAGCGGAGCCGCTTGAACAACCCGGGCCGCGCATTGTTTTTGTCAATGATGCGTTTGTCCGCCGCACAGGCTATTCACGCGAAGAGGTTATGGGGAAGACGCCGCGCATCTTGCAGGGCGAGAAAACCCAGCGCAAAGAATTGGACCGCATATTCGCTGCGCTCAAACGTTGGGAGCCGGTGCGCTCCGAGTTGATCAATTACACCAAAACGGGCGAAGAATTCTGGCTTGAAATGGACATTGTCCCGGTGGCAGACGCCACCGGCTGGTACACGCATTGGGTGGCGGTGGAGCGTGACATCACGCAACGTAAGTTGGCCGAGGTCGCGTTGAATGAGAGTGAAATACGGCACCGCAGCATGTTTGAAAACAATCCGCATCCGATGTGGGTGTACGACTGCGAAACACTCGTATTTTTGTCGGTGAACGATGCCGCAGTGTCGCAGTACGGCTACACCCGTGAAGAATTGCAGCACATGAGCTTGCCCGATATTCACCCGGTCGAAGACCACGCCACCCTGCATACGCATCTGGCTATTGACCTCAGAAGCCGGGTGGCAGCCGCTCAAGTTTGGACAAATTTACGCAAAGACGGCACCCGGATCAAGGTGGAGGTATCTGCCCACGCCATGGACTACCAGGGGCGCTCTGCCAGACTGGTGCTGGCGCACGACATTACCGAGCGCATGCAGTCGCAGGCCAAAGTGCATCACCTGGCTTTTCATGATCTGCTGACGGGCTTGCCCAATCGGAGGCAATTTTTGAACCACGCCAATCAGGTGCTGTGCAAAACCGAACCCGGCAGCGATGTCAGCGCCTGCATCTTGCTTGATCTGGACAACTTCAAGCGCATCAACGACCACTGGGGTCACCGCTGCGGCGACGAATTGCTCAAGCAGGTTGCCCTGCGCATACAACAATGCTTGCCCCCATCAGGATTTTTTGCGCGCTTGGGCGGCGATGAATTCATTGTGTTCTTGACCGACATCGGGGCCGATCGGGCTGCGGCGTCACTGGCCGCACAAGGCCTTTGCAGCAAAATTTTGGTGGCCTTGGCAAGAGGCTTTTTAATTGACAACCGGGAGCACTTCACGTCGGCCAGCCTGGGCATTGCTTTGTGTGGCGATGCTCAGATTACTGTGGATGAGTTGTTGAGCAGGGCAGACTCCGCCATGTATTCAGCCAAAGCCGATGGCCGCAACGGTTTTCGCTTTTTTGACGGCCTGTTGCAAGCCCAATTGGTGGCGCAGGCCGAGCTTGAGAGTGACTTGCGCCAATGCCTTCAAAACAACGAATTGCACCTGGTCTATCAACCTCAGGTTGACCGCAATGGGAATATTTTGGGTTCGGAGGCGCTGCTGCGCTGGACCCACCCGACACGTGGCCTGGTGTCACCGGCAAACTTCATTCCTGCCGCCGAAAGCAGCGGCTTCATCCTGCAAATTGGGCAATGGGTGCTGCACACGGCTTGCCTGGCTTTGACCGACTGGCAGTCAAGTGCGGCAACGGTTGGATTGGCTGTGGCGGTCAATGTCAGTGCCAAGCAGTTCCACCACCCGGATTTTGTCAGTCAGGTGCTGTCTGAACTGGATTTGACCGGTGCCAACCCGGCACTGCTCAAGCTGGAGCTGACAGAAAGCCTGCTGGCGCAGGACCTTGACGGCATCGTGCAAAAAATGAATGCGCTCAAAGACCGGGGCGTGAGGTTTTCGCTGGATGACTTTGGCACCGGTTACTCGTCGCTGGCCTACCTCAAGCGTTTGCCGCTGGACCAGCTCAAGATCGACCAGGGTTTTGTGCGCGATGTGCTGGTGGACAACAGCGATGCCGCCATTGTGCGCACCGTCATTGTGCTGGGCGACAAGTTGGGCCTCAACGTCATCGCAGAAGGCGTGGAGACGCAAGAACAAAGGCAGTTTCTGGAGTCCAACGGCTGCTTTGCTTACCAGGGCTACTTGTTCAGCCGCCCGTTGAAAAAGAACGACTTTGAGGCATTTTGCGCAGCGCAACGATGCGTGCGCAAGCCATGAGTGGCTAACGCTCATGACATCAAGGCATTGAGATCGTCCACCATGCGCTGCATGCTGGCTTGCGACAAGCGCGGCATTGGCAGGCGAGCTTGTGCCATCAGCAGAAAAAAATCTTCGTCACTGTCGATACCCAGCAGCTTCATGGCCGCCAGGTCGTCCACCCGCCCCAGGGAAAAATCAAGCAAGGTGCGATAGTTCTGGTTGCTACTGGTCTCGGCCGCTTCGAAAGTGTCCACCAAGTAGCGCAACTCGGCGTTGAACAGCGTATTAATCGACGTGTCAGATTTGGCCGCAATGATCTTGGCGAGCCTGAGCAAGTCACGATCAACCGCACCGGTAAAGTTGACGTTGGCCATGGCCTTCTTCTGAGTTACACATCATTAAATGTAATAGGCCATGAATTTGAACGCCACCAGCACCGTAAAACCCGCACTGCGCCAGGCCGCCGCAAAGCTGTTGGTGCTGACAGCCGTTACCATCCATAACCGACGCACATCTATGTTAACCACCCGAGGAGCTAACGCATGTCCCATTCCTGGAAATTCGAAACCAAATCTGTCCACTCGGGCTACAGCCCCGACCCCACCACCAAATCGGTGGCGGTGCCCATTTACCAAACCGTGGCCTATGCCTTTGACAGCGCTCAGCACGGCGCCGATTTGTTCGACCTCAAAGTGGCGGGCAACATTTACACCCGCATCATGAACCCGACCAATGACGTGCTGGAGCAGCGCGTGGCGGCGCTCGAAGGCGGTATTGCCGGGCTGGCGCTGGCATCGGGTTCGGCAGCGGTGACCTATGCCATTCAGACCATCGCCGAAGTGGGCGACAACATTGTGGCGAGCAATGCGCTTTATGGTGGCACCTACAACCTGTTTGCCCACACCTTTCCGCTTTCAGGCATTGAGGTGCGCTTTGCCGACCCCAGCGATCTGGCGGCGCTTGAAGCCCTGATCGACGACAAAACCAAAGCGGTGTACATCGAATCCATCAGCAATCCGCAGGGCCGTGTCACTGACATTGCCGCGATTGCAGAAGTAGCGCACCGCCACGGTGTGCCGCTGATTGTGGACAACACCGTGGCCACGCCGTATTTGCTGCGCCCGATCGAGCACGGCGCTGACATTGTGGTGCAATCGCTCACCAAATACCTGGGCGGCCACGGCAACAGCATTGGTGGCGCCATCATCGACTCTGGCAAGTTCCCTTGGGCCGAGCACAAGGCTAAATTCAAACGCCTCAATGAGCCCGACCAAAGCTACCACGGCGTGGTCTATACCGAAGCGCTCGGCCCGGCCGCCTATATTGGCCGCGCCCGCGTGGTGCCGCTGCGCAACACCGGCGCGGCGCTGTCGCCGTTCAACGCGTTTCTGATTTTGCAAGGCATCGAAACGCTGGCGCTGCGCATGGACCGCATCAACGACAACACGCAAAAAATTACCGAGTTTTTGCAAAACCACCCCAAAGTGGCCTGGGTCAGCTACGCCGGTTTGCCCAATCACCCCGACCATGCGCTAGCTCTTAAATACATGGGCGGCAAGGCCAGTGGCCTGTTCACCTTTGGCATCAAATGCGAAGCAGGCCAAGGCCGCGTGGCGGGCGCTGCGTTTCTGGATGCGCTGCAATTGTTCACGCGCCTGGTCAACATTGGCGACGCCAAGTCGCTGGCCACCCACCCGGCATCCACCACGCACCGCCAGTTGTCACCGGCGGAGCTGGCCAAAGCGGGTATTTCAGAGGACGCCGTGCGTTTGTCCATTGGCATCGAGCACATCGACGACCTGCTGGCCGACCTGACGCAAGCGCTGGCAGCGGTGTAGGCAAGCTGGAAGATGACGCTCACCCCCACGTCGCCTACCCCAACGCCACTGGCGCGGCGCAAGCTGCCCATTGGCATTCAGACCTTTCGCGAGATCATTGAAGAGGGCTACTACTACGTTGACAAGTCCGGCTTTGCGGTAGAACTGGCTGAGACTGGCAAATATTATTTTTTAAGCCGCCCGCGCCGCTTTGGCAAGAGCCTTTTTATTGACACCTTGCGCGCCCTGTTTGAAGGACAGCAAGCGCTGTTCAAAGGCCTGCTGGCAGAAAGTCTCTGGGACTGGAGCAAACAGCACTCGGTGATTCGGGTGAGCTTCTCAGACGGTGTGCTGCGCGACCGCGCCGAGCTGGATCAGCGCATTACCGATGTCTTGCGTCAAAACCGCGTGGCTTTGGGCTTGCCACTGCCGCCGGGCTTGCCAGAGTCCGACACGGCGGGTAACCTGGGCGACCTGATCCGCCAAGCGCAGCAAAAAAGTGGTCAGCGCGCCGTGGTGTTGATCGACGAATACGACAAACCGATTCTGGACAACATCACCAACAGCGCGGTGGCGCTGGAGATGCGTGAGGGTCTGAAAAACCTTTATTCGGTGCTCAAGGGTGCTGACGAATACCTCAAGTTTGTATTTCTGACTGGGGTCTCGAAGTTCAGCAAGGTCAGCCTTTTTTCTGGCTTGAACAACTTGACCGACATCACGCTGGAAGCGCGCTACAGCGCCCTGTGCGGCTACACCGATGCCGATGTGGACACCGTGTTTGCGCCCGAACTGGAGGGATTGGATCGGGAAGACATCCGGCGCTGGTATAACGGTTACAACTGGCTGGGCACACCGGTTTACAACCCGTTTGACTTGCTTCTGCTGTTTCGCAGCCGCGAGTTCCGGCCCTACTGGTTTGAAACCGGCACGCCCAGTTTTTTGATCAAACTGCTGATGCAGCGCCAGCAGTTCACGCCCGACCTGGGCCGCATCGTCGCCCCCGAGACCTTGCTTTCCACCTTTGACGTGGACAACATCCCGCCAGAGGCTTTGCTGTTCCAGGCAGGCTACTTGACGGTGGACTCGGTAAGGCGCATTCCCGGATTGATGCAGATCAGCCTGCGCTACCCCAACCTGGAGGTGCGCACCAGCCTGAACGCGGTGCTTCTGCAAAGCCTGACGACCAACCCGGCGCAGTACGGCGAGCACGCCACCCGGCTCCATGACCTGCTGCTGGCGCAGGATTTTGTCGGCCTGAAAGTCCTGTTCCACGCCTTTTTTACCAGCATCCCGCACGACTGGTACCGTAAAAACGAGCTGGCCAATTTTGAGGGCTATTACGCCAGTATTTTCTACAGCTATTTTGCCGCGCTGGGGCTCGACATTCGCCTGGAAGACAGCACCAGCCATGGCCGCATTGACATGGCAGTGTTGTTTGCTGGCCAGGTTTATTTGTTCGAGTTCAAGGTGCTTGAGCTCACCCCTGCCGGGCAAGCTTTGCAGCAGATCAAGACCATGGGCTACGCCGACAAGTACCGCGCCCGGGGCGAGCCGATCCACCTGATTGGCGTGGCCTTCAGCAAGGCCAGTCGCAACATTGTTGAATTTGACGTTGAGACAGTTCCCGGCCAGTAAGCCGCGGCACACGACATGGCAGGCGCAATAACCAATTAATCAGCGCTGCGCCGGTTCAACAGCGCGTACAAAACAATGGCGCCAAAGGTGGCCGTGCCGATGCCGCCAAGCGCAAAGTCGCCAAACTTGAGGGTGAAATCCCCGGTGCCCAAAATAAGCGTAATGGCGGCAACAATCAGGTTTTTGTTGTCAGAAAAATCCACCTTGTTCTCGACCCAAATGCGCGCACCCGCCACCGCAATCAGACCAAACACCACGATGCTGACACCGCCCATCACCGGCAGCGGAATGGCCTGAATCACGGCGCCAAACTTGGGACTGAAGCCCAGCACAATTGCCAGCAGCGCCGCCACCAGGAACATGGCGGTCGAATACACCTTGGTCGCCGCCATCACGCCGATGTTTTCAGCGTAAGTGGTGACCCCGGTGCCGCCGACGCTGCCGCTGACCATGGTGGCCACGCCGTCGCCGATAAAGGCGCGGCCCATGTAAACGTCAAGATTTTTGCCAGTCATCGCCGTCACGGCCTTGATGTGGCCGAGGTTTTCAGCCACCAAAATGATGGCCACTGGCGCCATCATCAGCATGACTTTGGAATCAAATACTGGCGCCGCAAAACCGGGCATGCCGACCCAGGCAGCGCTGAACAAGCCGCTCAGGTCCATCGGCTTGCCCAGACCCAGGCCGTTGGTCAGCAGGGCGTACAAAACGCTGGCCACCAGCAGCCCGACCAGAATCAGCAGGCGCTGCAACATGCCGCGGGTGAACACCGCCACCAGCGCCACGCAAACAAACGTGGCGGCCTGCATCCAGCTGTCAAAGTTGCTGGCCGCCATGTTCTTGATCGGCACTCCCGCCAGGTTCAGGCCAATCACCGCCACCACAGAACCGGTCACTACTGGCGGCATGAGTTTTTCGATCCAACCGGTGCCCACCACCTGCACCAGCAAGCCAATCGCGGTGTAGAGCGCGCCGCAGGCGATGATGCCGCCCAGCGCCACGCCAATGTTGGCGTTCAGGCCCGGGCCGGCGTAGCCGGTGGCCGCAATCACCACGCCAATGAAGGCAAAGCTTGAACCCAGGTAGCTGGGCACGTTACCACCAGTGATGAAGAAAAAGATCAGCGTGCCGATGCCGCTCATCAAAATGGCCAGATTGGGGTCAAAACCCATCAGAATAGGTGCCAGCACCGTGGCGCCAAACATGGCGATGACGTGCTGCATGCCCATCACGGTGGTTTGCGCCCAGGGCAGGCGCTCATCGGGGGCGATCACGCCGCCCTGGCGAAGTATTTCAGGGCTTTTTTCAGTCCAGCTAAACAGGCTCATGGGGTTCCTTGGTTGAGGCGCTTCATGGGTTTGAATTGTGGCACGCGGTATGGCGGCACAGCGCGTTATCATCGCCTTCACGATCATGGCAAGCGGCGTCATGGCCACAGATTTTCAATTCAAACCATGAACCCATCTGCAGTTTCACCCACCAGCACAGCGCCGGGCATGGCCTCACGCAGACCAGAAAAGTTGCGCTTAGGCGATGTGATGGTTCAGCAGCGCCTGATCTCGCAAGAGCAACTCAAGCAGGCGCTTGACCTGCAACGGCAGAACGGCAAAAAAATTGGCCGGGTGCTGATTGAAAGTGGTCTGATCACCGAGGAGTTGTTGGCCAATGGCCTGGCCCGGCAGCTGCGCATTCCGTTTGTCAACCTCAAGACCTTTCCGTTTCGCGCCGAATTGGTCAAGTTACTGCCCGAGGCGGCTGCGCGCCGCTTCAGGGCGCTTGTTTTGGAGGACAAGGGCGAGTCCTTGCTGGTGGCCGTGGCTGACCCGCTGGACTTGTTTGCCTTTGACCAACTCACTCTGCTGCTCAAGCGCAACATCTCGATGGCAGCGGTACCCGAGAGCCAACTGGCGCTGGCCTTTGACCGGCTCTATCGGCGCACCGAAGAAATCAGCGGCTTGGCGCGGGCGCTAGAAAAAGACCTGGGCGACACGGTTGACTTTGGTGAGCTCACCGCCAGCGTGGGCACCGAGGGCGCGCCGGTGGTGCGCTTGCTGCAGTCGGTGTTTGAAGATGCCATCCAGATGGGCGCGTCTGACGTGCACATTGAGCCGCAAGAGACCGGCCTGCAAATCAGGGTGCGGGTTGACGGCGTGCTGCAAACCCAAACCCAGGCCGACAAACGCATTGGTGCACCCTTGGCGCAGCGCTTGAAATTGATGGCAGGGCTGGACATTTCTGAAAAACGGCTGCCGCAGGACGGGCGTTTTAGCGTTCGTTTACGCGACATCACCATCGATGTGCGCTTGTCCACGCTACCCACCAACTATGGCGAGTCTGCCGTGATGCGCCTGCTCAAGCAGGGTGCCGGTATGAAGCGGCTCGACGACATTGGCATGCCGCCTGACATGCTCAAGCGCTTTCGCGAGGTGCTGGGGCACAGCGCCGGCCTTGTGCTGGTCACGGGCCCGACAGGTTCGGGCAAAACCACCACGCTGTATGCGGCGCTGGCAGAAATCAATGCCGCCGAGCTGAAAGTCATCACCGTGGAAGACCCGGTGGAATACCGTCTGCCAGGGCTGACCCAGGTGCAGGTCAACGAAAAAATCAACCTGACTTTTGCCCGCGTGCTCAGGTCGTGTTTGCGGCAAGATCCAGACGTGATCCTGGTGGGGGAAATGCGCGATGAAGAAACCGCAGAAATTGGCCTGCGCGCCGCCATCACCGGTCACCTTGTGCTATCGACCCTGCATACCCGGGACGCTATCAGCACGCCGTTTCGCTTGCTCGACATGGGCGTGCCAGCGTTCATGGTGGCCACGTCGTTGCAGGCGGTGATTGCGCAGCGCTTGCTGCGCCTCAATTGCCCCGATTGCATCCAGCCGCATCAAGCCACGCCGCAGGAACAGATGTGGCTGAACAGCATGACCAGCAGCTTGGAGTCGGTCAAGTCAATGCGTAGCGTGGGCTGCTCATCGTGCAACGGCACGGGATACGCCGGGCGGCAAGGGGTTTACGAATTGCTTGAAATGGATGCCATTCTGACGCAAGCGGCCTCGCACGCCGACCCGGCGGCGTTCATGAAGCTGGCCCGTGATCGCATGCGGGGCCGCACCATGGCGGCCCACGCGCTGGAACTGGTGCGCCAGGGCCGCACGTCACTGGCGGAAGCGCTGCGCATCGGCTTCGATGTGGACGACGCTGATGAAGACATTCCCAAAGGCTGACCATCATGGCTTTTTATGCATGGCGTGGCCGCAACGCCCGCGGTGAAGCAGTTCAGGGACAACTTGACGCCATGACCGAAAACGGGGTGGCGGACCAGCTCATGGCGATGGGCGTGTCACCCATCGACATCCGTGTGGTGCGTGAAGAGGCCAAGACGACACAAGCTGGCTGGTTTGAGCGCCTGAACCGAAAGCCCGTGGTGCTGGAAGACATTCTGGTTTTTTCGCGCCAGATGTACACCCTCAACAAAGCTGGCGTGCCCATTTTGCAGGCCTTCGTCGGCCTTGAGGCTTCCAACACCAAACCGGCTATGGTGGACTTGCTCAAAGACGTCCGCGCCAGCCTTGATCAAGGGCGGGAATTGTCTGCCGCCCTGGCCCGCCACCTGGATGTGTTTGGCGCGTTTTACATCTCGATGATCCGGGTGGGCGAAATGACCGGCCGATTGACCGAAGTCTTTTTGCGGCTCAATCAGCACCTGGAGTTTGAGCGTGACGTGCGCGAACGCATCAAACAGGCCTTGCGCTACCCCATGTTTGTGCTGATTGCCATGGCGATCGCCGTCGTCATTCTGAACATTTTTGTGATCCCGGTGTTTGCCAAAGTGTTCGCAGGCTTTCATGCAGAGCTGCCCCTGATCACCCGTGGCTTGCTCGGGTTTTCCGCCTGGATGCTGGCCTGGTGGCCGCTGCTGATTGGCGGCACCATTGGCGCCGTGCTGCTGGCGCGCGCCTACATTCGCACAGTGCAAGGCCGCTACAACTGGGACGCACGCAAGCTCAAGCTGCCGATCGTCGGCGACATTGTGCTTAAGGCCACGCTGGCCCGATTTGCCCGCAGCTTTGCGCTGTCGAGCCAAAGCGGCGTGCCATTGGTGCAGGCATTGACGGTGGTGGCGCAAACGGTGGACAACGCGTTCATTGGCGGCCGCATTGAACAAATGCGCGACGGCATTGAGCGCGGTGAAAGCATTTCGCGCTGCGCCGCAGCCACCGGTGTCTTTACGCCGGTGGTGCTGCAAATGATTCGCGTGGGTGAAGAAACCGGGGAACTTGACAACCTGCTGTTTGAAATAGCGGACATGTACGAGCGCGAGACCGACTATCACATCAAGGGCCTGTCAGCCGCCATTGAACCCATCTTGCTGGCTGTCATTGGTGTGCTGGTGTTGCTGCTGGCGCTGGGTGTTTTTTTGCCGCTGTGGGACCTGGGGGCCGCCGCACAAGGTCGGGGCGGCGGCTAGTCATGGCCGCCTCACAGGCTGCTGGCGGCAGGGCGTTTTTAAGCGTCCGGATTGTGGAATGGTCTTTGATGGCTGTACTCATCCTGACCTTGTTGGTGGTTTTTATTAACCGGGTTCAGGTGGTGCAAAGGCAAGCCGAACTGGCCTCTGTGCGCAGTACCCTGGGCAGCTTGCGCACCGCCTTTGTGTTGCAGCATCTGCACCGGGAGGCAGCTCAAAATCAAACGGGCGCCGCACTGCAACGCAACCCTTTTGAGTTATTGGAACGTCGCCCATCCAATTACTTTGGTGAAACTCGACCCGGTGAATTGGCTGCCGTGCCATCGGGCCACTGGGTCTTTGATGCCGTGTGTGTCTGCGTGGGCTATCTGCCGGTGGATGCCACAGAATTTGACAGCCCCAGCGGTGATGTGATGGCATGGTACCGCGTTGAAGGGGCTACCGCAGGCCCTTTGCTGTTGACGGCCAAGGAACGTTATGTGTGGCAAGGGCAAGTGATGGATTAGTGCTTTTGTTGGTTGGCTTTACGCACAAAAAAACGGGTTCCGAAGAACCCGTTTTTTCATTGGGCAAGTCCACTGGGGACCCGCCTAAGCAGTGGTCAGATGGATCGCTGTGTGATTAGCAGCCGGTGGTGACCAAGGTGTAGATAGGCGGCACAGTAGCTGTCGCAGCGGTGTAGCTAACCCGGCAGTTGGCTGTAGTGACTGCGCCTGCATGTCGAATCTGATTAGCCGTCGCCGTATTAAAGTCAGGACTCAAGTCCATCACTTTTACAAGCTCATTCACATTTGAGGCAAATCCGTATTTTGTAGTAACGACGCCCGTAGCACCTGGAATCGTCACTGTACCGGTTGCACCAGTTTGAGTATTGACCGCAGCCTTGGCATAAATCATGGCATTGGTCGAACGCATGGAACCTTCCACCGCCTTCATGGCGGAAGTACGTGCGTCGGAGCCCAGGTTGACAAACTTGGGCAATGCCGAGGATAACAATGACCATGACCAACTCAATCAGGGTAAAACCAGATTGCTTTTTCATATTGACCTTCTTTCAAAATATGGAGTCTCAACTCCGTTGTGCCGCTCCACTTACCATGGAAACCGGCTAATCCAGACTCTCTAGAGTGATGACATATTATCATACCAAGCGGTTTAAGCGAATCATTTTGACTCCGATCAGCTCACTGGCAATGTGCTTGGTTCTGAAATAACTTTTCCAAGTAAGCTTGAAAAATGACACATCACTTGGAAAGCCTGGAAATCAATCCGGACGCGGCGCGTCAGTACATTGATGCGCGGACGGCTTTTGTAGACATGGACGAAGCAAGAAAAGCGCGCCGACGCGGTGGAGTGACTGTTGCACGAGCGGCTGCCGCATTTGAATGTTTCATCATTTTGGGGTTGGTCAGCGCTGAGAGCGCGGTCGGCCTACAGCGGCTGGAGTAGTTTGGGCTGGCTGGCAACAGAGCTGCTCTGGAATACTGCTAGCATAGACGCACGTATCAGCCAGGGCTTTCGCGACACTTGTGCCGACAACGCGGTGGCGGTTGGTCAGGCGCTGCACAAAGTGCCTGAAGTTTGATTGGCGCAAGCAGCACTCAATCGCCTCTTTTTCAGAGTAATTTTGGAGATCAATCACCATGTCATTAGTCTTCAAACCCATTCTGACTGCCGACGACTATCTGGCGAGCGAGCAGAACAGCAACGTCCGCCACGAGTTTGTTGACGGCCAGGTGTATGCCATGGCTGGCGCGGGCGAGCCACACAACTTGATTGCAGGCAATGTCTTTGCCAAGCTGCGCAGTCTGGTGCGCGGCGGCCCGTGCCGGGTGTTTATCTCTGACATAAAACTCAATGTGGCTGAGTGGAACGCGTTTTATTACCGGACGTAATGGTGGTCTGCGACGCGGCCGACAACCAGCCTTATTTCAAGCAACAGCCCTGCCTGGTGGTAGATGGCAATGGCTGCGACAACGGGGCTGAGCTTTGTAAATGACCATCTTCATGGTTTAATCTTGATTTATATGGTCAAGTAAAAGGATATTGCGATGCGCAGTGTTTCGGTTGCAGATGCCAAAGCGCATCTGTCGGAGTTGCTAAGTGAAGTTGAAAGTGGCCAGGAAATGCAAATATCCCGGCGCGGGCGGGCCATTGCGCGGCTGGTGCCTGAACCCCGGGCGCTGGCACACACGCCGTTTGACTTTGCTGCACTGGCCACCTTTGTCGATGCACAACCCACAGTGGCAGGCAGTAGCGTGCTGGCCATGCGCGCGCAGGACACTTATTGATGGCCGCTTACCTGGACACCTCGGTGTTGGTGCCCTTGTTTTTTAACGAAACTGGCACCGCCGCAGCGCGACTGGCCTTGGCGCAAGAGCCATCGCCCTGGATTAGCCACTGGACGCTGGCCGAGTTTGCCAGTGCTGTGGCCTTCAAGTTGCGCAATGGCCAGGTCAGTGACGCTGTGGCAGACAGGGCGCGTCAGTTGTTTCAGGCTTTCACCACATCGCAGTTGACCGTGGTCGATGTGCTGCGCGAAGACTTTGCCAATGCGGCTGATTTATGCCGTACTACCCCAGCGCCGGGTCTGCGCACCCCGGATGCACTGCATCTGGCCGTGGCGCAGCGCTTGGGGCTCAGCTTGGTGAGCTTTGATGCCGCGCTGATGCAGGCTGCGCGCGGGCATGGTGTGGCCTGCCGCAACAGTGAATAACCATGCAAACCACATACCACCAGCGCGGCTTTACCCTGATCGAACTGATCATGGTCATCGTCATCATGGGCGTGCTGGCGGTGTTTGCTGCGCCG
>PFUD01000098.1 GCA_002789915.1 Comamonadaceae bacterium CG_4_9_14_3_um_filter_60_33 | reverse complement strand
TTCAGAAGCCCATGCCGTCAACACGCTGACGCTGCGCCAGGGCAAGAACCAGGAACAGCGCCCCGGCATTCTGGTTAGCGGCCTGGCCTGGAACTACCTGCAAGAGGCGCTGGGTGACAAGCTGCAAGACTACAACCTGCTGCGCATCGGCTTTTACCCGCTGCCAGTCAAAAAAATCCGCCAGTTGCTCGATGCCTCCAGCACAATTTTCATTGTCGAAGAAGGCTACCCGTTCATTGAGCGTTATGTCAGCGCGCTGGGTCTGATGACCGAACGCCCGATTCGCGGCAAGCTCACCGGTGACCTGCCGCGCATGGGCGAGCTGTCGCAAGATGCCATCAAGCAGTGCTTTGGCCTGCCGGTCACGCCGTCGCTGCAGATTGCCGGTTTGGCTGGCGTGCTGGTGGGCCGCCCGCCCAGCCTGTGCGACAAGTGCCCGCACACCGACTCGTATCTGGCTATCAACGAAGTCATCGCTGAAGTGAACCCGGGTGCGCGGGTGATGGGTGATATTGGCTGCTACACGCTGGGCGCCGTCGGGCCACTGCAGGGCATTCACTCGTGCCTGTGCATGGGGGCCTCGATTGGCATGGCCCTTGGCGTGGTGCACGCTGGCATGGGGCAGGCGCTGTGCGTGATTGGCGACGGCACCTTTACCCATTCGGGCATGGCCCCGCTCCTGGATGCCGCGCGTGACAACACCAACATCAAGGTGTTTATTCTGGACAACAGCATCATCGCCATGACCGGTGGCCAACCCACCGCCGCCACCGATGAAGACGTGGTCAACCTGGTGGCCGGCCTGGGCGTGCCGCGCGAACACATCCGCATCGTGGTGCCGTCACCACACAAAAAACACCACACCCAAGACACCATCCGCGAAGAGCTGGCCTACACCGGCCTGTCGGTCATCATCGCCCGGCGCGCCTGCGTGACCTACGCCAAAGAAATCAAGGAGATCAAGGAAACCCGCGAGCACAAACATCACATCCCGGTGGTGGCCGCATGAATTACGACCTGGTGGTGTGCGGGGTGGGTGGCCAGGGCGTGCTGACCATGGCCGGGGTGATAGACCACGCCATTCACGAAGCGGGCCTGCACCTGAAGCAGTCCGAGGTGCACGGCATGGCCCAGCGCGGCGGCGCGGTGTCAGCCTTTGTGCGCATCTCGGACCAACCGGTAGCCAGCGACCTGATTGCCCAGGGCATGGCCAGCATGGTGCTGTCGGTTGAACCCATGGAAGCGCTGCGCTACCTGCAACTGCTGCGCCCGGATGGCTGGATCGTGACCGACATCACGCCGATGATCAACGTTGACAACTACCCAGCGCTGGCCGACCTGTACCGGGTGCTGTTTTCGGCCCCACGGTTGGTGGCGCTGGATGCCGAACGGCTGGCCAAAAAAGCCGGTAGCCCCAAGGTGCAAAACACCGTGGTGCTGGGTGCCGCGGCGATGCACTTGCCGCTGCCCCCGGAGTTGCTTGAAGACCAGTTGCGCCGCCTGTTTGCCCGCAAGGGCGAGCGCATCGTCAATGCCAACCTCAGCGCCTTCCGGATGGGCGATGCCGCCAGCCGCTTTGCCGCCGACCTGGTCACGGCCGGCGTCGCCGCTGAGGTGGTGGCACGGGTGGTGTCACGCATGGCGTTTGAGCCTCACCCGGTAGCGCCCGAGTGCGCGGCCGCCTGGTGCCAGCGCCTGCTAGCGCCCGACGCACCCGAGCTGGCGCAAAGCCTGTTCGAAGCCGATGAGGCCTTGTCGCCCGGCGCCGTGCCTTTACTTTGATCGATCGGGTTGCCAGCGCTTGAGCAGCAGCGCGTTGCTCATCACGCTCACCGAGCTCAGCGCCATGGCGGCACCGGCCATAACCGGGTTCAGAAAACCGAAAGCCGCCAGCGGAATGCCTGCCACGTTGTAGATAAAGGCCCAGAACAGGTTTTGCCTGATTTTGGCGACCGTGCGGCTGGAAATGTCCAGCGCAGCCGCCACCAGCGCCAGGTCGCCACGCATCAGCGTGATGCCGGCCGCGTGCATCGCCACATCGGTGCCACCGCCCACATTGGCCATGGCCATGCCAACATCGGCGGCGGCCAGCGCCGGGGCGTCGTTGACGCCATCGCCCACCATCACCACGGTCCGACCTGATTGCTTGAGTCTGGCAATGTGGGCCGCCTTGTCGCCTGGCAGCACATTGCTGATGACCTCATCTGGCTGCAAACCGACGCGCCGGGCCATGGCCTGCGCTGCGGCGCTGTTGTCACCCGAGAGCATCATCACCTTGATGCTGCGCGCTCGCAAAATGGCAATGGCGGCACTGGCCTCTGCCTTGGGTTCATCGCCAAACGCCAACAGCGCCAGGGCCTGCAAACCGTCTGGCGTTTGTTGCGCCATTACCGCCAGCGTGGCCCCTTGTGCTGTCAGGGATTGCAGGCGCTCATCGAGGCTGTCAAGCTGCACGCCCAGTTCCTGCATCCAGCGCACGCTGCCAATCAAATAATCTTGCCCGTTGACCAGGCCGCGCAGCCCCTTGCCCGGCGTGCTTTGCAGTTGCGTCACGGCGGGCAAGGCCAATTGTTTATTTTGAGCGGCAAGCACCACCGCCCGGGCCAGCGGATGTCCGCTGCCGCTTTGCAAAGCGCTGGCAATGGCCAGCAAGGCGCTTTGATCGGCGCTTTCCGCCACGGCAAAGTCAGTCAGGCGAGCCTGGCCTTGCGTCAGCGTGCCGGTTTTGTCAAACACCACCACCTCAGCTTTGTGCGCTAATTCCAGCGCTTGCGCGTCCTTGATCAAAATGCCATATTTGGCTGCGACGCCGGTGCCCGCCATGATGGCCGCCGGCGTGGCCAGCCCCAGGGCGCAGGGGCAGGCAATCACCAGCACTGTCACCGCGTTGATCACTGCCACCTCGAACGCTGCGCCATTGAGCCACCAACCCAGTAGCGTGAGCAGCGCCAGCACAAGCACCACCGGCACAAAGACGGCGCTCACCTTGTCCACCAGGCGCTGAATCGGCGCCTTGGCGGCCTGAGCATCCTCCACCAGTCGAATGATGCCCGCCAGCACGGTATCGACACCGGTGGCGCTCACTTGCACGATGACCCGGCCATCGCCATTGAGCGTGCCGCCGGTCACCTTGTCCTGTAGCGCCTTGCTCACCGGCAGGGGCTCGCCGGTGAGCATCGATTCATCGACCTGCGTCTGGCCCTCAAGCACGCGGCCATCGACGGCAAAGCGCTCACCGGGGCGCACCACCAGCTCGTCGCCTACAAAAACTTCGTCGATTGGCACATCGACTTCGCCGTCGAGCCCCAGCAGGTGCGCGGTCTCGGGGCGCAGCGCGTGCAGCGCGCGGATGGCCGAGGTGGTCTGGCGCTTGGCGCGCGCCTCAAGCCATTTACCCAACAGCACCAGCGTGATGACCACAGCCGAGGCTTCAAAATACAGGTGCGGCACCGCACCGGGATCGGCGCTGAGCCACAACCACACCGACAGCGCCCACCCTGCGCTGGTGCCCATGGCCACCAGCAGGTCCATGTTGCCGCTGAGCGCTTTCAGTGAATGCCAGCCCGCCTTGTAAAAGCGCGCGCCCAAAATGAATTGCACCGGTGTCGCCAGGGTGAACTGAAACCAGGCGGGCAGCATCCAGTGCAGGCCAAAAAGGTCACCCAGCATCGGCAGCATCAAGGGCAAAGACAGTGCCAAGCCCAACGCCACGGGTGCAAAGCCGGCCCAATTTGATTCAAGGGGCGCATCGATGGCAGCATTGGCCGCCACGGGTTCGTAACCGGCGTCGCGCACCGCGCGCCGCAAACGCGCCTCTATTTGCTCGGACGGTTGCACCATCACGCGGGCCGATTCAGTGGCCAGATTCACGCTCACTTCCTGTACGCCTGGCACCTTTTTCAGGGCGCGCTCGGCGCGGCCTACGCACGACGCGCAGGTCATGCCGTGAATGCCGATGTCCACCCGCATCGCGTCAGTAGAAAGTTGAGCAGTTGTCATAATCAAAATGTTGGTATTGCCGGAAAAAAGTTGCGAGGTTCACAATACGCGATTTCGTTGTCTCCGTATTTTCCAGGGAATTGAAATGAAGCAAATTTTTACCGTGACCGGCATGACCTGTGAACATTGTGAAAAAGCCGTGGTGCGTGCTGTGCGCCAACTTGACCGCAGCGCCGAGGTGCAGGCCGACCACACGCAAAACCGGGTCGAAGTGGACTCCGATCAGCCGCGTGAAGCGCTGGCCCAGGCCATTGCCGAGGAAGGCTATACCGTTGCAGCCTGACAGCAGCATTGCATGAACGGCTCGGCTTCGATGGCGCTGCTGACGGATTTATACCCGTCACTGGCTCAAGTTCAGCCCGCACCCGATGCCCCGGAATCGGGCTTGAAGCCCTTTGACGTGCCTGTTGGCAGCGTCTTGTTCAACGAAAACACGGCCTGCCAGGGCTTTCCACTGGTGTTGACCGGTGAAATCAAGGTGTCACGCAATTCGGGCGATGGCCGTTCGCTGGAGCTTTACCGCGTGGTGCCCGGCGAGCTGTGCCTGGTCTCGAGCGCCTGCCTGTTTCGCACCCAGCCGCTCACGGCGCATGGCGTTACCACCAAGCCCAGCACGCTGCTACTGATCACGCCCGAGCTGTTCAAGCGTTGGCTGGAAACACCCGCTTTTCGCAACGATGTGCTGGGCTTGTTTGCCGAGCGCATGGCCGACCTCACCAGCCTGATCGATGCGGTGGCGTTTCAACGGCTGGACCGGCGTCTGGCAGCGGCTTTGCTGGGGCGCGGTCAACAGCTCAACGTCACGCACCAGACGTTGGCCGACGAGCTCGGCACGGTGCGCGAAATGGTGACCCGGCTGCTGCGCCGTTTTGAGCGCGAAGGCTGGGTTAGCCTGGGTCGTGAGCAAATCCAGATCATCAGCAGTGCCGCTTTGCGTGACCTGGCTGGGTGACTTGAGTCACAGACCCGGTAAGGCGCCTGGCGGTGTAATCAATCTCTGTGTTCTTTAACCTGAGTCCAAGGAGTTCTCATGAAATCAAACGTTGGCGGCATTGACCGCATTTTGCGAATCGTCATCGGCCTGGTGCTGATTGGCTTGACCCTGAACGGCAACATCGGTGTTTGGGGCTGGCTGGGCGTGGTTCCCTTGTTGACGGGGGCCATCGGCTGGTGCCCACCTTATGCCATTTTTGGCTTTAGCACCTGTTCGATGAAAAAGTAAAGGGGCTTGCCCTCTTCACAAAAAAGCGGCTAAAGGCCGCTTTTTTATTGGCCAACGCAGCCTTGAATGCCGCATTGAGGTGTGCTTGCGTAGATCAACCCTGCTGGGCGCAGCTTAAGTTTCGTAATTGCGCAGTAAAAAATATTTATTGTTAATCAAACATTGATCTATATCAGAATTTCAACACGTCGTGATATTAGTATTCGCCATCATTAGCAAAAACCATGACGGTTATCGGACCATCATTTCGATGGAGCGCCAACTATTGATCAGCAAGGAGACTTTGATGCGTATAAAAGATTTTTGGTTAGCCGCCATGTTTTCGGTTTTGCTGCTTCCAGCGGTGCATGCTGCCGACGATGACCCGGCAAAGCTGCTTAAATCCACCGCCGACCACAGCAAATTTGAGACATTGGCCGGTCCCTTCGATTCAGGCCCGGCCGTCACCAAAGTTTGCCTGAGCTGCCACACCGAAGCCTCCAAGCAGATTCACCAAACCCAGCACTGGAAGTGGGAGTACAAAAACCCGCAAACCGGGCAGATGCTGGGCAAAAAGCACATCGTCAACAACTTCTGCACCTCGGTCAAATCCAATGAAGGTGGTTGCAGCAGCTGCCATATTGGCTACGGCTGGAAGGATGTGCAAACGGAGTTCAACGCCGAAGAAAATGTGGACTGCTTAGCCTGCCACGACAACACCGGCAAATACAAAAAACCAGCAGGTTTTGCGGGTAACCCAGTGGTCAAAGACACCGAATTTCCGCCTGGGTCGGGCAAAATCATTCGTGGCATCGATCTGGCTGCCATCGCGCAAAAAGTGGGCAAGACCCAGCGCACTACCTGTGGTGCCTGCCACTTCTATGGCGGCGGTGGTGATGGTGTCAAACATGGCGACCTGGACTCGTCGCTGGACGCACCCGACAAGGCGCTGGATGTCCACATGGACGTGGATGGCAATAACTTCACTTGTTCCACGTGTCATAAAACCGATGGCCACCAAGTGCCAGGTAGCCGCTATTCACCCACTGCGCTCGACAAAGAACCAGCGCATCTGCGCGGCAAAGTGGACACCAGCAACCCTGCTACCTGCCAGTCCTGCCACGGGCAGGCTCCGCACCCGGTGGCACGCCTGAACGAGCACACCGCCAAGATTGCCTGCCAAACCTGCCACATCCCGGCGTTTGCCCGCGGCGGACAACCGACCAAGATGTGGTGGGACTGGTCGACTGCTGGCAAGATGGACAAAGACGGCAAACCGTTCAGCATCAAGAACGAGGA
>PFUD01000164.1 GCA_002789915.1 Comamonadaceae bacterium CG_4_9_14_3_um_filter_60_33 | reverse complement strand
TCCCAGAACGCGCGTATTTCATACACCACGGGGATGCCCAGCTTGCGCCCCACCTTGAGGGCGGGCAGCGCATTGAGCACGGGCGAATGGGCGTGGATGATGTCGGGCTTGACCTGGCGGGCGACTTCTTCCACGCGCCGGCCCAGCGCCTTCATCAGGGCGACTTCACGGCCCACTGGCAGGTCAGCTAGCAGCCCGGTGCCGCCCGGCGTGCGGTAAAAATGCAGGCCATCGACGTCTTCTTCAGCGGCTTGGCTCGGGCCTTGTTTGGGGGAGGTGACATGAAACGTTTGCCAGCCCAGCGCGCGCTGCTCGCCCAGCAAAGCTGCCGTGCGAAAGGTGTAACCGCTGTGCAGCGGAATCGAGTGGTCAAGAACGTGCAGGATGCGTAGGGTCATGATGTGGCCTCCACCGGAGCATCCACCACCTGGCGCAAAAACGCTTCGAACATCAGCAGCGTCCACAAGGGCGCGCTGTAGTCGTAGGCACCCGACTGATGGCCGTCCACCAACTGTTGCAGGTAGGCTTTGTTGAACCAGCCGGTGCTGGCAAGGCGCTCGCCCAGCACCGCGTCGCGCACGCGCTGCCTCAGGGGGCCACGGAACCAGCGCGCCAGCGGCACGGCAAAACCCATTTTGGGCCGGTAGAGCACATCGTTTGGCAGGTAGGGTTCCATGGATTTCTTGAACAGGTATTTGCCTTCCTGGCCCTTGATTTTGTGGCCCGACGGCAGCGTTGCGAGCCAGTCAACCAGTTCGTGATCCATCAGCGGCTCGCGCACTTCCAGCGAATGGGCCATGCTGGCGCGGTCAACTTTGGTGTTGATGTCGCCCACCAGATAGGTTTTGAGGTCGAGGTACTGGATGAGCGCCAGCGGGTCGTCGGTGCCGGCATTGGCGGCGTGGCGGTCGAACACTTGCTGCGCGTTGTAGCCTGCCAGATCGGCCTTGAAGCCGGGGCTGAACAGCGCCTCACGCATCGGGCCACGCAAAATCGACACGGTGTGAAAGTAGGCCTCGACAGACGTGCGCGCCATGCCTTCAAAAGTCGTTTTGGCGCGGAACACCCGCGGCGCCCAGTCGGCCTTGGGGTAGACCTTGCCCAGTGCACCGAACAGCGGCCGACGCACACCCATGGGCAACGCGCTGCGCATGCGCTCTTCCATGAGATGCGTACGGTAGCGGCGGTAACCGCCAAAAGACTCGTCGCCGCCGTCACCCGACAAGGCTACGGTGACGTGCTTGCGCGCCAATTGGCAGACGCGGTAAGTGGGAATGGCGGAACTGTCGGCATAGGGCTCGTCATAGAGGCGGGCCAGCGTGTCGATGAGGTCAAAATCGTCGCTCTTGACGACTTCGAGCCGGTGGTTGGTGTGGTAGCGGTCGGCCACGGTTTGGGCAAAGGCAGACTCGTTGAAGGCGGGGTCGTCAAAGCCGATCGAGCAGGTGTTGACTGGCTCGGGCGACAGGCCCGCCATCACCGCCACTACAGCGCTGCTGTCAACCCCGCCCGACAAAAAGGCGCCTAGCGGCACTTCGGCAATCATGCGCAGCCGCACCGATTCTTTCAGGCGCTGTACCAGCTCGGCCTGGGCATCGGCCTCCGAGATGGGGTTGTCCAGGCTGAACTTCACATCCCAATACGCCACCGGTGCCGGCATGGGCTGGCCGCGCCGGATGGTGAGGGTGTGGGCCGGTGAGAGTTTTTGCGCTTGCTTGAAGATGGTGCGCGGCTCGGCTACGTAGCCCAGCGCAAAGTATTCCTCGACGGCCTGCGGGTCGATGTCGCGGCGCAGGCCGCCGTGGGCCAAAATGGATTTGAGCTCGGAGCCAAACAGCAGGGTGCCGTCATCAAGCAGCGCGTAGTACACGGGCTTGACGCCCAGGCGGTCGCGCGCCATGAAAAAGGTTTGCTGGTTGCGGTCCCACAGGGCAAAGGCAAACATGCCCCTGAAACGCTTGACGCAGTCGGCGCCCCAGGCCTCCCAGGCGTGCACGATGCATTCGGTGTCGCTCTTGGTGTGAAAGACGTGGCCCAGCGCCTGCAGCTCGGGGATGAGCTGCTGGTAGTTGTAGATTTCGCCGTTGAAGACCACCACCACCGAGCCGTCTTCGTTGAAAAGCGGCTGCTGGCCGGTAGCGATGTCGATGATCGACAGGCGCCGATGGCCCAGGCCCACGCCGGGCTCCAGGTGCAGGCTGCCCTCGTCGGGGCCGCGATGCAGCTGCGAGTCGTTCATGCGCTGCAGCACCGCGCGGTTGATGTCGGATGAGCCGCGGGTGTCAAAAATACCAGTGATGCCGCACATGATTTAGGGTAGCTTCCTGGGACGATCGGGCTGCTGAAGTTGCAACTGCTGATCGTACACGCGCTGGTAAGTGGCCACCATGGCCTGCATGCTGAAGGTGCTGACCACCCGCTGGCGACCAGCCTGGCCCATCTTGAAGGCGAGCCACGGGTTGCCAGCCAGGGCAACGAGTTGCTGCGCCATGGCTTGCGGGTCGGCAGGCGGTGTGATGAAGCCGGTTTTGTCTTGCAGCACGAGGTCAGCATTGCCACCGACCGCGGTGGCGACCACCGGCAAGGCGCTGGCCATGGCCTCCAGAATGGTGTTTGAGATGCCCTCGCCCAAAGAAGGCAGGGCAAAGGCGTGCAGGCCTTGCATGATGTGCGCCACATCGCTGCGCTCGCCGGGCAGCCAGGCCAGGTCGCCGACGCCGGCCTGGTCCAGCAGGCTTTGCGCCTGCGCGCGCAAAGGGCCCTCGCCCACCATGACCAGCCGCATTTTGGTTTTGAGGTGTGGCGCCTGCGCCAGCGCCTGCACAAACGCCTGCGCCAGCATGGTCTGGTCCTTGACGGTTTGCATGCGGCCCACGGTGCCCACCAGCCAGTGCTCGGCCGGGTTGAATGGGCAGCCGGCGATGGGCTGCTGGCCATTGCCTGGCGGGTGGAAGTGGTCGGTATCTACACCGTTGTAAGCCTGGGTGATTTTGTCGGGTGCGACGTTGGTCTTGTGCACCAGGTAGTCAGCCAGGTCGCGGGACAAGGCCATGTAGTGGTGCACAAAGGGTTTGTAAAAACGGCGCATGCGCTGATAGATAACGCCATTGCCCTCCTGGTCTTCCAAGCCACGACCATGCTCGCTATGAATGCGCACCGGCACACGCGCGGCCCAGGAGGGCAACTGAACCTCAAGCGCAGCCAGGTTGCGGCTGTGCACAATCTGCGGGTGCAAGCGGCGAAATATCTTGTAGAGCTTGGGGTATTGCCAAAGCCCTTGCCCTGGCGGCTTGCGCAGCGAGATGAATTCAACGTCGCTGCGTTGAATGCGATCCTTGAAATCAGTCACCTCGGTCAGCGCCAGCACCGCGTGCCGATAGGCGTCGGGCGGCATGTGGTTGATGAGGTTGACCACGCCGTTCTCAAGCCCGCCGGTGTCAAAGCGGTACACAACGTGCAGGATGAGGGGGCGGGGGTCAGCAGTCATACGAAAGTAGGCCCGTCATTGCGAGCGCAGCGCGGCAATCCATGGGGGTTGAATGGCATTCGTGACTTCGCGTCACAGCCGCCAGAGCTTGTAGCCGGCGGACTGGATGGCCTCTTGGTTGAAGGCGGCTTTGACGTCGATGAAGGCGCCGCCCTTGACCAGTTTCTTGGAGAAATCTTCCATGGTGAGCGCGGCGAATTCGCGGTGCGCCACGGCGGCCACGATGGCGTCGGCGCGGGGCAGTTCGTCCCAGGGCAGCAGCGGCACGCCGTATTCGTGCATGGCCTCGTCGGACTTGGCCTGGGGGTCGGTCACAGACACCTCGACGCCATAGGTCTTAAGCTCGTTGATGATGTCGATGACCTTGGAGTTGCGCAGGTCGCCACAGTTTTCCTTGAAGGTCAGGCCCAGCACATTGACCTTGGCGCCCTTGACGTAGCTGCCGCCGGCAATCATCTGCTTGATGGTTTGTTCGGCAATGAACTTGCCCATGCCGTCGTTGATGCGCCGCCCGGCCAGAATCACCTGCGGCGTGTAACCCAGCATTTCGGCCTTGTGGGTGAGGTAGTATGGGTCAACGCCGATGCAGTGGCCGCCGACCAGGCCGGGCGTGAACTTGAGAAAGTTCCACTTGGTGCCGGCGGCGGCCAGCACCTCGGAGGTGTCGATGCCGAGTTTGTCGAAGATGATCGACAGCTCGTTCATGAGCGAGATGTTGAGGTCGCGCTGGGTGTTCTCAATCACCTTGGCGGCTTCAGCCGTTTTGATACTGGAGGCCCGGTGCACGCCGGGGATGATGATGGTTTCGTAAAGCCGGGCGACCTTGTCGAGCGTTTCGGGCGTGTCGCCAGAGACGATTTTAAGAATCTTGGTGAGGGTGTGCTCTTTGTCGCCGGGGTTGATGCGCTCGGGTGAGTAGCCGACAAAAAAGTCCTGCTTCCACTTCATGCCAGACTCGCGTTCCAGCACCGGGATGCACACTTCTTCGGTGGCGCCGGGGTAAACCGTGGACTCATAGACCACGATGGCGCCCTTTTTCATGTGGCGGCCCACGCTGGTGCTGGAGCCAATGAGCGGCCGAAAGTCGGGAATGTGCGCGCTGTCAACCGGGGTGGGCACGGCCACGATGATGATGTCGGCCTCGGCCAGCAGTGACGGGTCTGAGGTATAGACGGCGTGCACGGCCAGGCTCATTTCTTCGTCAGAGAGCTCGCGTGACGGGTCAACCCCGCGCAAACACGATTCAACCTTGGGCAAGGCAATGTCAAAACCGATGGTGCGCATGTGCTTGGCAAACTCCACCACAAGCGGCAGCCCCACGTACCCCAAACCAATCACTCCCACTGTATTCATGTTCTTAACCTCAAAAGCTAATGCGGCAAATAATACACGCTGATTGACGGCTAAGATAAGACTCCCATATTCAGGAAGCATCAATAATGAAAATATTAGTGACCGGCGCTGCCGGCTTCATTGGCTCAACCACCTCGCACAAGTTGCTGGCGCGCGGTGACGAAGTGGTGGGCGTTGACAACCTGAACGACTATTACGACGTCACGCTCAAGCAAAGCCGGCTCAACCGCTTGCTGCCGCATGCCAATTTTCGGTTCATCAAGCTTGATGTGGCCGACCGCACGGGCATGGACGCGCTGTTTGCCACCGAGAAGTTTGACCGGGTGATTCATCTGGCGGCGCAAGCAGGTGTGCGTTATTCATTGCAAAACCCACACGCGTATATAGAAAGCAACATCGTCGGCTTTACCAATGTGCTGGAGGGCTGCCGCCACAACACCGTGCAGCACCTGGTGTATGCGTCAAGCTCGAGCGTGTACGGCGGCAACACCAAAATGCCGTTTTCCGAGCACGACAGTGTGGACCATCCGGTGAGCCTGTATGCCGCCAGCAAAAAGGCCAACGAACTGATGGCGCACACCTACAGCCATTTGTTTGCCCTGCCAACCACGGGGTTGCGGTTCTTCACCGTTTATGGCCCCTGGGGCCGGCCCGACATGGCGCTGTTTTTGTTCACCAAAGCCATTCTGGACGACAAGCCCATCGACGTCTTCAACTACGGCAACATGCAACGCGACTTTACTTACGTGGACGACATTGTGGAGGGCGTGGTGCGCGTGCTCGACCGCGTTCCCGAGCCCAACCCGGCTTATGACACCGTGGCCGCCGACCCCGCCACCAGCTATGCGCCCTACCGCATCTTCAATATCGGCAACAACAACCCCGTGCCCCTGCTCGACTACATTGCCTGCCTTGAAGACGCCCTGGGCAAAAAAGCCGAAAAGCGCCTGCTGCCGCTGCAAGACGGCGATGTGCCGGCCACTTATGCCAACACCGATGCGCTGAAAGACTGGGTGGGCTTTGTGCCGGGCACCAAGATCGAGGAAGGCATTGGCCGGTTTGTGGCGTGGTACCGGGACTACTACAAGCTGTAGGGCTCGGAAAAAGTCATGGAACCAGACATGGATCGCGCAGACAGCACAGAGACGGCCTCGGTCATCCTGCACAACGTCAGCAAGACTTACCTCCTTGATGCGGTCAAAGTGCCGGCGCTGACCGACATCAACCTGGTGATTCGGCCCAACCGGTTCACCGTGCTCTCGGGCGCCTCGGGCAGTGGCAAAACCACCCTGCTCAACCTGATCGGCTGCATCGACAAGCCCGACACTGGCGAAATCACCGTATCGGGTTGCAAAGTGGGTGAACTGAGCGACGACGACCTGTCTGACTTCCGCTCCAAAAACATCGGTTTCATTTTTCAGAACTTCAACCTGCTGCCGGTGCTGAGCACCTACGAAAACGTGGAATACCCGCTGTTGCTGGCGGGGGCCTCGGCCAAGGTGCGAGGCGAGCGTGTCACCAAGCTGCTCAAGGCTGTGGGCCTGAGCGACAAGGCCAAGAATTTGCCGGGTCAGTTGTCGGGCGGGCAGCGCCAGCGCGTGGCCATTGCCCGGGCGCTCACGCGCAAACCCAAGGTGGTGATTGCCGACGAGCCCACCGCCAACCTCGACAGTAAAACCGGCACCGCCATCCTGGCCCTGATGCGCTACATGGCCGAGCGTTTTCAGATCTCGTTCATTTTCTCGTCGCATGACCGTGATGTGGTCAAGGCGGCAGACGACATCATTTATTTGAAGGACGGCGTGATTCAGGACCCTCGCCGCAAAGCCGGGGGGAGCGCGCCATGATGACCTTGTCGCTGGCGCTGCGCAACCTGCTTCGCAACCGGCGCCGGTCGCTGGCCACGCTGCTGGCGATGGCGATTGGGTCAACGTCCATTTTGTTGTTTGGGGGGTT
>PFUD01000180.1 GCA_002789915.1 Comamonadaceae bacterium CG_4_9_14_3_um_filter_60_33 | reverse complement strand
CGCGCTCGGCACGCTGGCGCTGACACCCGTTTTAACGGCGTGCGGCGGCGGTAATGACCTGGCAGCGGCGTCTGCCCAACTGGCCACCAGCACGGCTGTGGCAACGACTGCAAGCAGCGCAACAACAGCGGCCAGCCTGTCCATTGAAGAAATCGCCGGGCTAAAGTTCATGCGCGAAGAAGAAAAGCTGGCACATGACGTTTATGTCGCCCTGTACAGCCTATGGGGCGCCAATGTGTTCTACCAGATATCCCTGAGTGAAACCACGCACACCGAGGCCATTCTGGCGCTGCTGACCAAATACGACATCGAAGACCCTGGCGCCACTACAGCGCTAGGTGAGTTTGCAGACCCCGAGTTGCAAACCCTCTACAACACGCTGATGACCTTGGGCCAGGTGAACCTGATCGAAGCGCTCAAGGTGGGCGCGCTGATCGAGGAAACCGACATCCGCGACATCCATGAAAAACTGGCCATCACCAACGCGGCCGACATTGTGATGGTGTACACCAGTCTGCTGTGCGGCTCCCGCAATCACTTGCGTGCCTTCAACGACAACCTGCTCAAGCAAGGTGTTACCTATGTGCCGCAAGTCATCAGCCAGGAAGAATGGGACGCCATTGCCAACGCACCGGCTGAGACCTGCGGCGGCGCATTGAACCGGTAGTTAAAAGTACCGGCGGTGGCGACAAAATGGCCGCTGCAAATGTGGCAACAGGCGCAGTCGCCAGACTGTTCGCCGACGTAATCTCAGCCCAGACGTTCATGCGCCATGAAGAAAAGCGGGCGCATGACCTCGGCAACCCCACAAGGCACAGGCAAGCACCGCCACGGTTGAGTTTGCCCATTTCAAGCCTGGCGACGACGCCGACAAGCGCACGCTCGTTCTGTTGCGTTGATTTCTGCCTACACCATGCGAATTCTCAATCAGCAGCTACTGATAAATAC
Organism: Comamonadaceae bacterium CG_4_9_14_3_um_filter_60_33; assembly: GCA_002789915.1. Taxonomy (GTDB): domain Bacteria; phylum Pseudomonadota; class Gammaproteobacteria; order Burkholderiales; family Burkholderiaceae_C; genus Rhodoferax. The sequence goes on along the minus strand of PFUD01000180.1, from coordinate 5,817 downwards.
CGAGACTGATGCCGCCAGACCAAGTCATTGAATTTCGAGGGCGTGGTCTGTTCACGCGGCGCCAGCGCGACGTCACTGTCGAGCCCGCCGATTTCTGTCACCTTGAAAGGAAAGCTGTCATGTCATCAGATATCAACAACAATTCCTGCAAACCTGCCCCTTGGCAAGACCCGCCCCGACGCCTGCAGCGTAAGCTGCTCGGCGTAGCTGTCGTGGCCCTGCTGGGCGCGGCACCGGCACTGCAGGCCGAGCCCGTCAGCCTCAACTGGGAAACGGTCGTCAACAACGGCGTCGTGGCGCCAAACTCTACGCAGCCGTTCAACAGCTACAGCGGGTCGTCGGTGAACAACGACGCGCTGGTGTTGTTCCGCGGCCGTACGCAGGGCGGGGAGGAAGGACGCGTCTCGGGCGTGTTCTCGCGTGACATGAGCGTGCCCGCAGCGCCCGTGCGGGCCGTGGCCGTGCAGGGCCAGGTGGTGCCGCAGGCGAATAACCTGGCCGCCACCTTCAACGAGTTCCCGTCACTGCCGCGCATTGACGCTGGTTCGGGTCTGATCGCAACGCGGGGACAAACGGAGCCGGTGTACGAATACACGACCGGCACGGACCCCGTCACAGGTGAACCCGTCACGACGCGTGTTGGCACCACCGGTATCTACGCCACGGTTGGCGGCGTGCTGACCACTGGCGAGCAGAAGCTCGGCATGGTGTCAGAGTTGCCACAGTACCAGGTACCAACACCGGCGGTCAGCGCGACTCAGTTGCCGTTCGAGCAGTTCCCGGGCGCACCGGCGGCGTTCGATGGCAAATACATCGCATTCAAGGCGAACTACGCGGACGCCGATGGCACCGGGCTCACCGGCGTGTTCTACCGGGACATAGTTAGCGTCGACGCGAACGGAAATCCTTTGGGTGCCGTGGCGATCGCCTATCGCGGACAGGCATTGCCGAACGATCCGACCAGCACCTTCGGCTCGACCGCGCCGCCCAGCGCGGCCAAAGGCAAGGTCGTGTTCACCGGCCTCGACAACGAGGAGGAGCCCACCGCCGGTGGCATCTACATGAGCCAGGTCGGCCAGAGTGGCCTGACGACGCTCGTGGAGATTGGCACGGCGGTGCCGGGCGCTGATGTGAATCTTCCGGGTGGCAACACGCTCAACCGGCTCGGTGAAGGCCTGTCATTCGACGGCCGCAACATGTCCTTCTGGGGTGCCTGGGGCAACGAAACGCGCACCGTCACGCTGACCTGCCCGGCCGATGGCAACGTGGCCGTTCGCAACGCCTGTGCGCTTCAATCGCCGCTGAAGGAAGCTGGATTCGACCCTGACGATCCGGCCAATCACACTGGCGTTACCACGCGCGAGGTGCCGCTGCACCAAGGCATCTTCCAGAAAGACACTGTCACAGGCGCGCTGAAGCTGGTCGCCCAAACCGGTTCGGACTACGAAGACTTTCTGTTCTGGAACTTCTCCGGCAACGCCGGCCAAAGCGGTGAGGTGGTCTCGGATGAAGAAGAAGGCGCGCGCTGGCGCTCAAGTGCGTTCATCGCTGCCGACGGGCAAAAAGTGGTGTTCAAAGCCACCGAACCAGCGGTCTCTGATTTGGCCTCGGTGTTCGGGCTTTACCTTGACCTCAGCGACCTCCTCGACCCGTTCGCGCTGCTGACCTCGGGCATGGACGGCGGCATCCTCGACGCTAAAGCGGCCGGCCTGCCGATCACCGCGCTGGGGATCGAACGCGACTCCTTCCGCAATGGCTGGTTGGTGATCAATGCCAGCATGGAGGGCATCGTTGACGGCGAGGATGTCGGCTGGGCCGGTGTTTACCTGACCCAAGTGGTGCCAGAGCCCGCCAGCCTGGCCCTGGTGGCACTGGCCTTGGGCCTGATGGGTGCGTCACGGCGCCGCAACCAAATGCGTGTCTGAAGCAAACCGCCGCGGCGGCAAAGGGGTGGCCTCGGTCACCCCTTTTTCCAGAGGTAAATCGGCCGTCATCGCTAAAGTGTCCGTCATGGCGACGCGTGATCTGCGCACGCACGTAAACGCGAACCGTGGCGTGTCAGCCCACGGGGTCATAGCAAGTCGTCGTTGGGGTCCGTGGGCAGCAGTAGCAGGCGGTTACTGAGGTTGGCGCGGGTTTCGCGCCGTTCGAGCAGCTTGGCTTGGGCGGCTTCGGGCAGGTCGGTGAACTGGATCACGCCGCGGGTGATGAGCACATCGATGAGGTCTTCGAGCACACGCACCAGGCTGGTGTCGGACTGGCTCAGTGGGTTGACCTGGTCAGGCTCGCTCATGGCTTGGGCTCCTGTGCGGGGTTGGGCGCAGGCTCGGGCACGGCAGCCAGGCGCAACACCAGCTGCAGGCGGTCACGCACCCCAAGTTTTTCAAAAATGGCGCCCAGATGGGCTTTGACGGTGCGCTCGGAAATGAACATTTTGGCGGCCACCTCCTTGTTGGAGCGACCAGCCGACACCGCGCGCGCCACCTCGGCTTCGCGCACCGACAAGTTGGCCCAGGCGCTGGGGCCGGGCGTGGCAAGGGGTGCGGCATGGTCCGGCGTCTGCGTTTTGGCGATGGCGGAGCGCGCCACCAAAGCGGCGTTGGTCGAGCCCACAAGGCGCTGCAGCAGATCTGGCCCGACCCACAGGCCGCCGTGTTCGATGACCAGCGCCACCTCTTGCAGCAGCGCGGGCACGCCATAGGCATGGGTGTAGCCGCGCGCGCCATCGTTGAGCGCGCGCAGGCCCTCGGCGGGCTCTGGCGCACCAGAGAGCAGCACCACGCGGGCGTCGGGTTTGGCTTGCAAAATTTGGCGCAAGGCCTGCGGCCATTGCGCATCTGCACTGCTCAGCCAGACCAGACTGTGCGCTGCGGGCAACGCGGGTAAGCGCGCCAGCAAAGTGTTCGCATCGAGCGGCGCGATGTCTGCAAACGCCTCGCGCAAACGACCTGGCAAAGGCGCGCCCGAACTGGCAAGAAAAAAATGTTGGGCACTCATCGTTGGGTCAGCGTTGGGTCATCATTCGGTCAGCGCTCAGTCAGCGCGTTGGCTTTGGCGCGCAGCACGGGTTTGAGCAAGTAGGACAGCACCGTTTTTTTGCCAGTCATCACGTCCACCTGCGCCACCATGCCGGGAATGATGGGCAGGTTGGCGCCCAGGCTGGGCTTGTGGGTGCGCACGCGCACATGGTAAAACGCGTTGCCTTTTTCATCAAGCACCGAGTCGGCGCCAATCAAAAAGACTTCGGCCTCCAAGCCGCCGTAAATGGCGAAGTCGTAGGCGCTGAATTTGACCATGGCGGGCTGACCGGGGCGCAAAAAGCCGATGTCCTTGGGGGTAATTTGTACCTCCAGAATCAGCGTGTCGTCCAGCGGCACCACTTCCACCACTTCCTTGCCGGGCTGTACCACTGCGCCGATGGTGTTGACCAGCAGGCGCTTGACCGTGCCGCGCACTGGCGATTTGATGTCGGCCTGCGTGACCTTGTCTTGCAGCGCCACGCCGCCCTGCGCCAGGCTGGCGAGCCGGCTCATGGTCTCGGACAGCTCTGCGCTCATCTGGTTGCGGCTGGTGAGTTGAACCTCGCGGATCTTGCTGTTGGCTTCCTGGATGGCCGACTGCACCCGCGCAATTTGCGCCGTGGCCTGCTCGCGGTCGCCGCGCAGGCGAGCCAGTTGCTGGTCGAGCCGCATCATCTCGACTTCGGACACGGCGCCGGTGGCCACCATCGGGCGCGTGGCGTTGATTTCCTGGGTCATCAGCGCCAGGCTGCGATCAGCCTGGTCGCGCCGCGCCCGCACTTCGTTCAACTCTTGCTGACGCTGCACCAACTGGCTTTGGTAAATGGACGTCTGGGCGCTGATCTCGGCGCGGCGCGATTCATACAAAAGGCGCTCCTGCGCCACCACCTCGGGCGCATCGCGCACCAACTCCGGCGGTGGATTGAATGCGGTGCCGCGCGTGAGCGCCTCCAGTCGCAGCGCTTTGGCCTGCAGGGCGGTCTGGCTGGCCTGGCTCTCCATCAAGTTGGAAACAAACCGGGTCGGGTCCACGCGCAGCAGCAGTTGCCCCGCCTCGACAATTTGCCCTTCTTTCACCAGCAAGGCCTCGACCACGCCGCCATCCACGCTCTGGATAATCTGTACCTGGCTGGTGGGAACGACACGGGCCTCGCCACGGGTAACTTCGTCAATTTCGGCAAAGGCGGCCCAGACCAGCAGCAGCACCATGACCGCAGCAGCCAGGCGCAGCAAGCTGCGTGCGCGCAGAGGCTCTTGTTGCAGGCGTGCCCAGTCGGCGTCTCCAGCCCAGTCGAGGTGCGCTGGTTCCTGGGTCGGCGTGAGCCGCTTGATCCAGCGGCCAAAAGCTGTGCCGCTGACCTTGTTGGCGCGATTGATCACACGGCCGGTGTTGTCAAAGGCTTTTTTGTTGAAGTAAGCCATCATGCGGCCTTTCCGATGCGGCCCTGGCGCAGTGCGGTGACCACCTGCTCCTTGGGACCGTCGGCCACGATGCGGCCGCCGTCCATGACGATGATGCGCTCCGCCAACTCCAGCAAAGACGTGCGGTGGCTGATCAAAATGACCGTTTTGTCTTTGGAAAACTCCGTCAGGCGGCGCTTGATATCGTCCTCGCTGGAGAAATCCATCGACGAGGTGGGTTCATCAAGCAGCAGGATGGGCGGGTCGTTGATGACGGCGCGGGCAATGGCCACACCCTGGCGCTGACCGCCCGACAAGGACTCGCCGCGCTCGCCCACCAGCATGTCGAAACCCTTGGGGTGCTGGTTGACCAGGCTCAGAATACCGCCAATTTCAGCCGCCTTGACGATGGCCGCGTCGTCGGCCAGCGGCGCGCCGAGCGCGATGTTGTCACGCAGGCTGCCGTAGAACAGCATCACATCCTGCTGCACGTAACCAATCTGGCGCCGCAGCTCGGCGGGGTCAAGCTGGCGCAGGTCGATGCCATCGACCAGCACGGCGCCCTCAGTCGGCTGGTAGAGCCCCAGAATGAGTTTTTCCAGGGTGGTCTTGCCCGAGCCGATGCGCCCCAGAATGGCGATCTTTTCACCGGGCTTGATGCCAAAAGACAGCTTGCGCAGCGACGGCGCGCTTTGCCCGGGATAGGTAAAACTGACATCGCGAAACTCAATCGCCCCCTTGAGGCGGCCGCGGCTGATGAAGGCGGTGTCGGCCGGGCGCTCCACCTCGCGCGCCATCATTTCGTTGAGCGAGGTCAGCGCCGTGTCTGCCGTGTGGTACTGCACCAGCAAGCCCGCCACCTGGCCCACCGGCGCCATGGCGCGCGAGGCCAGCATGGTGCAGGCAATCAGCCCGCCCAGCGTGAGGTTGCGCTCGGCGATCAGGTAGACACCAATGATGACGATGGCCAGGTTGATGAACTGCTGGACAAACGCCGACGTGTTGCTCGCGGTGCTGGAGAGCAGGCGCAATTGAACGCCAACGCGGGCCAGCAGGGCAGCGCTTTTTTCCCACTTGCGCTGAATGGGTGCCTCAGCGGCCAGCGCCTTGATGGTCTCGAAACCGACCAGGCCCTCGATCAAAGTGGCGTTGCGCTGCGCGCCGGCGCGGTAAGTGGTTTCGGCCAGCTCGTGCATGCGGCCCTGCACGATCAGCGCATACAGCACCATCACGGCCGCGCCAATCACCAGCGGAATGAGCATGGTCCAGGATATCCACGCGATCACCACCATGAAGATCAGCGCAAAAGGCAAGTCGATGAAAGCCACCACCGTGGCCGAGCCGATGAAGTCGCGCACCGACTCGAAGGCGCGCAGGTTGGCAGCAAACGATCCGG
>PFUD01000053.1 GCA_002789915.1 Comamonadaceae bacterium CG_4_9_14_3_um_filter_60_33 | reverse complement strand
CTGGCTGGCGGCGCCGAATTCGGGCGTCATGACGTACATGGGCACATCGACCAGCGGCACGATGGCCGCGTCGCCCTGGCCAATGCCGGAGGTCTCCACAATGATCAAATCAAAACCCGCCACCTTGCAAGCGGCAATCACGTCGGGCAGGGCGGCGCTGATTTCAGAGCCAAAGTCGCGCGTGGCCAGGCTGCGCATGAAGACTCTGGCGGCTGCACCGCTTTGCGGTGCGGGTAAAGTGGGGTCAGAGCCCGAATTGCTGCGCATATCGGTATCTGACCCCACTTTACCCCAAGGTCCGATCGCGTTCATGCGGATGCGGTCGCCCAGCAGCGCGCCACCGCTTTTGCGGCGCGATGGGTCGATCGAAATCACCGCCACGCGCAACGCATCGTTCTGGTCGAGCCGGAGGCGGCGAATCAATTCGTCGGTCAGGCTCGACTTACCGGCGCCGCCGGTGCCGGTGATGCCGAGCACCGGAATCTTCTTGGTCGCAGCGAGCGCCTGAATGTCTTTGGCAAGCGCCTTGAACGGCTTGGAAAGCGCCGCTTTGGCCTCGCCGGCAGCGACCTCGTTTTCCAGCCCGGTGATGAGTTGCGCCAGCGCGCGCCAGCTCTTTTCAGTATGGCCCTGAATGGCCTCGACAGTGGTGGGCGCGTATTGCGTCAGGTCATGGTCGCAGCGCATCACCATCTCGCCAATCATACCGGCCAAGCCCATGCGCTGGCCGTCTTGGGGGCTGTAGATACGCGTCACGCCGTAGTCCATCAGCGCCTTGATTTCGCTGGGCACAATCACACCGCCACCGCCACCAAAAACCTGGATGTGCGCGCCACCGCGGCTTTTCAGCAGATCGACCATGTACTTGAAATACTCGACGTGGCCGCCCTGGTAAGAGCTGATGGCAATGCCCTGCGCATCTTCCTGCAGCGCAGCGGTCACCACCTCGTCGACGCTGCGGTTGTGCCCCAGATGGATCACCTCAGCCCCCATGCTTTGCAGAATGCGGCGCATGATGTTGATGGCTGCGTCATGCCCGTCAAACAGGCTGGCAGCGGTGACAAAGCGCACCTTGTGCGTGGGGCGGTAATTGGCCAGGGCCTTGAAGTCGGCGGACAGGTCGGTCATGGTGGGTGTCTCCAGATCAATATTTGTGAGTTAAAAACCAGCCGTAGGCGCGGATGCGAACGGATTGACGTTGACGTAAACGTCAATGTTAACGGGTTTTAAAAAACAAATAATCACGGCTCGTCAAGCCACCGCTGGCACCCTATGAGCTTTTAATCCCTAAGCCAGATAACCGCACGCATGATCTGGACTGGACTGGCCCGTTTTAATGCTGTGCAAACACGGCTGCCAGTGTCGGTGCGTCCAAGATACGATCGGTCCAGAGTTCAAGCTGCTCTTCTGTTGCGCATTGAAGGCGCTGGCTAGCTTCAATGCTCAAGGGGCCAAAGCGCTTGATGAGCAGGCGCACCAGAAATTCGGCCTTGCCTTCTGCCTTGCCTTCTGCTTTGCCTTCTGCTTTGCCTTCTGCTTTGCCTTGCTGCATGCCCCGCTGGATGGCAAGGCGTTCAACACTGGTGACGTATTTCATTCGGGTTTCTCCTTCAATTTGTTCTATATCTTGCCACAGTCGCTGCTCCAGGCCGTCTGGCAGACGCATCATCCAGTCAAGCACTGCAAACAGGTCCAGCACACGCTGGCGGCTCCAGCCTTGCGTGTAGAGCAGGCGTACCAAGGTGCGTTTGGCTTGGTAACGCTGCTCGGGGTTGTGTTTGGTTTGGCGAGTGCGCAGGTGGGCAGCAGTGACCAGGGCAAAGGGGTTTGGATTGGCTTCCAGGTCTTGAACTCGGTCAGCGTGATCCAGCAGCTTGACGACCGGGAAGTGCATTTCATGGACGCAGCCGAGGGTTTCAAAGCCGTAGCGGTCGGGCTTCCAGCCCTCTTCGTCATCGGCCAACACCGCCATGCTGGCGATGGGGCAGGCGTAGCGGTCAAACAGGCGGTAGTTGTAAGTGAACATGCGCTTGGCAAAGTCGGCATCACGGCGGCCCTGCACCTCTACATGGACATAGACCCAGTTTTTCTGGCCAGTGGTCAAGGTCACGCAAGCCAGAGCATCAGCAAAACGCTTGCCAAGCTCGGCATCGCGCACTACCTGACGGAGTTCGACGTTTTTGAAGTCGTAGCCCTTGGCCCAGTCAATTTCGGCACTGGCCCGGGGAAAGTAAAACGCAATGAACTCGGGGAAGGCGTGTTCGAGGATGTCTTTCCAGGGGCTATCGTACTCATCAGAAGGTGATATTGAAGTGTTCATGCTGGCCATATTAGCGGGAACAGGTCAAACGCGACTTCAACATCAAATCGCCCCCACAAGTCATCTGTAAGCCGGAACAAACCGCCAGCGCTACAGCCGCTCACTTGTCCTCAAGCGGATTCAAAAAATCGTAAATCGGCAAGGCCAGGCCGCCCAGCAGCAGGATAGCCAGGTCCCATTGCCTGATTTTCCAGATCACCGGCAGGAAAAACAGCGCCAGCAGCACGAGGGAAAGGAGGTCGTAAATGCGTTTGTTCATGGTTTTGTCTTCCTTTTACAGATTAATTCAGTTCAGTCGAGCCGCTTGACCAGCCAGCGCGCGGTGCGCAGCAGGCGCGCGTCGTTGTGCAGCGCGCCCACCAGTTGCACGCCCAGCGGCAAACCGGCTTCGGTTTGCAGCAGCGGCAGAGACAGGCAGGGCAAGCCAGCAAAGGTCCACAGCGTGCTCATCACCGGGTCGCCTGTGCTCTCCAGTCCGGCCGGTGCAGCACCGAGCGTAGCCGGGGTCAGGATAGCGTCGAAATGTTCAAAAAATTCGTCAAAGCCGGCAGCGGCCACCTGCATGCGCTCAGACGCCTGCAGGTAATCGGCCGCCAGCAACTTGGCGCCGCGCGCCAGCATGTCGAGCGTGGACGTGCTGGCATGGTTGCCGTTGTCTGCCACCAGGCGTTGCAAGCTGGCGTGCATTTCAGCGTCCATGATGGTCTTGTGCCAGATCAGGGCATTGGCTACTGATTGCGGCAGTTCCACCTCGACCATGCAGTCTTTCAACTCATCAGCCAGCGCCTCAAAGGCCTCGCGCGCGGCTGGCTCCACCCGTTCCCACATGGGCGTTTTAACGAACATGAATTTGGGTGGCAAGGGCGGATCTTCATTGCAAATGGACGCCAGTTGCATCGGGAACACCAGTTGGCCGCTGGCGAGTTGGTGACCACCCACCAGCACCTCGGCCACGGCGGCGGCATCTGGCACCGAGCGCGCAAACACGCCCACTTGGTCCAGCGACGGCGCACCCTTGAGGATGCCACCGTTAAAAATCAGGCCGCGCGATGGTTTGAAACCCACCACGCCGCAAAACGAGGCGGGGCGGATCACCGAGCCGTTGGTCTGCGTGCCCACAGCGGCCGGCACCAAACCGGCGGCCACAGCGGCAGCCGAGCCGCTGGACGAGCCACCCGGCGTGTGGCCCGGCGCGCGCGGGTTTTCGGTGACCGTGGGCTGCATGTAGGCCAGCTCGGTGCAGTGCGATTTGGCCCAGACCAGGGCACCGGCCTGGCGCAATTTGTGCACCAGAAAGGCATCGACACTGGGCGTGCGGCCACTGGCCGGGGCATAACCCCATTCGGTGGCGTAGTCGCAGGTGTCGATGTTGTCCTTGAGCGCAATCGGCACGCCAAACAGCGGCGGCAAGGGCGCGCCCACCTGGCGCAGGCCGTTAAGCCGCTCGGTTTGCAAGGCCACAATGTTGGCGTCGTGGTGGACGAATGCCTTCACCTCGGGCTCCTGCGTCCGACTGAATTCCAGCATGGCGGCCACGTAGTCCAGCAAGGGCAAGCTGCCTTGCTTGAAGTGCCCGACCAGCTCGGTCACACCTTGCTCGTGGGCCTGTTTTTGTGAATCTGTCATGGGTCTACTCTGCTTTCTTTACGGGGCTGTCGCTGCCGCCGGAAAAGAACGACGGGTCAATCACCGCGTCGGCCTCTGGCGTGGCGGCATCAGTCGGGGTATCAGCCGGGCTGGCTGCAGGTGCAGCATTGTCCGGGCTGGCTTCATCAGCACCGCCGCCCATCAAAAACGCCGGGTCCATGGACTCGCGGTCCACCGGGCCATCGTTGGCTGGCGCGCCGGACTGCGACGGGCTGTTGTACATCAAGTCGGGCAACCAGTTGACCAGCCGCGGCTGAACATAGAGCAGCGCCAGCGTCATCAGCACCATGCCAAGGAACGGGAAACAGCCCTTGAAAATGGTCCAGAGCTGCACCTGCGGCGGCGCCACCCCCTTCAGGTAATAGGCCGACATCGCCATTGGTGGCGTTAAAAACGAGGTTTGCAAATTCACGGCGATCAAAATGCCAAACAGGATGGGATCCACGTTGAAGTGCTCCAGCAGCGGCAGGAAAATGGGCACAAAAATGATGATGATCTCGCTCCACTCCAGCGGCCAGCCCAGCACAAAGATGATGAGCTGCGTCACGATCAAAAACTGCCAGGTGTTGAGGTCCATCGACAGCATGAACTCCTTGATGACGCTCTCGCCCCCGAGGTAAGAGAACACGCTGGAAAAGGTCCAGGAGCCAACAAACAGGTAGCACACCATGGCCGTTGTTTTGGCGGTCAAAAACACCGCTTCGCGCAGCCGCACCCAGGAAAACGCGCGGTACACCACCGCCAAAACAATACCGCCAGCCGCGCCCATGGCCGCCGCCTCGCTGGGCGTGGCCAGGCCGAACAAGATGGAGCCCAGCACCGTCAAAATCAGCAAAGCCAGCGGCAAAAACGCGGTGACCAGCATGTAGACACCTTGCCAAAAGCCAATACTTTCAAGGTCCTTGGGTTTAGGCGCCAGCGATGGGTTGATGATGACGCGGCCCAACACATACAGCAAATACAGACCAGCCAGCACCATGCCCGGGACCATCGCCGCAGCGTAGAGCTTGACGACCGAAATACCCGCGGTGGCGGCGTACACAATCAGCATGATCGAGGGCGGAATCAAAATGCCCAGCGTGCCGCCCGCCGTGATCACGCCGGTAGCGAGTTTTTCGTCGTAGCCGGCCTTGAGCATGGACGGCAGCGCCAGCAGGCCCATCAACGTGACCACCGCACCGACAATGCCGGTGGCGGTGGCGAACATGGTGCAGGTGATCAGGGCGGCCACCGCCATTGAACCCGGCACGTGGCGCAGCGCCACTTGCAGGCTCAGGAACAGTTTGTCGAGAATGTTGGCGCGCTCGATGATGTAGCCCATAAACAGGAACAGCGGGATCGAAATCAGCACATCGTTGTTCATGATGCTGAAGGTGTTCTGGGTGAACAGGTAGAAGATGTTGTTGTCGAGAAAGCTCTGGTCAGGCTGGTAGTAGGCGTAAAAGCCAAACAAGATGCCCATGCCCATCAGCGTGAAGGCAATCGGAAAACCCAGAAAAATGCAAACAATAAACAGGCCCAGCATCAGCAGAGCGATCATCGGGTCGCTCATGCGGCACCGCCTTCTTTGTGACCAAATTGTTTTTGCAGCGCTACTTCGAGCTCCACCACGTCTTCATCGCGGCTCATCCAGGCGTTGTCACGGATGGCAATCACGCAGCGGCACATTTCGGCCAGGCCCTGCAAAAACAAGGCTACGCCCACAACAAAGATGACCGACTTCAGTTGCCAGATCGGCACGCCCACCGGGCTGTTGACGCTGGCCTCCTGAATGTTGCCCGACTTGAGGGCATAGAAGAAACCCGAGAACACCAGCGCCAGCACGCCAGGCATGTAAAAAATAAAGTACAGCGCCAAGTCCACTTTGGCCTGAGTGGCAGGACTCCACTTGCGGTAAATAAAGTCGCCGCGCACATGCGCGCCCTTGGACAGGGTGTAGGGGCCAGCCATTAAAAACAGCGTGCCGTACAGGATGTAACTCATGTCAAAAGCCCAGTCGGTGGGGTCGTTGAGCACATAGCGGCGGAACACCTCGTAACAGGTGCCGGCCGTCAACACCAGCACGGTCCAGGCAAAACCGTGGCCCAGGGCTTCTGAGAGCCTGTCAATGCTGCGAATAAATTTTTCCATACGAGCTCACAAAAAAATCGCCGCCACAGGGGCGGCGATGTGGTTGCCAAAAACAGGGTTTAAACCGGCAGCTTGGTCTTGAAGACGTGCTCAAAGGCCGACTTGTAATCGGCTTCGTTGTAGAAACCGTAGTAAGCCACGCGACGTGCCCAGTCTTTTTGCGACTGCCATACTTTCTTGAAGAACGGGTCTTCGGCTTCGAGCCTGGCCACAATCACGTCCCAGGCTTCAATTTGTGCCTTGAAGATGGCCTTGGAGGTACGCGACACCTTGACCTTGTCCTTGACGATCAACTGCTGCAGGTCGCGCGAGTAGTTGTCTTGTGCGGTCCAGGTGTTGGCCGAAGAGGTCGCCTCGGCGGCGTATTCCAAAATGGCTTTGAGGTCGGGCGGCAAGGCGTCGTACTTGGTCTTGTTGAAGATGATCTCAAAGAATTCCATGGCCTGGTGGTAGGAGCCCATGGAATAGTACTTGGCCACGTCCTGCGAGCCAAAGCGGCGGTCGGAGGTGGGGTTGTTGAACTCGAATGCGTCAATCACGCCACGCTCCATGGCCGGCACAATTTCGCCGCCGGGCAACTGGGTGACCTTCATGCCCAATTCCTGCATCAGGTCGGCGGCCAGGCCCACGGTGCGGTACTTGAAGCCTTTGAGTTCAGCAGCAGTTTTGGGCGGCGTGTTTTTAAACCAGCCCAGCGGCTGGGTGGGCATGGGGAAAGCAAACAAGCCTTTCACGTTGTTGCCCAGTTTCTTTTGCAGTTCGTCATAAAACGCCATGCCGCCGCCACGCTGAATCCAGCCCAGTGCCTGCTCGGCATTGGCACCGGTAATGGGGCCTGAGCCAAACAGCGAGGCCACCTTGGACTTGCCGTACCAATACACCGCCACTTGGTGACCAGCATCAAGCACGCCTTTGCTCACCGCGTCGGTGATTTCAAACGCCTTGACCACCGCGCCGGCAGTGAGGTATTCGATGCGCAGGCGCCCACCTGCCATCTCGTTGACGCGCTTGACGTACTCTTCGGCCATTTCGTTAAAAATATCCTTGGCGCCCCAGGCGCCCTGCATTTTCATCACGATGGTGGAAGGCTTGACAGCCACAGCCGGCGCTTGTGCGCGCACCGCCATTACGGGGGCGGCCGCCGCAGCGGCGGCAACAAAAAATTTACGGCGTGTGGGGGTTGCCGGGGCAGCCGCCGCAGTGGCATTGGCAGTGGCAGTGGTGTCATGCACAGTCATGTTGTTTCCTTTAATTTGGTTCTGATGAACAATGATCCGTTGAATTAGATTTGCGGACCTCGATAAGGTACCCTGAAGCGCCACCTTAAAAAGCTAGGGGAAACCCTGAACAAGTCGCCTAGGCGTCAGGCTTTTTTGTAAAAACAATGGTGACTTGCAGGTAGGCAATCGGCTCGCCGCGTTACATTTCAGCCTTGTCACACTGTTCAGTCCATGCAGCCATGAAGCCAATTCAACTCTTTGACACCGCCTCAAGCACCTTCACGTACGTGCTGTTTGACACGGGCACCCGCGACGCTGTCATCATCGACCCGGTGGACGCGCAGCTTGAGCGCGACCTGCAAGTGCTGCGCGACTACGGCCTCAAGCTGAAGTGGGCGCTTGAAACCCACGCGCACGCCGACCACATCACCAGCGCCGGGATGCTGGCCGAGCTGGCCGGTGCCAAAACCGCTGCGCCGGTGGACTGTGGCATCAGCACCGCCGCTGTGCAGCTCAAGGATGGCGAAACCTTGAGCTTTGGTGCCGAACAAATCCGCTCCCTGCACACCCCCGGCCACACTGCGGGCAGCATGTGCTTTGTCTGGCGCGACCATGTCTTCACCGGCGACACGCTGCTGATCAACGGCTGTGGTCGCACCGATTTTCAAAGTGGCAGCGCCAAAGAGCTTCACCACAGCCTGACCCAAGTGCTGTTCAAGCTGCCCGATGACACCATCGTTTGGCCGGGGCACGACTACAAGGGCAAGACCAGTTCGACCATCGGCTTTGAAAAAGCCAGCAATGCGCGCGTGGCCGGCAAAACCGAAGCAGAGTTTGTGGCCACCATGGACGCGCTGAATTTGCCGCCGCCCAAGCGCATTGACGAGGCCGTGCCGGCCAACCTGCAGGGCGGACTGCGCCACGACGCGCACCCTGGCAACAGCCTGCAGGTGCAGCTCGCGCCTGACTACGCGGGAGACATCAGTTGTGCCCTGGCCTGGGCCTGGGTGCAAAGCGGCGCTGGCGTGCTGGTGGACGTGCGCACCGACGCCGAGCGTGCCTGGGTCGGCTTTGTGCCCGATGCCTCGGCCGTGGCCTGGAAGCAGTGGCCCGGCATGGTCAACAACCCCAACTTCGACGACGAGCTGAAAGCCGCCGTGCCCGCTGGCAAAAAGGCGCTGCTGCTGTGCCGCAGCGGCGTGCGCTCCATTGCCGCCGCCAAACGCGCCGCCGAGCTGGGGCTGGAGGCGTACAACATTCTGGAAGGTTTTGAAGGCGACCCCGACGGCCAAGCGCAGCGCGGCCGCAAGGGAGGCTGGCGCCTGAGCGGTCTGCCCTGGCGCCAGAGCTGACAAGGCCACCATGACTTTTTTGGCCATTGATGTCGGCAACACCCGACTGAAGTGGGCGCTGCACGCCGCACCGCACCGCACCGCGCCGCTGCTGGCGCAGGGTGTCGAGTTTCTGGAAAACATCGACCGCCTGGCCAATGGCGACTGGGGTGGTCTGCCGCACCCGGCGCGCATGCTGGGCTGCACCGTGGCGGGCGACGCCGTCAAGCGCCGCGTCGAAGAACAGATGGAACTGTGGGACGTGTCCGCCAACTGGGTGGTGGCCAGCAGCCATGAGGCCGGTCTGAGCAACGGCTACGACTACCCGTCGCGCCTGGGTGCTGACCGCTGGGTGGCCATGATCGGCGCCTGGCACCGCACTTTGGCGCAAGGCCCGGCGCGGCCACTGGTGGTGGTGATGGTCGGCACTGCGGTCACGGTGGATGCCGTCGACACGCAGGGCAAGTTTTTGGGCGGCATCATCCTACCCGGCCACGGCATCATGCTGCGCGCTTTGGAGTCCGGCACCGCCGGGCTGCATGTGCCCACCGGTAATGTGTGCCAATTTCCGACCAACACCAGCGACGCCCTGACCAGCGGCGGCACCTACGCCATTGCCGGCGCGGTGGAGCGCATGGTGCAGCACCTGCGCCAGCACTGCGACGCCGAGCCACGCTGCATCATGACCGGTGGCGCCGGCTGGAAAATGGCGCCCAACATGTCGGTGCCTTTTGAGCTGGTGGACAACCTGCTGTTTGACGGCCTGCTGGAGATGGCAGCGCAACGGTTTGGCTGACGCTCACCGCTTCAGCCACGCCTGTGCCAACCGCACCCAGTAGGTGGCCCCCAGCGGCAACAGGTCATCATTGAAGTCATAGCTCGGGTTGTGCAGCATGCACGGCCCGCCGCCGTGGCCCATGGCGCGGTGGTCGCCGTCGCCATTGGCAATGAAGACATAGCAACCGGGCTTGGCTTGCAGCATGAAAGAAAAGTCTTCGGCACCCATGGTCGGCTCCTGCGCCAGCACCTGCTCAGCGCCCACAATGCCCGCCATCACCTGGCGCGCAAAGTCGGCCTCGGCAACGCTGTTAATGGTGGGCGGGTAATTGCGCTTGCGCGCAAAGTCGGCCTCGGCAACGCTGTTAATGGTGGGCGGGTAATTGCGCTTGAACGCAAAGTCGGCGCGCAGCCCTGATGCCGCGCAAATGTGCTCGGTCATCACCCGCATGCGCTGCTCAATCTGGTCGAGCACCGCCAGCGAAAAAGTGCGCACTGTACCTTGCAGTTCGCAGCGGTTGGGAATGACGTTGGTGGCCTCGCCGGCATGGATCATGGTGACTGAAATCACGCCTGCATCAATCGGTTTGAGGTTGCGGCTGATGATGGTCTGGAAAGACTGCACCAGTTGGCAGGCCACAGGCACCGGGTCGAGCGCGTTGTGTGGCATGGCGGCGTGCCCCCCTTTGCCGTGCAGGGTGATCTTGAACTCGTTGCTGCTGGCCATCACCGGGCCCGCGCTGGCAGCAAACTGGCCTAACTGCATGCCCGGCCAGTTGTGCATGCCAAACACCGCGTCCATGGGGAACTGCTCAAACAAGCCGTCCTTGATCATCTCGCGTGCACCACCACCGCCTTCTTCAGCCGGCTGAAAAATCAGATATACCGTGCCGTCAAAGTTGCGCTGCGTGGCCAGGTGCTGGGCTGCGGCCAGCAGCATGGCGGTGTGACCGTCGTGACCGCAGGCGTGCATCTTGCCGGGCTCGGTGCTGGCGTGGGCGAAGGTGTTGGCCTCTTGCATCGGCAGCGCGTCCATGTCGGCGCGCAAACCAATCGCCCTGTTCGAAGTGCCGTTTTTAACGATACCGACCACGCCCGTGGTGCCCAAGCCACGATGGATCGGAATGCCCCACTCGGTGAGCTTGGCGGCCACCACATCGGCGGTGCGAAACTCGTTGAAGCACAGCTCTGGGTGGGCGTGCAGGTCGCGGCGCAAGACCTCAAGGCGGCTGCGCTGCTGGGCAATTTCAGGGATCAAATGCATGGTTGTTCCTACAAGACTGACGTCATTGCGAGTCGCGCAGTGACGAGATTGTTACGTCACAATCATGCCTCAACTTGCAAAGCCACCATGACCACTACCACTTTGCCAGCCACTGACACCGTGCAGATTTTGGGCGCCTGCCCGCACGACTGCCCCGACACCTGCTCACTGCTGACCACGGTGCAAGGCGGCGTGGTCATCAAGGTGCAGGGCAATCCGGCGCACCCGCACACGGCGGGCAGCCTGTGCACCAAGGTGTCGCGCTACCCCGAGCGCACCTACCACCCCGAGCGCCTCCTGTATCCGCTCAAACGCGTCGGTGCCAAAGGCAGTGGGCAGTTTGAGCGCGTGAGTTGGGATGCTGCCCTGAGCGACATTGCCATGCGCCTGCGCGCGATTGCCGCGCGCGACCCGCAGGCCATCCTGCCCTACAGCTACGCCGGCACCATGGGGCTGGTGCAGGGCGAGAGCATGGCGGCCCGCTTTTTCAACAAGCTGGGTGCCTCCCAACTGGAGCGCACCATTTGCGCTGCGGCCGGTGGCGAAGGGCTGGTGCACACCCTGGGCGGCAAGGTCGGCATGCGAGTGGAATTCTTTGCCGAGTCGAAACTCATTTTGATTTGGGGCAGCAATTCCATCAGCAGTAACCTGCATTTCTGGCGCTACGCAAGCCAGGCCAAACACAACGGCGCCAAGCTCATTTGCATCGACCCGCGCAAGACCGAGACCGCCGACAAATGCCACGAGCACATCGCCCTGCTGCCGGGCACCGACGGCGCGCTGGCTTTAGCGCTGATGCACGAGCTGATTCAAAACGACTGGCTCGACCACGACTACTTGGCGCGCTACACGCTGGGCTGCGAACTGCTGCGCGAACGCGCCCTGATATGGCCACCAGAGCGCGCAGCGGCGGTGTGCGGCATCACCCCCGAACAAATTTGCGCCCTGGCACGCGACTACGGCACCTGCGCCCGCAACGGCCAGCCCGCTGCTATCCGCCTGAACTACGGTATGCAGCGTGTGCATGGCGGCGCCAATGCGGTGCGCCTGATCGCCAGCCTGCCCGCGCTGATTGGCGCCTGGCGCACGCGCGCTGGTGGCCTGCTGCTATCAAGCTCGGGGGCTTTTCCGGTGCAGCGCGCCGCGCTACAGCGCCCTGATTTGCTGGCCGGGCGCCATCCGCGCAGCATCAACATGGCCACCATTGGCGACGACCTGCGGCGCCCGAGCTGCCCGACCTTTGGACCGGCCATCGAGGCGCTGATCGTCTACAACAGCAACCCGGTGGCGATCGCGCCCGAGTCGGCCAAGGTGGTGCAGGGCTTTGCCCGCGACGATTTATTTACCGTGGTACTGGAACAGTTTCAGACCGACACGGCAGACTACGCCGACTACATCCTGCCCGCCACCACCCAGTTGGAGCACTGGGACGTGCACAGCGCCTACGGCCACACCGACGCGCTGCTCAACCGCCCGGCGATTGCACCGCTGGGCGAGGCGAAACCCAACGCGCAGATTTTTCGGGAACTGGCCGCTCACATGGGCTTTGCTGAGCCGTGCTTTGCCGATAGTGACGAAGCGCTGTGCCGCCAGGCTTATGGCGATGCGGTCGATTTTGAGGTGCTGCTGGCGCAGGGTTTTGCCACCTTGCCCACGCCCGAGGCCCCGTTTGCCCAGGGCAACTTCCCGACCCCGTCGGGCAAGTGCGAGTTTTTCAGCGCCCGGCTGGCGGCGCAGGGTCATGACGGTCTGCCCGACCATGTGCCCAACCATGAGGCGGCGCACACCTCGGTCGCCTATCCGCTGGCCTTGATTTCGCCCCCAGCGCGCAACTTTTTGAACTCAAGCTTTGTCAACGTCGAAAGTCTGCAAGCCACAGAAGGCGAGCCGCTGCTGGAAATGCATCAACTTGATGCGGCCGCGCGCGGCATTGCCGACGGCGCTGTGGTGCGTGTTTATAACGACCGCGGCACCTACCAGTGCCGGGCCCGCCTCAGCGTGCGGGCGAGAGCGGGCGTGGTCAACGGCCTGGGCGTGTGGTGGCGCAAACTGGGGCTCAATGGCACCAACGTGAACCAGCTCACCAGCCAGAAGCTCACCGACCTGGGCCACGGGCCGACCTTCTACGATTGCCTGGTTCAGGTTGCCCTGCTCGACACCCACACCTCGTTAAGCCAAAAATCGGCCCCATAGATCGCCTGATTCATAGTAAAGTAGCGTTCTTTTAATGCCCATTTTCTTCGCAAGATGAACGTTTCTGCTGCATCTCCAACAGCAAATTTCTACGATCCAATCAGCAAAGCCGATCGGACTGCCGGTGCGCCGCGCTCAGAAGTAAAAACTGAGCAGCGCCAGCCGGGTCAAAAGCTGACGCCACAGGATTTGGCTGTGGTTCAAGAACTCAAGGCCATTGATCAGTCGGTTCGCGCCCATGAGGCAGCGCACATGGCTGCTGGCGCGGGCCTGACTTCCGGGGCAACATTTACCTACCAGCGCGGACCCGATGGCGGCAATTACGCAGTGGGTGGCGAAGTGCGCATCAACAGCTCTGGCGGGCGTACACCCGAGGTAGCGCTGCGCAATGCCCGCCAGATCAAGGCCGCCGCCCTGGCCCCGGCAGACCCCTCGGGTCAGGATCGCGCCGTTGCAGCATTGGCAACAGGCATGGAACAAGAGGCAATGGCCCAGATCGCGCAGCTAAAAACCGAAGCAGCGAACGACCAAGCCAGGCCAAAAACGTCTGCGCTTGCGCGGGCTTATGGCGCCATGGACGACCGCGTCGGGAAGCTGTTAAACAGTTACGCCTGAAGCACCTCAGCGACGCTCTCACCATCAGAACCGGCAGACGCTTTACAAGCCGGACGCAGCAACGCGCACGTACCCAAAATGGCTATCCGTGCGTCGATTTGACTGACTTCCATGCGTGGCTTGGCAAGCCAACGCCATGAACTGCCAGATTCACACTCGGGTTGAGTCAATGGGCGGTCCTTTGAAAAAAATGCCTTGAGCCAGGTCGAGACAACGTTGAACACCATCAACGTGTCGGTCGATATCACGGGGGTTATTCCTTCAAGGGAGGTAGACGACAAATAAGCAAGTGAAGCGGGGATTGAATCCAAGACTCTTGGAAACAACCAATTTGTCCGAACTGTCTTTTCCGAACAACTGGAAGGCTAGTCCTCTCGCCTTGATAACGTGATGCCGATTCAGTCAAAACCTGATCCAATTGGCGGAGTGAAATGTGACATATTTTGCTTTCATGCAAATACGCACAGCGGCATCCACACTAGTGATTGGCCTCGTCAGTCATTTGAATTTCGGCGTGCCAAAGCCTGGCACAGCAATTCGTTGAACATCAAATTATTCGTCTTCCTCAGAATTTCCCCGCAGCGCAACCGGGTCTGCCGTGATGGGACGGTAGATTTCAACGCGCTGACCTGGCTCCAGGCGGGCTTCCAAAGCAACAGTTTTGCCAAAAACACCTACCTTTTGAAGGTTGAGGTCAAGCATTGGGAATGTCCGAATGATGCCGCTGGCCTCAATCGCATCACGCACCGTTGCTTGCTCAGGTACATCGACCTCTAGCCAAGCCTGGCGGTCTGGCAAGGCATAGGTGACGCTGACTTTCATGATGTGGCTGCCCCAGGTAAAACAACTTCAACCGGTGCAAGTTTTGATCGTATGGATGGTTTTCGCGCGTCCATCGCGCGATTGGCGGCAATCATCAGCCCCAGCACGATAAAACCACCCGCAGGCAAAATCATCACCAAGGCCCCGCCGCCGGGATACACCCGCATCTCCGGAGACCCAAGAGCGGGCCCAAGCAAAATAGCAGCACCGGCAAACATCGTGCCGCTCCCCGCCACCTCGCGCAGGGCACCCATCAGGGTCAAGGCCAAGGTAAAGCCGACCCCCATCGCCAAGCCGTCCAGCGCCGACAGGGCCACACTGTTTTTGCAAGCAAACGATTCGGCGCGCCCCAAAATCAGGCAGTTCACCACAATCAGCGGGATGAACAGTCCCAGCACCTTGTGCAGCTCATGCAGCCAGGCGTTCATGGCCAGGTCAACCAGGGTGACCAGCGTGGCGATGATCAACACAAACGCTGGAATGCGCACTTCGTCGGCGATCAAGCCGCGCAGCAGCGCCACCAGCATGTTGGATGCCACTAGCACCGCCAGCGCTGGGCACAGCGACAACATCTGGCTGAATACCACGTTGTTGCGCCACAGATGAGTACCGCCAGCTTTCGTGCTGGTGTTACCGACTGATTTGACCAAGAAGCGTGATGGTCGAGTGGACGCGTCCATTGCTGTTTTTGATCAAAGGCGGTGATTGGCGTTGTGACTTTGTCTGCTGAATTCCTGAATTTATTAAATTTGACTTCAGGCCCCTGCCAGGGCCGCCGGCAGGCGGCCCTGGTTGTGCATGTACACATGCACTAACCCGGCACCCATGAATTTGTTCTTCGGCGCGAAGTTGATCGTTGGGCCAGCAGTGCAAAAAAAACTCCCACCAAGACTTTGAACAAGCGGTCCTTGTGGGAGAGTGTCTCTTTCGACCAAGATCGAGACCACCAAAGTGTGCCACACCTTACTTCACAACCCAAATTTCTTTCTGTTACTGATTCCAATGGATGTCGATGTCGCAAACCAAATGCGTGGTGCGGTTTGCCCCCATTGCGGTGAGGGCGTGCTGCACCAAGCCAACTACCCGCGCAAACCCAAGGGCTGCCCCAGGGAGATGCTCGATGACTATCGATTCCGCTGGAGCTTTTGCTGTAGCCAGTGCCGACGGCGCTGCACACCTGCGTCGGTGCGCTTTCTGGGCCGACGTGTCTATGTTGCCTTGGCTGTGGTGCTGCTGCCCCAAAGACGCAAAGTACTCAGCCGCGCTGCGATTGAATTCTGCGATCAACTCGACGTGCCCGCGCGCACCATTGCGCGCTGGCGCCAGTGGTGGCTCCAGCGCTTTCCCTTCACCACCCTCTGGCAGGCGCAGTGCGCACGGTTTATGCCGCCAGTACAAACCACTGAGCTGCCCACCAGCCTGATCGAGCGTTTCACAGATACCGCAGATGTTGCCATGATGCGCCTGCTGCGCTTTCTTAGCCCCTTGAGCGTGCCCACCTGATCGCGCTGTTTGATGTTGTGCAACTACCCGCAGAGAATGCCAATTCCCAAAACCAGCCGTACTTCGTAATCTCACACCCACAAGCGATACCGCCG
>PFUD01000001.1 GCA_002789915.1 Comamonadaceae bacterium CG_4_9_14_3_um_filter_60_33 | reverse complement strand
ACCAATGATCGCCACGACGATCATCAACTCGATCAGGGTAAAACCCTTTTGCATAGAACGCTTCATGAGAAACTCCTTAAGTTAAGAAAAACAACGAGAACAAATACATGTCAGCATCATTCATGCCATGCTGCAAAACTCTCAAAACAGGGTGAAAAAGCCCACTTTTACCCTTGCAGCCTGGATAAATGAGATATGGACGTCGTTTTGTGCGCAACTGGCACAGCGCTCGGCTGTGCCACAAACCCCGTCAACTCAAACGGCACGGCGTTTTGCTCTGCCACAGCTTTGATGTGCAAATCGGCTCACGTTCTGAAACCGCAGGTGATCCATACTGGTCTATCATCAAAATATGAATTCAAGCACCATCAGCATTGACACCGCCAGTGCCATCACGGACCTAAGTCGTCGCACTTGGTGGCGGCGTATTTCTGCGGAAAAGGTGACGCGTGTGAAAAATGATGACCGTGGACGAACCGTGCTGTTGTGGGAAGAAGTGGCGCCTCATATGCCTGTTGCCATGACGCCAGAGGACAAGGCGCTTGTTCTTCTTGCGGATGCAGGCGATGCCGATGCACAAAACGACCTTGGGCAGCTTTTTCTTGTTTCAGGAAAGCCGCACGCTGCGTTTTATTGGTTTGCCCTGGCCGCCCAGCAAAACCAGCCAGATGCCATGCAATGGCTTGGGCATTGTTATGTCAACGGCAAGGGTGTGGCAAAGGACGAAAACATGGGCGTGATGTGGATCGCCAAGGCCGCAGCGCTGGGCCATGTGATTGCTCAGGGGCAGATGCAGGGCTTGATTGGGCGCGCGCTCGCCAACCCAGCCACAACAGCCTGAGGTCAACTGCGCTCATTGCCGTCATCAGCGCCAATCCACCGGCTGGCCATTTTTTACCCGGCGCCAGGCCTGTGCGTTTTGCAAGGTGCCGCCGGGCCAGGGTGCCACTTTTTCATTTGCCCTACCATCGGTGGCACCGAGCGCGCTCATGACAGGAGACCCAACGTGAACAAAACCCGCTACCAGGCACGGGCACAGGCAAGCCGGATGCTGCCCAACACACTGCCGCGCGACGCCAAATAATGACAGACCGCCAAGGCAAGTCAGGCCAACGACGGCTGGGGCGCGCGGCTGAGGCAGCACAAGCGCGCCACGCCCGCCGCACAGAGGCGCTGCTGATGCTGCCCGAGGCGGCCGATACCCTGGACGAGCGCGCCTTCATGCAGTACGGCCAGGAACTGGCCGAGGAACTCACCGGCAGTCAGATTTCATTTACCCATTTGGTCAATGATGACCAGGAAACCATTGAACTGGTGGCCTGGTCCCATGCCACGCTGGCGCACTATTGCCGGGCGGCTTTTGACAACCACTATCCGGTTAGCCAGGCCGGCATCTGGGCCGATGCGCTGCGCCAGCGCACCCCGGTGGTCGTCAACGACTATGCCAGCGCGCTTGGCAAAAAGGGCTTGCCAGAAGGCCATGCGCGGCTGGATCGACTGATCAGCGTGCCCGTGATCCAGGGCAACCTGGTGCGCATGATGACCGGCGTAGGCAACAAGCCTGCGCCTTATACCGATTGGGACGTCGAGACCGTGCGACTCATCTCCGATGCGGTCTGGCGCGTGGTGCGCCAGCGCCGCGCCGATGCGGCCATGCGCCAAAGCGAGCAGCGCCACCGCTTGCTGGCAGACAACGCCGTTGACGTGATCTGGACGATTGATTTTGACGGCTGTCTGACCTATGTGAGCCCTTCGGTCGAGAAGCTGCTGGGTTACACCAGCGACGACATCATGCAGAAGTCGCTTGCGCAGGTGCTGTGCCCGGGGTCGCTTGGGCTTGCCCTGCAAAGGCTTGCAGACTACCAGGCCAGTCTTGCGGCAGGCGAGCCACTCGCACCATTCAAAGGTGAATTTGAGATGCCCTGCAAAGACGGCACCACGGTCTGGACCGAGGTCACCACCAGTGGCCTGCGTAACGCCGAGGGCGACTACATTGGCATTGTTGGCGTTTCCCGCGACATCACCGAGCGCCGTGCGCAGCAGGCGCAAAGCCGCATCGCAGCCAGCGTTTTTGAGCACAGCCGCGAGGGCATCGTGGTCACCAATGCCAGTGGCGCCATCGTTCTGGTGAATGGGGCGTTCATTGAGATCACCGGCTTCAAGCAAGCCGAGGTGCTGGGCCAAAACCCGCGCTTGCTGAAGTCGGGGCGACAAAGCCCTGAGTTTTACGTCAAGATGTGGGAACAGCTTACCAGCGCAGGCCACTGGGCTGGGGAAATCTGGAACCGGCAAAAAGACGGCACCTTGTACCCTGAATGGCTGGCCATCACGGCCATCCGCAATGCGATTGGCGTCACCACGCACTATGTGGGCAGTTTCAGTGATTTAAGCAGCGCCAAGGCGGCCGAGCAACGCATTCAGTGGCTGTCGCAATTTGACGCACTCACCGGTTTGCCAAACCTCACCCTGCTCGAAGACCGCGCGGCGCAGGCGTTCCGAATGGCGCAACGCGCAAGCGGCACGGTGACCCTGATGCTGGTGCGGGTGGACCACCTCAGCGTGCTCGATGGCAGCTTTGAACACAGCGTGGGCGACCAGTTGCTGATTGAGGTTGCCGCACGCCTGACTGCCAGCGTGCGCGCGCAAGACACTGTGGCCCGCGTGGAGGGCAAAAAGTTCGCCCTGCTGCTGCCCGAGACCAACAGCAGTGGCGCCGCGCATCTGGCCACTAAGTTAACCTGGAAACTGGCGCAAACCTACCGCCTGGAAGGCCAGGAATTGCCGGTTACCGTGTCGATTGGTATCGCAATTTACCCGGAAAACGGCGCGGATTTTGCCGCCATGTTCAAGGCAGTCGAGGTTTCCATGAACCGCGCCCGGGCGCTGGGGCGCGACGGCTTTCAGTTTTTCAGCAACGACTTGTATGCCGATTTACTGGCACGCGATTACATGGCCAGAGCCTTGCGGGATGCTGCCAGCAACGACCAGTTGCAAGTGCTTTACCAACCGCAGGCAGACCTGCAAAGCGGCAAAATTGTTGGCCTGGAGGCGCTGTTGCGCTGGCACCATCCGGAGCTTGGCACGGTGGCGCCGTCACGCTTCATACCGTTGGCCGAGGCGTCGAACCTGATCATTGGAATTGGCCAGTGGGTGCTGCGCCGCGTCTGTCAGGACATGCGCGGCTGGCTCGACCGGGGTATCAAGGTGCCGCATGTGGCGGTGAATATGTCGCCGCTTCAGTTCCGCGACAACGACCTGCTGGCGCAGGTGAAAAGCGCTCTGAGTGAATTCAATATCGACCCCGCCTTGCTCTATATTGAAGTCACCGAAGGCGCGCTGATGGACGACAGCGAGCGCAGCGACGCCGTGTTCCGGGAGCTCAAGGCGCTGGGCCTCAAATTGTCGCTGGATGACTTTGGCACTGGTTATTCGTCCTTGAGTTCTCTTAAGCGCTTTCCGTTTGATGAGGTCAAAATCGACCGGTCGTTTGTGATGGATGTGACCAACAACCGCAACGACGCGTTGATCGTCAACGTGATCGTTTCCATGGCCCATGGTTTGGGCTTGAAGGTGATTGCCGAGGGCGTGGAAACCGAAGCCCAGTGCGAGATCATGCGCACCAGCGTGTGTGACGAAATTCAGGGCTATCTGTTTTCCAAGCCAATTGCCAGCGACACCATTGAAGCGTTTTTCAAACAAAACCCACAGTTGCCGGCGCACCTGTTGCGGCATCGCAAACCGAGCCGAACGCTGCTGCTGGTGGACGACGAGCCCAACATTGTGGCCGCGCTCAGACGCCTGTTCAGGCGCGACGGCCATGTCATTTTGACGGCCAGCAGCGGGCCCGAGGGGTTGGATGTGTTGGCAAAAAACAAGGTCGATGTCATCATCTCTGACCAGCGCATGCCCGGCATGACCGGGGTTGAGTTTTTGCGAGCTGCCAAAGCCATTTACCCTGACACGATTCGCATTGTGCTCTCAGGCTATACCGAGCTGCAATCTGTCACAGATGCCATCAACGAGGGCGCGGTTTACCGGTTCATCACCAAACCCTGGGAGGACGACGCACTGCGTGAGCATGTGCAAAACGCGTTTGAGTTCAAGGAACTGCTGGAAGAAAACCAGCAGCTCAACATCAAAATCCGCGCCAGCAACCAGGAACTGGTGGCCACCAATCGCCACCTCGATGAAGTGCTGCAAAAAACGCGCGATCAGATCGAACGCGAAGAGACCAGCCTGGCACTTGTGCGCGAGGCTTTCCAACACATTTCATCGCCCGTGATTGGCGTGGATGAGGCGGGTGTGATGGTCTTTGTCAGCGCGGCTGCCGAGCGGCTTTTTGCCGCTGCGGGTTCGCTGCCGGGGTGTGAACTGGCCCACAGCCTGCCCCAACTTGACGCTGCTGTGTTGGGTGCGGCCGAGGGTGTTCGCTGCCCGATCGTGGTGGACGGAAAGCCTTGTTTTGTACAGTGGCACCAGATGGGCGCAAATTCGCGCTCGCGCGGCAAGATTTTTGTTTTTTCATTGACTGAGACCGATGCATGAACCAGCCACCACGCCGTCCGCAAACTGATCTGCGCAATGACCAGGGCACACTTGAAGAGCTCATTGCCCAGCGCACCGCCGAGCTGAATTTGCTCAACGCCAAGTTGTCCAAGGCGCAGGAGCACCTGATCCAGTCGGAAAAACTGGCTTCCATCGGCCAACTCGCAGCCGGCGTGGCGCACGAAATCAACAACCCGATTGGCTACATTTTTTCCAACTTTGGCACCCTGGAGAACTACCTGACCGACCTGTTTCGCATGCTCGACGCTTACGAGGCAGCCGAGAGCGCCCACTGCAACGCACAGACCTTGGCCGAACTACAGGCGCTGCGTGCCGAAGTCGAACTCGACTTCTTGAAGGAAGACATTCCGACCCTGATGCGCGAATCCAAAGAAGGCATTGTGCGGGTGCGCAAAATTGTGCAAGACCTGAAAGATTTCTCTCGGGTTGACCTGAACCCCGACTGGCAATTTGTTGACCTGAACCAGGGCATTGACTCCACCCTGAACGTGGTCAACAACGAGCTCAAATACAAAGCCGACGTGGTCAAGGCTTATGGCGACCTGCCCGCGGTGCAATGCCTGCCGTCGCAAATCAACCAGGTGGTGATGAACCTGGTGCTCAACGCCGCGCACGCCATTGGCCCCGAGCGCGGCAAGATCACGGTGAGCTCGGGGCAGGCTGGCGACACGGTCTGGATTGACGTGAGCGACACCGGCAGCGGTATCCCGCCAGACGTGGTGCCGCGCATTTTTGACCCCTTCTTCACCACCAAACCCATCGGCAAAGGCACTGGCCTGGGGCTCTCCTTGTCGTACGGCATCATCCAAAAACACCAGGGCAGCATCACGGTGCAGACCGAAGTTGGCAAGGGCACCACCATGCGCGTCACCTTGCCCATCACCCAGCCTGCTGGCGCGCAGGCCTCTGACGGAACCATGACCCAATGAACACAATCCCGGCCGAAGCCAAATTGCCCGTCGTTTTGTGCGTCGATGACGAGCCCAACGTACTGGCCTCGCTGCGGCGGCTTTTTCGGGGCAAAGGCTTTGAGGTGCGCACCGCAGAAGGTGGCAAGGCGGGCCTGGCGCTGCTGGCCTCAGAGCCGGTTGACCTGGTGATCTCGGACATGCGCATGCCAGATATGGATGGCACCGAGTTTCTGGAACTGGTGCACGCGCGCTGGCCCGACACCGTGCGCATGCTGCTGACCGGCCACGCTGATGTGATGTCCATCATGGGTGCTGTGAATCGCGGTGAAATTTACCGCTACATCACCAAGCCTTGGGACGACCACGAAATTGTGCTGATCGTGCGCCGAGCGCTGGAACGCCAGGCGCTGGAGCAAGAACGCCAGCGCCTGGTCGTGCTGACCGCTTGCCAAAACGAAGAACTCAGGGGCCTGAACGCCAGTCTGGAGGCCAAGGTACAGGCGCGCACCGCTGAACTTTGGGCGGCCAATGACACCTTGCAAGGCGTCAACGAGAAGCTCAAGCACAGCTTTATCACCTCCATCAAAGTGTTTTCCACCCTGATGGAAATGCGCGGGGGCAATTTGGCCGGCCACTCCCGTCGCGTGGCCGATCTGGCGCGCCGCATCGCCCGAAAACTACAGCTCGATGCCCATGAGGTGCAAGACATTTTTATTGCTGGCATGCTGCATGAAATTGGCAAGGTGGGTTTTACTGACGCATTGCTCAACACGTCAGTGGCCATGATGAACCAGGCGCAGCTCGATGCCTACCGCAAACATCCGGCACAGGCCGAGCATTTACTGCTGCCCTTGTCCGATCTAAAAAACGCCGCTGAAATGATTGCGGCGCAGTTTGAACATTTTGACGGCGGTGGCTTCCCCGGCGTGCTGTCAGGCACCGCCATCCCCATGGGCACACGCATCTTGTCTGTGGCCAGCGACTACGACAACATGCAAATTGGCACCGTCACGCAAACCAGGATCACAGCCGAAGAAGCCAAAACCATCATTGTTCACGGCAGCGGCCGCCGCTACGACCCGCAGGTGGTCACTGCCCTGGTTGATTTGCTGACAGCGCCACCGCCCGACATTCAATTGCGGCCTGACGAAAGGTATGTTTCGGCGCCCGACCTGCGCGCCGACATGGCGCTGTCGCGCGACCTCATCGCGCCCAATGGCGTGATGATGTTGTCGGCCGGCCATGTTCTTGATGAGCGAATGATCCAAAAAATCATCAACTTTGGGCAAGCCGGCGGCGTGCAACTGAAACTTTTTATTCTGCTGGCCAGTTGCCCACCGGCAGAACTGCCTGAAGAATCCCCTCGGCCCTCGGACGTGCCTTGAGCGCTTGGCCGTTAACGCCAACGCAGTGGGAGCGGGCATTGGGAATTTGCCCGAGAATGACTTGTAGCGGCTGATAAGAGCCATTGGTTGAATTTTCACCATGGGCAGGTCAGGGGACTTTCCAGACGGCCACCAATGCCCGGTTCCGGGTAAGCCAGATTCAAGATTTTGTAGACAGACCAGCCGATCTTCATGGCGATCGCCAAGGTGCCCTCAGCCGCCGATCACACCGATACCAGCGAACGACGGCAATGACGAGGACTCCAGATATTGGTCCCGATGGACTGCACTACCCACAATCAGGCTGGACAAGAATTTGGGACTTTGGGTTAACATTTGGTCTTATTAATGGCACCATTCGCGCCTATGGCACAAATCGAAAGAATCCTGGAGATGATGCGCCGAGAACCGGGTAATGTAAGTTTTAAGGACTTTAAAAAGGTTTGTGCGTCCTACTTCGGCAAGCCTAGGCAAGACGGCAGTAGCCACGCCATTTTCAAAACTCCCTGGCCTGACGATCCACGCGTCAACATCCAGAACGCCAAAGGTAAGGCAAAACCATATCAAGTCGGGCAAGTGCTTCAAGCCATTGAAAAATTGGGAGTAATGTAATGAATATCCAACACTACACGTACCGCGTTACTTGGTCGCCAGAA
>PFUD01000122.1 GCA_002789915.1 Comamonadaceae bacterium CG_4_9_14_3_um_filter_60_33 | reverse complement strand
GGCAACCTGCACGAAGACGGCGGCGAGTACTACATTCCGACCCAATGGCGCATGGGCCAGGTCGCCCAGGACATGCCCGAAACCGAGCAGAGCGCCACCGACTTCGTGGTCGATGGCGACACCACCCTGCTGGCGGCGCAACAGGAGGTCACAGCTTCCGAGGCCACCGACGACTACGACCGCATGGCCCACGCCTACATGGCGCTGCAAGATGCCGGCGTGAACGACGCCACAGCGCGTGCCCAGGCGCTCATTCAAGGCCTGGGGTTCAAAACCACCGAACTCGACAACCCGGTCAACAGCTTCTCGGGCGGCTGGCGCATGCGCCTGCAACTGGCCCGTGCGCTGATGTGCCCCAGCGACTTGCTGCTGCTCGACGAGCCCACCAACCACCTCGACCTGGACGCGCTGGTCTGGTTGGAAAGCTGGCTTAAACGGTACGAAGGCACCATGATCGTGATCAGCCACGACCGCGAATTTCTGGATGCCGTGACCAACGTCACGCTGCACATCGACGCTGCAAAACTGGTACGTTACGGCGGCAACTACAGCAAGTTTGAGGACATGCGCGCAGAGCAGATGAACCTGCAGCAAAACGCCTTTGTCAAACAGCAAGACAAAATTGCCCACCTGCAAAAGTTCATTGCCCGCTTCAAGGCCAAGGCCAGCAAGGCCAAGCAGGCGCAAAGCCGGGTCAAGGCGCTGGATCGCATGGAAAAAATCGCGCCGCTGCTGTCAGAGGCTGACTTCACCTTCGAATTCAAGGAACCCGCCAACCTGCCCAACCCGATGCTGTCGATGTCGAACGTCAGCTTTGGCTACCCGCCACCCGACGACGCACCCGCAGGCACGCCGCCCACTGTCATCGTGCGCAACGTCAGCAAATCGGTGCTGGCGGGCCAGCGCATCGGCATTCTGGGCGCCAACGGTCAGGGCAAATCGACCGTGGTAAAAACTATCGCGCGCGACCTGGTCGCCATCAGCGGCGAAATCACCGAAGGCAAGGGCTTGAGCATTGGCTACTTTGCCCAGCAAGAGCTTGACGTGCTGCGCCCGGCTGACACCCCGCTGGAGCACATGATCCGCCTGGTCAAGGACATGACGGCGGTCGGCAAGATCATCGGCCAGCAAACGCGTGAGCAGGACCTGCGCAGTTTTCTGGGTACCTTCAACTTTGGCGGCGACATGGTCAAGCAGGCCGTGGGAAGCATGAGCGGCGGCGAAAAAGCCCGGCTGGTGCTGTGCATGATCGTCTGGCAGCGGCCCAACCTGCTGCTGCTCGACGAGCCCACCAACCACCTTGACCTGGCCACACGTGAGGCGCTGGCGATGGCGCTCAATGAATTTGAAGGCACCGTGATGCTGGTCAGCCACGACCGCGCCCTGCTGCGCAGTGTGTGTGATGAGTTCTGGATGGTCTCGCATGGCGGCGTCGAACCCTTCGACGGCGACCTCGACGACTACCAGCGCTATTTGCTCGACGAAGCCAAGCGCCAGCGTGAACTCATCCGCGAAGCCAGTAACGCGGCAGCCAAGGCCGAGCGCAAGGCGCAGGCCGAAGCTGCGGCAGCTGCAAACAAGCTCAAGCACAAGCCCGCGCCCAGCGGCTCACTCAAGCGCAAACTGGCCGACCTTGAAACCCGAATGGCGGTGCTGCAAGCCGAGGGTACACAGCTTGAAGGTCACCTCTGCCAGTCGCCGCCGCCAGCAGACTTTGCCAACCAGGGCAAACGCCTGAAAGCGGTCAATGAAGAATTGCAAAGCCTGGAAGAACAGTGGCTGACGCTGTCGAGCGAGATTGAAGCGGCGGCTTGAGTGGCCTGCACGGCAAGCGTGCCGCTCCTGCACGGCGCGGGACACGACACAATGTCATCAAAATTGCTAATTCATCGCCATTACACTTCAAGATCAAAAAATTTAGGAAAACAACATGATTCTGGTCACTGGCGGCGCCGGTTTTATTGGCGCCAATTTCGTGCTCGACTGGCTGGCGCAAAGCGACGAGCCAGTCATCACGCTGGACAAACTCACCTACGCCGGCAACCCCGAAAACCTGCAAAGCCTGCAAGGTGATGCGCGCCATACCCTGGTGCAGGGTGATATTGGCGATGCCGCACTGGTCGCTAAGTTGCTGGCCGAGCACCAGCCCCGCGCTGTGATCAACTTTGCCGCCGAGAGCCATGTGGACCGTTCCATTCACGGCCCCGGCGACTTCATCCAAACCAATATTGTTGGCACGTTTCACCTGCTGGAGTCGGTGCGCGGCTACTGGTCTAATTTGCCTGAAAACCTGGATTGCCACGGGTCTGCGCCCCTCGCAATGACGGCTGGCGCAACCAAGTCCTCCTTCCGGTTTCTGCATGTATCCACCGACGAGGTCTATGGCTCGCTGACCAAAGACGACCCTGCCTTCACCGAGACCAGCCACATCGAGCCCAACAGCCCGTACAGCGCCAGCAAGGCCGCCAGCGACCACCTGGTGCGCGCCTGGCACCACACCTACGGGTTGCCGGTGCTTACCACCAACTGCTCCAACAACTACGGCCCGTACCACTTCCCCGAAAAGCTCATTCCGCTGCTGATCGTCAACTCGCTGGTCGGCAAACCGCTGCCGGTGTATGGGGACGGCCAACAGATTCGCGACTGGCTTTACGTCAAAGACCATTGCAGCGCCATTCGCCGCGTGCTTGAAGCTGGCCGCTTGGGCGAAATCTACAACGTCGGCGGCTGGAACGAAAAGGCCAATCTGGACATCGTCCACACCGTTTGTGCGCTGCTTGACGAACTGCGACCGCGTGCCGACGGCAAACCGTATAAAGATCAAATCACTTATGTGACCGACCGCCCCGGCCACGACCGCCGATACGCCATCGACGCGCACAAGCTTGAGCGCGAACTTGGCTGGAAACCAGCAGAAACGTTCGACTCCGGCATCCGCAAAACAGTGCAGTGGTACCTCGACAACCCCGACTGGGTCACCCACGTGCAAAGCGGCGCCTACCGCGAGTGGGTGCAAAAGCATTACAAATAATTGGGGTCAGATTCCAATTAATTAATGGGAAACACATTTTGAGAATCCTTCTCCTCGGTAAAAATGGTCAGGTGGGCTGGGAACTGCAGCGCAGCCTGGCTCCGC
Source organism: Comamonadaceae bacterium CG_4_9_14_3_um_filter_60_33 (assembly GCA_002789915.1). Taxonomy (GTDB): domain Bacteria; phylum Pseudomonadota; class Gammaproteobacteria; order Burkholderiales; family Burkholderiaceae_C; genus Rhodoferax. The sequence goes on along the minus strand of PFUD01000122.1, from coordinate 8,110 downwards.
TTGGTGAACTCATCGCACTAGACCGCCACAGCAGCCAGTATTGCGGCGATCTCAGCCGCCTTGACGATCTGGCAGACACAGTGCGCTTGACGCAGCCCGATGTCATCGTCAATGCCGCTGCCCACACCGCCGTTGACAAGGCTGAAAGTGAAGCAACTTTAGCGCGCACCCTCAACGCGCTGGCGCCCGGTGTGCTGGCCTTTGAAGCGGCAAAAATCGGCGCCTGGCTGGTGCACTACAGCACCGACTACGTCTTTGACGGCAGCGGCGAAAAGCCATGGATTGAAACCGACGTTACCGGCCCTTTGAGCGTGTACGGTACAAGCAAACTTGAAGGTGAGCGGCTGATTGCCCAGCACACCCCGCAGCACCTGATCTTCAGAACCAGTTGGGTCTATGCGGCGCGTGGCGGCAACTTTGCCAAGACCATGCTGCGCCTGGCGCAAGAGCGCGAGCAACTCACCGTGATCAACGACCAGTTCGGTGCACCCACTGGTGCCGACCTGATTGCCGACATCACGGCGCACGCCATTCGCCAGGTGTTCAAGAACACGTCAGACAACAAAGTCGACGACAAAGCTTTGGCCGGCACTTACCACTTGGTGGCCGGCGGTTGCACCACCTGGTTCGACTACGCCAAGCATGTCATAGCGCAGGCACCCAAGGTGCAACCCGCCATCAAGATCAAGGCAGATGAAGTCGAACCAGTGCCCAGCAGCGCTTTTCCGACTGCCGCCACACGCCCCCACAACTCGCGCCTGGACACAGGCAAGTTGCAAGCCGCCTTTGGCCTGACCCTGCCGGACTGGCAACTGGGCGTGGACCGCATGCTCGCAGAAACCCTTTAAACACAGGAAACCATCACATGGCACAACGCAAAGGCATCATCCTGGCTGGTGGCTCCGGCACCCGGCTTTACCCAGTCACGCAGGCGGTGAGCAAACAGCTCATGCCGGTTTATGACAAACCGATGATCTATTACCCCTTGAGCACGCTCATGCTGGCTGGCATCAAAGAGGTGCTGATCATCTCCACCCCGCAAGACACGCCGCGTTTTGCCGAGCTGCTGGGCGACGGCAGCCAGTGGGGCATGGCCATCAGCTATGCGGTGCAACCCAGCCCCGACGGTCTGGCGCAGGCCTTCATCATCGGCCGTGACTTTGTGGCCGGCCAGCCCAGCGCGCTGGTACTGGGCGACAACATTTTTTACGGCCACGACCTCATCAAGCAACTGGCCCATGCCGACGCCCGCGCGACCGGTGCCAGCGTTTTCGCCTACCACGTGACCGACCCCGAGCGCTACGGTGTGGTGGCCTTTGACGAGCACAAGCGCGCCATCAGCATCGAAGAAAAACCCAAGCAACCCAAGAGCAATTACGCCGTTACCGGCCTGTACTTTTACGACGAGCAGGTCTGCGACATTGCCGCCCACATCAAGCCGTCGCCGCGCGGCGAGCTCGAAATTACCGACGTCAACCGGCACTACCTGGATTTGGGACAGCTCAATGTCGAGATGATGGGCCGCGGCTACGCATGGCTCGACACCGGCACCCACGACAGCCTGCTGGAGGCCGCCAGCTTCATCGCCACGCTGCAAAAACGCCAGGGATTGCAAGTGGCCTGCCCGGAAGAAATTGCCTTCAGCCAAAACTGGATTGATGCCGAGCAAATCCTCAAACTCGCCACCCCCTTGGCCAAGAATGGCTACGGCAAGTATTTGTTAACTTTGCTCAAATGAAAATACATGGATTGCCACGCTGCGCTCGCCATGACAGCAAGAATTTGTCATTGCGAGGAACAAAGTGACGTTGCAATCCATGCACCAGAAAACGCCTAAACCATGCCCTACACCGTCACCCCCACCGCCCTGCCCGGCGTGCTGATCCTCGAACCCAAGGTTTTTGGCGATGCGCGCGGTTTCTTTTTCGAGAGCTTCAACGCCCGCGACTTTGCCCAATGCACCGGGCTCGACCTGCCCTTTGTGCAGGACAACCACAGCAAGTCAGCCCAGGGCGTGTTGCGCGGCCTGCATTACCAGATCGAGCATCCGCAGGGCAAGCTGGTGCGCGTCACGCAGGGTGAGGTGTTTGATGTGGCGGTCGATTTGCGCCGCAGCTCGCCCCATTTCGGCCAATGGGAGAGTGTGGTGTTGTCGGCTGAGAACAAGCGCCAACTCTGGATTCCGCCAGGTTTTGCGCACGGCTTTCTGGTGACCAGCGAGAGCGCCGAATTTCTCTACAAAACCACCGACTACTGGTACCCCGAGCACGAGCGTTGCCTGCTGTGGAATGATCCGGCGCTGGGTATCCAATGGCCAGTCTCCCTGTCACCGCTGTTGGCGGCCAAGGACCAAGCTGGCCTGCCGCTGGCAAGCGCTTCAACATTTGCTTAGGCGCGGCACCCTACAGCAGACACCGGCCCGGGGGTGGGCTTGCTACAGCGACCTCTGGCGCAGCGCCTCGTACAGGCACACGCCGCTGGCCACCGACACGTTCAGGCTTTCCACGGCGCCGCGCATCGGGATGCTGACCAGCTCGTCGCAGGTCTTGGCGGTGAGCGCGCGCATGCCGTCGCCCTCGGCACCCAGCACCAGCGCGACCGGCCCTTTCAGATCAGCCTGGTACAGCGTTTTGTCAGCGACATCGCTGGTGCCGATGATCCAGATGTTGCGCTCCTTGAGCTCGTTCAAGGTGCGCGCCAGGTTGGTCACCATGAAGTAGGGTACAGTCTCGGCCGCGCCGCTGGCCACTTTGGCCACCGTGGCGTTGATACCTGCCGCGTGGTCTTTGGGTGCGATCACGGCATGCACGCCGGCACCATCGGCCACGCGCAGGCAGGCACCCAGGTTGTGCGGATCGGTGACACCGTCTAGCACCAGAATCAGCGGTTGCTCGCGCTCATTCAGTGGCAATTCAAGTTGGGTGGCTTCAAGTTGCTCCAGCAATTCATCAAGCGACGTCACCTGCGTGAGTTCATGCACCCGCGCGGCCACGCCCTGGTGACCGTGGCTGCCGCACATCTTGGCCAGGCGCATGCCGTCGGCCTCTAGCAGGCGCACACCCACCTCTTTGACCTTGTCAACAAACTGACGCATGCGCGCGTCGCGGCGCGTCGGGTCAACGTAGATTTCAACAACGGATTTGGGTGCGGTCTTCAGGCGCACGCCCACGGCATGAAAGCCGAACAAGACTTTGGGATTGGACATAGGCCGTGATTATCGCGGCAGAGCAGGCCTGGCCTCAGCTTTTGAATTTGGCCGCTAGCTCGGCCACGCGCTGGCCGAACAAGCGGGCGGTTTCGAGGTCGCCAGCGTTCATTTCAGCGCCACCGGCATCGCCCGGGGTTTGCGCCATGGGGCCTGCGCTGGAGGCGAGGTAATTGACGTCGTCACGCTGCGAGGCCTTGGTGTTGTTGTAGTGCAGGCCGGTGCCAACCCAGATGCCACCATGCTGCATGGCCAGCGTCATGAAGTAATGGATGGTGGAGTGTTTGTCGCCGTTGACATTGGCGCTGGCGGTAAAGCCGCCAAAAATCTTGTCTTTCCAGGACTGGCTGTACCAGGGTTTGCTCGACGCATCGGCAAACTTTTTGAACTGCCAGCTCACGCTGCCCATGTAGGTTGGGCTGCCCATGATGATGGCGTCAGCCTCGTTGAGCGTGGCCCAGCCAGCTTCGGTCAAATTGCCGTCGGCATCGATCGCCAGCAACTCGGCGTTGGCGCCATCAGCCACCGATTGCGCCATGCGCAGGGTGTGGCCATAACCCGAATGAAAAACAACTGCAACTTTCGCCATGATCAAAGTTCCTTTAAAAAAATCTAAGCGCACAAATCAAACACCAGCAGTTCGGCATCCTGCGCCTCGGTCAAGGTCACCCTTGTTTCGTCGACAAGCAGCGCAGCATCGCCAGTGTGCAGTGCCACGCCGTTCACCTTCAAGGCACCGCGCACCAGATGCACATAAGCCTTGCGCCCTACAGCCAGTTCAAGCGCGGCAGTTTGCCCGGCCTCGAACAAACCTGCATACAAACGGGCATCGGCGTTGAGGGCAACCGAACCCTGCGCGCCGTCAGGCGAAGCCACCAGACACAGGTGGCCCTGCTTGGCACTATCGGCAAATGTGGTTTGCTCGTAGCTGGGTTTGACACCCCTGACATTGGGGTCGATCCAGATTTGCAGCAAATGCGTGGTGTCATTGGGCGCGTGGTTGAACTCGCTGTGCTGCACGCCGGTGCCGGCGCTCATGCGCTGCACATCACCGGGCGGAATGGCCTTGACGTTGCCCAGGCTGTCCTGGTGCGCCAACTCGCCCTGCAACACGTAGGTGACGATTTCCATGTCGCGGTGGCCGTGGGTGCCGAAGCCTTTGCCGGGAGCGATCCAGTCTTCATTGATGACGCGCAGGTTGCCCCAGCCCATATGGGCAGGATCAAAATAGCCGGCAAAAGAAAAACTGTGAAACGATTTGAGCCAGCCATGGTCAGCATAGCCGCGCTCTTGGGATGGTCTGAGGGTCAACATGATGAATCTCCTTCAATAACCTCTACTGTACTTTTCAAATTGGGCAATAAAGCGCAGCCATTTTGATGGCATCAAGCTGGCCAAAGCGCCCGAGCCTCTGAGCGACGTGGCCGTGCGCGTCAACGATGCCTGGCGCGCTGCCAGTAACGCCACCGGGCGCGCTTTGCAATGGTGGCTGACACAACTGGAGAGCCCCACCACGCGCCGCACTGCTGGATCGCCACCGGGGTTTGTAGGGCTGGTAAAGTCGGACACATTCACAAAGCAACATGCATCGATCCCAACTGGAGAAAAATATGACAACAGCGCAACGCGCTCCCCGCCATTTTGCCGTGATTGGCGCTGGCATGGCCGGTATCACCTGCGCCCGCACCCTGGTGCAAGCCGGTCACCAGGTGACCATTTTCGAAAAAAGCCGTGGCACCAGCGGGCGCATGGCGACCCGCTCTAGCGCCTTCGGCTCTTTCGACCACGGTGCCCAGTATTTCACCGCGCGTGACCCTCGTTTCCTGAAAGCGCTGGAAACCGCCCCCAGCCTGTGCAAGCGCTGGAGCGCCAACAGCGTGCAGGTGCTCGACGAACTCGGTCATGTGACCGCACCGGGGTTACCCAGCCATGACGCCCACTGGGTGGCGGTACCGGGCATGAAGTCGCTGGTGGGCGGCTGGGCCGAGCCACTGCTGGCCGACGGGCGCATCGAACTGCAAACCCGCGTGATGCGCATCGAGCCCGATGCTGTCAAACCCAAACAATGGCAATTGCGCACCGAAGGCTTGGATGGCACGCAGCATGTGTTCTCGGGTTTCGATGGCGTCTTGCTCGCCATGCCAAGCGCGCAGGCGCATGCTCTGCTGCAAACCTCGGAGCAATCCAAAGCCTGGATCAAGCAGCTTGAGCAAGTCAAGGTGGCACCCTGCTGGACGCTGATGCTGGCTTTTCCGCAAGCCATGCAGCCCGGCCTGTCGGCGCTGGGGCCGCAATGGAACGCTGCGCGCAGCACGCACCACCGCATTGCCTGGCTGGCACGTGAATCGAGCAAGCCCGGGCGCGACCCCATCGAACGCTGGACCGTGCAGGCCAGCGCCGCCTGGTCGCAGGAACACATTCACGACGACGCCCCCCGCGCCGAGGCCAAACTGCTCAAGGCGTTCAGCGAGGTCACCGGCATCCGCGCCGAGCCCGCCCATGTGGACAGCCAGCGCTGGCTTTACGCCAAAACCATCCAGCCGCTGGGTCAAAGCCACCTGTGGGATGCGAAAAAAGGGCTGGGCGTCTGTGGCGACTGGTGTCTGGGGCATCGCGTGGAAGACGCGTTTGTATCAGGGCTGGAACTGGCGCTGGCCGTTGCCTGAACCCAGACTTGCCAGGGACGTTCATTTACACCGGCCGCTTTGCGCCCTCGCCCACCGGGGGGCTGCATGCAGGCTCGCTGGTGGCGGCGCTGGCGAGTTGGCTCGATGCGCGTGCCCATGGCGGTCAATGGCTGGTGCGTATCGAAGACGTGGACAGCACGCGCTGCCTGCCTGGCATGGACCGGACCATCCTACAGCAACTGGCTGCCTGCGGCCTGCACAGCGACCAGTCGCCGCTTTACCAATCGACTCGATTGGCGCTTTACCAGCAGGCGCTAGACCGGCTTGTCGCCAGCGGCCAGGCTTACCCCTGCGGCTGCTCGCGCCGAGATATTGAACTTGCCCAACTGCGCAGCGGCCATGTCAAGGCGCGCCACGGCGAGCTGATTTATCCTGGTACCTGCCGTAACGGCTTGCAGGGCAAACCGGCGCGAGCCTGGCGTTTCAGAACTGATGACCCGTCCCGCATCCATTGGCAAGACCGCCGACTCGGGGCGCAGGTGCAAGACGTCAGCGCCGCGGTGGGCGACTTCGTCCTCAAGCGTGCCGATGGCTGCTTTGCCTACCAATTGGCCGTGGTGGTGGACGATGCCAAACAAGGCATCACCGACGTGGTGCGCGGCGAGGACCTGGCCGACAACACCGTGCGCCAGATGTTGCTGCAACGCGCCTTAGGGGTTGCCACGCCGCGTTACCTGCACACGCCGCTGGTGCTGGGCGCCAATGGCGAAAAACTCAGCAAACAAAATGGCGCCCAGGCTTTGGATACGCACCAGCCGCTGGCCGCGCTCAACCAAGCCGCTGCGGTGCTGGGATTGACGTCGCAGCATGTTGCCGCTGACGCCCTGGCCCAATGGGTGGCGCAATGGCAGTGTCTCTACAATCGCGCCCCGTGAACGACACCCAAAATACTCCCCCCAACAGCCCCATCGATGCACCCCAGAAAGCGCCCTTGGAAGCGCCCGAACCGGCCCGTGCCACGCGCATCCGGCCACAATCGCTCGCCGAGGTGGCCTATCCCAAAACCATCAAGAGTTTCGTGCGCCGCGCCGGTCGTGTCACCAGCGGGCAGACCAAGGCATTTGATGAATTGGGGCCGCGCTTTTTGCTGCCCTACCAAGCCAATGCGCTTGATTTTGCAGCGGCTTTTGCGGAAGCAGCCGACCCAGATGCCAAGCGCCCCAGGCCCATCGTGCTGGAAATCGGTTTTGGCATGGGCGAGGCCACGGCGCACATTGCCGCGGCACTGCCACAGACCAACTTTTTGTGCTGCGAGGTGCATGAACCCGGCGTGGGCGCGCTGCTCAAACGCATTGGCGAGCTGAACCTGCACAACATCCGCATCTGCGCGCATGACGCGGTTGACGTCATCGACCACATGCTGCCAGAGCAAAGCCTTGACGGCGTGCACATTTTTTTCCCCGATCCGTGGCACAAAAAGAAACACAACAAGCGCCGCCTGATCCAACCGCCGCTGATCGCCAAACTGGCAGCGCGCCTGAAAGTGGGCGGTTACCTGCACTGCGCCACCGACTGGCAGCCCTATGCCGAACAGATGCTGGAAGTGCTGAGTGCCGAGCCCTTGCTGAAAAATACGGCTCTGAACCAGCACCCCGAACTGCTGGGCTATGCGCCCAAGCCGCATTACCGGCCGTTGACCAAGTTCGAGAACCGCGGCCTCAAACTGGGCCATGGCGTGTGGGACCTGGTGTTTGAGCGCGTTTAAACCACCATTTAAACCGCCCACGCGGGACGGCATAGGCCCGAGTTGTGTCGGCCTACCAGCCGGACCGTGGCCGACGTTGCTGGACTTTTTAACCGAGCGCTTCCCCAACATCACGCAACAGACCTGGATAGAGCGACTGGCGCGCGGCGACGTCATCGACGAACTTGGCCAGGCCGTCTTGCCACAGCGCGCCAACCAAGCGCCCTATGCCGCACATCAACGCTTGACTCAGCGTCTGTACTACTACCGCGAGGTGCCCGACGAACCGGCCATCCCGTTTGACGAAGTGGTGCTGTTTGAGGACGCGCACTTGCTGGTCGTCGATAAACCGCATTTTTTGCCGGTAGTGCCCTCCGGCGCTTACCTGCGCGAAACGGTGCTGGTGCGGCTAAAAAACAAACGCGGCCTGAATGAACTTGTGCCGATTCACCGCATCGACCGCGACACCGCCGGGCTGGTTCTGTTCTCCAAGAAGCCCGCCAGCCGCGCCGCCTACTGCGCGCTATTCAGCCA